>DULU01000005.1 GCA_012840225.1 Bacillota bacterium
ACACTGTCGGGCGCGCCGGGTTCCTCCCCACCGTCCGTGGTGATCCTCGGATACACATGGTGGGTGATAAAAAGCCTGCGGCTGTCGTTTATTAATTGTCTGACCAGCTCCAGGAGGTCGATCTGTTCCGGACGAAAGTCTGCGGTGAAATCTTCCAGGCGCAGCATGTTGATCAATGCCTGCAGCGAGCGACCAAGGCGCCGGTTTTCCTCCGCCACGCTTTGCAATGCTACCTTTACCTCACCGGGAAGAGGGATCTCCAACTGATCCAACCGCTGCAATTCCAGGTCTATCACGGAAAGCGGCGTTTTCATATAATGGGCCCACATACCCATGAGGCGGATATTCTCCCGGTGCCGCCCGCTCTCTGCCGTCAGCTCCGTGCGCAGCCTGGAGATCACCTGATTCCAGACTGCGACAAACAGGCGGTGCTCTGCGGTATAAGCCGGCGGCAGAACCGTCATCTCATCAAGCGAAGCCTGCTCTACAGCGAAACGCAGTCCGGTGAGAAAAGCTTTCCGGCGCCGGTAATCATAATAAAGATATAGTCCGAGACCGACCAAGCCGAGCAAAGCGATATAGGCGACGGTGGCCGGGCGCCAGCTACCCTGGTGGACAAATTGCTCCAGATATAGAATGCCTATGATGAAGACGGCAAAAGTACAGTAGAGTATGATGAAACCCAGGGACTGGCGGAGATAGGTTAGAAAACTCATCCTCACTCACTCTCTCCAGCTCTACTCATCACTGTCTCGGTGTTTCAGGTTCAGGCGGTAGCCTTGCCCGCGCCTGGTTTCCACTGCCCCGTCCAGGTTGAGGGCGGCCAGGCGATGGCGCAGGCGGGTGACATTCACCGTCAAAGTATTGTCGTCCACAAAGGCCACATCATCCCACAGCACTTCGAGCAGCTCCGCCCGTCCGACAATTTCTCCCTCTCGTTTGGCCAACAGCCATAACAGCCGGAATTCCTTGGCGGACAGTTCCACCCGCAGACCACGGCGGCTCACGGTGCTGTTGCTCCGGTTGATGATTACATCGTCTATCTGCAGAATGTCCGGCTCCTGGCGCCAGGCATATTCCCCATATGTTCGCCTCAGGAGACTGTTCACTTTGGCCACCGCCAACTCCAGGCTGAATGGTTTGCTGATATAATCATCTCCCCCGCTTTCCAGGGCTCTCACTTGGTCGACATCCTGATCCCGGGCGGAAAGGAAGATGATCGGCACGGTGGAGTGCATGCGGATCTGCCGGCACCAGTGGTAGCCGTCATAACGAGGTAAATTGATATCCAGAATTACCAGATCGGGCTTTTGGGCCAAAAACTCCTCCTTGATGTGGGCCAAGTCGGATGGTACCACCACCCTGTGGCCATAACGCTCCAGTTCGGCTTTCAGGATGCGGGCGATCTTCTCATCGTCTTCCACCAGCAAGATGCGGTATCCCGGTGCTGTTTCCATGGCAGCCTCCATATAGTCCATCTTTTAGCTATCACCAACAATAGCAAACATATGTGTTAATTCTTTCCAAGTACCATGAAACCTGCGCCGTCAGGGCAGGACGAATTGAGACAAGAGCGAAGAGTGACGGCAAAGATGAGTTGGAGAGGGCGGACGATCATCGATAATATAATACAAATTCCTGCGGAAATTACCGAACAGCTCTCTTGCGCTCAAAAGGTGATTGAGCGCCATCTGGCAGATAAAGTGATGGCTATCCATTTATTTGGCTCGGCAGTGGACGGGGGGCTCAAGCCGCAAAGCGATATCGACCTCTTGGTCACGGTGAGCATCCAGCTTGATGACGCGATACGACAAGCCTTGCTGCAGGATCTGCTGACAGTGTCGGTGCCGCCGGACGGCGGTGGGCGAGGCGGCGATGGTTTTTGGTTAAAGAGGAATTGGCGTTCCCTTGAGGTGACGGTGCTCGTCTATCAGGATGTGCTGCCCTGGCGCTACCCGCCCCGGCGGGAGCTGCAGTTCGGCGAATGGCTGCGCCGGGAAATCGAGGCGGGCCGGCATCTCCCGCCCGTCGCGGATCCTGATTTAACGATATTGATCGCCAAGGCCAGGCAGCATAGCATCGCTTTGGTCGGGCCTCCCGCAGAAACCTTCTTCGCTCCCATCCCGCGGAAAGATTTTCTCCACGCTCTCGCCGATTGCCTGGCGCTCTGGGAAAAGCCGGAAGATTGGCAGGGTGATGAGCGTAACATCATGCTTACGCTGGCGCGCATCTGGTACAGTGCCGCCACCGGACAAATCGCTCCGAAGGACATGGCGGCCTCCTGGGTGGAGGAGCGCTTGCCGGCCGAGCATCGTCTCCTCCTGGCAGAGGCGCGGGCCGCATATCTGGGAGAGTTGCAAGACGATTTTGCCGCCAAGGCGACGGCAACGGCAGAGTTCATTCGCTTCGCCAAAGCGGAGATTCGGAAGATCCTGGCAGCTTCGGGCACATAATCATTGTAATAAGCTATACACACTCCGCGGCAGATACCACGGATTTGGTAGACAGCCGCAAATTGGCCGGCATAGCCCGGCAGCTGGCCATCTTGTTCAGAGAAGGCTTGCGCACCTACAGCAATAGATGATATACATACATTACCAATTCCTATTTTGGCAATCCCGGAAAACGGAGAGAGCTGTGCGGTATGAATGTGCCTCTTACCGGCAACATCAAAGTGCCTGTCACCAAAGAGACGATCATTGCGGGTCTGCGCCACCTCGGGGTGAAGCCGGGTCACATGGTACTGGTTCACAGTTCCCTTTCCAGCTTCGGCCATGTGGAGGGAGGGGCGGCCACGGTGGTCGACGCTCTCCTGGAAGTGGTGACCGCCGATGGTACGGTGATGATGCCCACCTTCACGCACAATCATCATATCGTGTTCGATCCCCGCACCACGGCGAGCGTGAGCGGCGCCATCACCAATGAGCTGCGGCGCCGGCCTGAAGCCCATCGATCACTCCATCCCACTCATGCCTATGCCGCCATCGGCCGGCAAGCTCAATGGCTGGTGAGCAACCATCAGGAGGCTACTACTTTCGGGCCTGCTTCACCTCTGGGCAAATTGTGCCGGGCCGGCGGCGATGTGATTTTGATGGGCGTGGGCATGAACAGAGCTACCGCCATGCACCTGGGCGAGATGCTGGCCGGAGCCGCCTGCCTTGGAGAGCGTACCATTCCCTGCCGCTGCATCGATCCCCGGAGCAACAAGGAGATCATTGTCTGGGCCGACGCCTTCCGCAGCAGGCAGTGCCCGGCAGGTGATGATAGGGAGATCACCCGCCGCCTGCAGCAAAAGGGCTTGTGGCGGGAAGTGACCATCGGGCAGGCCAAAGTGGCCTGCATTAAGGGTTGGGACATAGTGGAAGAGTACCGCCGGCTTTTGACGGCGGGATGGAACGGGCATCCGGGATGCCGATTATGTGAGGTAAAACCTCACACCGTGGAAAGCCTGAGCAGCAAAAGGCGGTCTTTAAGATGAAGCTGAAAATTGTGCCTGCATCGAAGCAGAAGAAGTACCGGAAAAACACCAAACGCCCGCCTGCGGCCGGCGGCGGCAGGTGGTGGCTCTTGGTTGCCATGATGGTGGCGGCCGTGGCGGTGATGGCGGCGGTGGCAGTGATGAGCAGTGCGGTGGCTGGACAGTCGGCGCCGGCCTGGATGTTCCGACTCGTGCTCCTCTTGGTTTTGGCAGCGATGGCGGTCGCCTTTTTGGCAATGCGGCGAGTGGGGCCACATAAAAAGAAGCCCACCACCCCACCGCCGCTGCTCAAGCCGGGCTGGCAAAACGACCCCTTCCTTAAAAAGCACCGCCTTCAGACCGAACGCTCTGCCGAGTTGAAGGGACGGCGCAACGAGTAGGGTGCAACGCCGCCCTGTTTTGGCATTGTGCATTAAAATGCCAAAACAAAATCCCGGCCCTCAGCGGATGATGAGCAGTTCCGGCTTGAACCCGGAGGGGTTGTTGCTGCTGTGAAATTCGGCCAGGGTGACACCGGAGGCTGCACTGACGACGGCAAAGCTCACTTTTGTTGCCCCGGCGGCTCGTCGTTCCATGACAAATGCGGATACATCGAACTCCCACCAGCGGGCTGCGGTATCCACCAGGACCAGAGCCAACTGTTCGTCAAAACCGGGCTTGTTGTTCCAGGTGACCTCGCTTTCCCGCCAGGCATCTTCCCTCACGGCATGCACCCCAATTTCCCCGGCATTGTCGGTAGCTCCATAAAGGCGCAATATGGCTGCCCCGAAATCGGTGGGGATGCCGCTCAGATCGAACCGGAGATAGCTGATCCTGTTTTTGGATGAGTTGGACTTGGCCCGCAAGACACGGTTGGTGCCAAAATTGACATCGGCTCTCTCCCCCATCTCCACCAGCGTATCGGCCAGAAGCGGCGCTTTGATCTGCAGCAGGGCTTCCTGCTGCATCTCGGCAGGAACAAGTCCGGCAGACGGTGAGCCGGTGGATGTCTGTACAGTGGGGGGCGACATGGTAGGCGGCGGCACGGTGGGTGGAGGTCCCGGATCCTCGTCGGGATGGAAGCCATGGGTGATGGTACCGAAGTGCAGCAGCTGGCCGCTGGCGCCGCCGATGAAGCGCAAGGGCGGCTCGTTTTGGCAATGCAGCTGCCGGCACATGGCTTCAGTGCGATAGAAGCGGTAGGCCGGCTCAAGCACCGGCATATGGTTCTCTTTGAAATAGGTGGATTTGGCCGGATTGGTAGGATTGTCGATGATGAAGTTGATGGCCTTCAGTATGGACCCGCTGCCGTCGCTATGCACATTTGTATATAAGCCGGCATCGCCCCGGCGGTAAAGCAGTTCGGCATGGGCTACTAGAGCCTGGAGGTGCACCTGTGTATAGGTCCAGGAGGCATCGTTGGCTTCGATCCAGCGCGCCTCGCACCCGGACGACCCTCTCCTCAGCTCATCGGGAATTCCCCCATAGGGTCTGATGCCCGATTCCGGGCAGCGGGAATCCATCTCCGCGGCTATCCCATTGATGCGACGGAACTGCTTCTGATTATGATGCTGGTAGGCTTCGGCCGGAGTGCGGGCAATATTGTTCCAGTCCACCAGCACCAAGCCGCTGTCATGAAGGTAATCGGCAATCAGGGCGGAGGTGTATGAACCGGCCGCCCCCCAGTTGTTGTCCCTGGCATCGCTTGCCCAGGAGGTCTTCACATAGACCACTGCCGCCAGCCAGCGCTGGAAGGTCGCTTTATCTTCCCTTGTCCACCCCTCATACTCCTCAAGCAAATCGGCCGCCCAGATCCAGCCGGGTATATACCAGGAGAGGTTCAGGATGCACTGGTTGGCGCCGGAAAACTGCTCGCCGAAGCCGTAGGTATCGGTTAAGTCCAGGAGCAGTTCCCGCACGGTCCGCGCATAACTCTCATCTCCGGTCAAGTGATAAGCCAGTGCTTTGGCATAGACCAGAGGGGAACCCAGGCCGATATACGGCGGCTCGTGTGTGCTCCGGCAGGCCTGGAGCCCACCGATCTCTCCATAGGTCCACGGCTGCGTCGCCTCGATGATGATCATCCGCTGCACAGCCGTCCTGTAAGGTTCAAGACCACTATCTGCTTTCTCCTTGATGAGGCGCAATTCGGCCGGGGTGGTCATATAGCCCCGGGATTGCCTTAGCGCCGGAGTATCGGCCGCAGCACTACACACCATACCGCCGAATATAATGCTGAGTCCGACGGCAAGAAAAACGGCTGCCGCCCTGAACCTTGGTAAAAGGCTTTCTATGTAACACATGCCTTCCAGCCCTCCTTTGAGATGTAGCAGTGTTGCCCGGCGTCCGGCGCGCTCCATTACCCTTCTACACCGGCACTCACCTCTGTATCGGTACCTACTTTTGTCTGCTCATCCATTTCTGCCTGCTTGCCTGCCGCTGTCTCTTCTATGTCGCTTTCGGCGGCCTGCCAAAGGTGAGCGTAATATCCGCCACGCCTTAACAGTTCACCATGTTCACCTTCTTCGACAATTTTTCCTTCGTGAAGCACCAATATGCGGTCAGCTCCGGCTACCGTGCCGAGGCGGTGAGCGATGATCAATATTCCGGCTTCGCCTCTGTTTTGCAGCAAAATGTGCTGGATCTCTTTTTCCGTCTCATTATCCAGGGCACTGGTGGCTTCATCCAGGACGATCAGTGCCGGACGACGCACCAGAGCCCGGGCTAAAGCGACGCGCTGCCGTTGCCCGCCCGAAAGCTGGATGCCTCGCTCGCCGACCTGTGTCTCCAGCGCGTGGGGCAATTGTGCCGCCAGTCCGGTGAGACCGAGCTGCTGCCGATCGTGCGGCGAAAGCGCCAACGCCTCTCCACAGGTGATGTTTTCCAGTACCGTATCGGCATAGAGATAGGGGGTCTGCGGGACATAAGCGACCAGGGAGCGTATGGAGGACAGATTCTCTTTGGTATTTAACCCACAGACCGCCACCTCGCCCTGATCCGGAAGATATAGCCCCAAAGCCAGGCGGGCGACGGTAGTCTTTCCGGCACCGCTCCCACCCACCAAGCCGACCACCTCACCTTTATTCACCCGCAGCGAAAGCCGGTCCAAAATGCGCCGTTCCCCGGCATGATGAAAGACGACATCTTCCATTAATAATGCCGGCGGCTCTAACTCTTCCTCGCCCCTATGCTTTTCTTCGCCCCTTTGCTCTTCCTGAGCAATACTGGGCAGAGGAGCTGCCACAGGGATCGCATATTCCACCGGCATGGCCAATAGTTCCTTCACCCGGCGTGCCGCCGCAAAGGCATGCTGCATACTACCCCACATATACGAGACCTGAGCGAACGGACCGGTCAGCCGATTGACCATAATCAGAAAGGCCAACACAGTGCCGGTGCTGAGGTTTCCCCGCACGGCGGCCAAGGCAATAACCATGCCGCTCGCCAGTGTGCATAACAGCCAGGATGAATAATTAATGATATGCAGACAGTTCGAGACCAGGGCTTGCCTGAGATGGAGCTTCTTCAGATCGCTCCTTATCTGGGTGAAGCGGTCCACAGCCCACTCTTCCAGATTATATGCCCGCACCACTTCCATGGCCTGCAGGTCGTCCTGGAGAAAACTGCGCATCTCCGCCTCGCCTTTCTGGATCAACTCACCCAGCCGGCGCAGCCGCCGGTCGAACACTCTGCCGACGAGGAAGATCAGAGGCCCGACGGCGGTGACGATCAAAGTCAAGAGGAAGTTGATGCGAGACAGGTAATAAAAGGCCAGGAGCGCCGTGATCACCGCCGAAGTGAATTGGGCGATGTTGGCCATAAACCCCCTGATGGCCTGCGCCGTATCATTGAAAGCCCGAGAGACGAAGTCTCCGGTATGTCCCTTTTCCAGTGCCGGCAGCGCAATCCGGTTCAGATGGGATGCCGTCTCCCGGCGGAAAGAGCGCACCACCAAAGCCATGCCGTAGTTGATGAGGTACCAGCCGGCGCAACCGGCAGCCCCCATGAGGGCTAAAGCTCCACCCCAGATGACCAGCAAGCGGTAAAGCAATGTCAAATTGCCGGCCACCACCAGATCAAGCAGGTTTTGCTGCATGCCGGCAATGCCCACCTGGAAGCCGCTGAAACCGATGGTGAGCACCGTCCCTGCCAGCCAATATGGCCACACGGGCCGCAGACGCCGGTAAATCAGAGATAATAATGAGCGCATTTCCTCATGCATTTTCAGGCTGACTGCCAAACGCCGTCACCTCCCAGTCTGCCGGCGGCAAATAACTTGCTGTAATAACCATCCATCTCTAGCAAACTGCGATGCGTACCCTGTTCAACCACCTTGCCCTGGGCCAGAACCAGGATGTTGTGCGCATGCATCACGGTCGAAAGCCGGTGAGCAATGGCCACCGTGGTGCGACCGCTGCTCACCTCATGCAAAGCCCGTTGCACCAGGCGCTCGCTTTGATTGTCGAGAGAAGAGGTGGCTTCGTCCAAAAGCAGAACAGACGGGTTGCGGTAAGCCACCCTGGCTAAGGCCACTCTCTGGCGTTCACCCCCGGAGAGCAGCCAGCCCCGCTCACCCGGCCTGGTGGCGAGGCCTTCCGGCAGACGGGCCACCACTTCTTCCAGGTGAGCCAGGCGTAGAGCTTCGGCAAGGCGTATCGGATCGCCTGTCAAAGCCTTCCTCACCCCGGCACCGGCCGGAGCTTTGCCGCCACTTCCGCTCCTACTCACGCTTGCCCAGCCCCCGCCAAGGACGATATTCTCCTCCAGGGACAGGTGGAAAAGCGCAATATCCTGCGGTACATAGCCCAGCTGAGCCCGCCACCACCCGAGTGGGATCTCAGTCAGGGAGAGGGTACCCGAGGTGGTCTGCAGTCGGATGGCGCCCTCATCGGGATCATAGATTCGCAAAAGCAGGCGCAGAATGGAGGTTTTGCCCGCTCCCGTTTCGCCGACGATGGCCGTAAAGCGACCGGTTGGCAAAGTGAACGATAAATTCTGCAGCACGGGCTTGGACGTGCCGGGATATGTAAAAGTGACGTTGTCGAAGCAAATAGCTTTGACGGTGGCGTTGAAATCGCCGAGCCCGCCCTCGCCATTATCAGCGGCCGCAGGTGCCGGAGTCCGGGTCGTTACCTCTACCGGCAGCGGCCGATCCCTGTGGTCCTTACCCGGGGCCGCCGGAGTATCAAACACTTCATATACTCTCTGGGCGGCCGACAAGGCTTTTTGCAGGTTCGGCCATATGCGCAGCAATTCCATGAAAGGAAAGCTAACCCGCTCAAAACTGACCAGGAAGGCAGCCAGCACGCCGGGTGATATCTCCCCCCGGACCACATGAGTGCCGCCATAGCCCAGGACAAAGAACAAACCGGCCAGGAACACCGCATATCCCGACGCCTGCAGCAGTTGGTTCCAGAATTCTATGCGGCGGATCAGCCTCAGCAACGGCTGGTAGGTGCGATCGAAACGCCTCATCAGCCAGGAATCGAGACTGAAAGCCCTGGTGGTCTCCGCTCCCTGCACGGCATCTTGCACCAGGGCGGAGATTTCCCCTTCCTTCTTATATCTTTCCTGCCACAGCCGGCGGAGGCGGCGGCCGGCCAGGTTGAGAAGGAGGGGACCGCAGGTGGCGGTGAGCAAAGTGCCGAGAGTCAGCTGCCAGCTCAGCCATAGGAGATATCCTATGGTAATCGATATAATAGCCAGGTAACGTATGGTGTCGATTGCCGCCGTGTTGAACCCGACCTGCGCCTCATGGGCATTGCCGGTCAGCCTGGTGATCAAATCGCCGGAATGCTGGCTGGTGCAGTAATCATATTTCACCCGGTGGATGCGGCGCACCAGTTGCCCCTGCAACTTCTGCACGCTTTCCTGATCAACCCAGGTGCGGACCAATCCGGCGATCGCATTGAATAGCGTGTTGCCGGCAAAGCCGACGAGACCCACCACCATGCCCTCACGCAGCAAGTCCAGATTGCGTTCGGCAGCGGCATTGATGATCCGCCGCAAAGCGTCGGTCACCCCGAGCTCAAAGAGCGTGGATAAAACCAGGGAAATGACAATGAGCAAATACCACTTGGCATATGGCTTGCTGCCGGAAAAGAGCCTCTTAAGGTTTCGCCAGGCCGGAGAATCACTTTCCTGCCGTCGCCGTCCGGGCAGTGCCTTCGATAGATCCATCGCTACTTCACTCACCCTCCGCCGACCAACCAGTTTTACCTGAACCTGGAAATGTTTATATTATGGATGCCGCTGGGTTAAATGTCAATATTACTCATTAATAATATTAATGGGTGGTCTTAACATATTCAATATCAATGATGATGCTATGCATACAAAAAAAGAACGGACCGCAGCCCGTTCCCTCATTTGCAGTACCAATTACAGCCTCAAGCCCAGCGCTTTACCTCTTTGACTTTATTGACGGCATGCGCCCAGCCCCTTCCGGCCTGCAGTTCCAAATCCGCTCCCAACAGCTTGTTAAACACCAGGCCGGCGGCGCCGATGAGCTCGGAATCGGCACCCAACTCCGAAGCCATCACCTTTATGCCGCGGCTGGCGGCAAAGGAGTGCACCTGCAGGTAATCCTGCACCCGCCGCACAACGTCCGGCTCGCTGATGATGGGACCGACCAACACCACCGCATCCGGATGGAGCATATCCACAATCGGTACGCAGACCGAAGCCAAAGCCTCGGCGGTTTCGGCAAAAATCGCCTCCACCAGCGGCTGTTTCCGATCGGCAGCCGCCACCAACACCTCTTCAAGGGTGCCGATCCCGGTAGCCTGCCGAATTTTGGCCAGGATGTTTTTAGTGCATACCCAGCAAGAAAGGCAGCTTCTCTGCCCGCAAAACGGGCAGACGAAAGCCGTCTGCGCCACTCCCGGTACGATATGCACCGGCAGATGGCCTATCTCCCCGGCATATCCCTTGCCCTTGAAGACCCGCCCATTCAGCACGGCTGCCGCCCCGATTCCCTCATCCACTATTATCAGAATGAAATTATTGAACCGACTGCCGAAAAGGCGCTCAGCGATGGCAATGGCCCAATTGTCGGTGTCGATCTCAATCGGTTCGCCAAAATTCCGGGCGAGCAACTCGCGCACCGGCACCAGTCCCACGCAGCCTTTAGTGAAAGAATGTATGCCTATGGCTCCGGAACCCGGATCGAAAATCCCGGCAGTGGAGACGCCCACTCCCAACAGGCTGCCGGGCCAGGTGCGCCGGGAAAGCACCGCTCTTGTGGCCTTGATCGCTTCCTCCAGCACATGGGCGGCAAAGGGCGGATCAGCCGCCTCGCTCCGGAAGATCTCCTGATAAACGACCTTGCCCTTCAGGTTCACCAAACCGGCCTTCACCTGGCGCTCACCGATATGTAAAGCCACCACATAGCCGGCATCGGCATTCAGGTCGATCAGGGAGCGGGGTCGACCCATACCGTTGTTATCATGTTCCTGGCCCACCTCCACCACCAGCCCGGCTTCGATTAATTCATTTATCCACCGGGTAATGGTGGGCTGGCGGGCGGAAGTGAGTCGGCTGAGCTCTATCCGTGATGTGGGACCATGTTCCAGAAGCGTATCGATGAGAGCACCATGCTTCAATATAACGGCATCGAGTGTCATATAGGACTTACTTTCTTTATGCAAATAATATATATTTACATGTTACGACACGAATTTTGGTGTGTCAACCATACCTGGAAGCATCTTCCACTCTGCTCCCCATACTGCTTATGCCGAAAGTCATGCTCACTACTGAGCAAATATGAAAAAAGCAGGAAATGAAAAGGAATTAAAAAGATCACCGGGAACCTGAATAAGTTGTTTGCCGAGCACCTTCTATTATAGGACAATGATGAGGGTATGATGAGGAAATGGAATCGATACTTGTGATTGACGACGACCCAATGGTGAGATCGATATTGGCCATGATGCTTTACGACGCCGGTTTTGAAGTGATCGAAGCGGCAGATCCGGCTGCAGCCAGGGAAGTGATGCTGGCAAAGAAGCCGGATCTGGTCACCATCGATATCGATCTCAGCGGTCCGCCTGGACTGGAGCTGATCACGGAAATCAGAAAACGTGCTCTGTTGAAAGATGTACCTATAGTCGCCTTCCGCAGCTACGCCGGGAAACCGGCCGTCGTTGTCGGAGCTGATGTCACCTTCGATAAGCCGCTGAATATACAAGATATATTGGACACTGTGCAAAGCCTATTGCCTCATGGCGATTCTGTGCCTGAATCTGAACCAGAGCCGGAACCTGTACTCAAGCACAGCGGAAAAGGTTAATACTCAAAGTGCACGGTCACCACCGCACGCACCATCACCTGGCCGGGAGCCACGCTGGTAGCGGCGGACTCGGCCCGGGCGAGCGTAGCGGTATATGTTAATACAGGTTGAATGGAGCTATCCCTTGCCGAGTTGTCCTGGATGCGGACTATGTGCAGCTCGTTTAATCCCGCTCCGGCGGCCATGGCGGCGGCTCTCTCCCGGGCATCTTCCACAGCCAGTTTCAAAGCCTCCCGCTGCAGCTCACTCATTTTGCTGGTGCTGAACCTGACATCATCGATGTTGGTGGCGCCCACGGCTACGACGCTGTCGAAGAGTGGTCCCAAAAGTTCGATATCGCTCAGCTTGACGCTCAGCTGGTGAGTGACTGTATAGCCTCTGAAGACCCGCTGCCCGTCCACCCAGTCATATTGTGGGCCGACCCGGAAAGTGATGGTCTTTATATCGTTCTCAGGTATACCGGCCTTTTTCAGAGCCGCCTGTACAGCCTGCATCCTGGAAGCCACTTCCGCCTGAGCTTCCACCGCCGTGTCGGCTGTATGCTGGGTACCGATAATGACCGTCGCCTGATCGGGCACGGTGGTCAGCTCGGCTACACCTGAGGTGATTATCTCCCCAGCTTCAACCCCGGCAGTCAACATCGTGAATCCCAAGGCTACCGCCGCCACCGCCACCCCGGCGAGCAGCCTCATGAGCCACTGAGTCCTGACTTTGGTTTCCCTGTTACACAACATGGCAGATCCACCTTTCATCCGTCTAATATGTCGCATTAGTCCCTGTCTTTATTTTAGGCCATAAATATGACGAAAAGGTGACAGGCCGGCCGAAGCGAAAATTATCTCCGGGGAGGAGACGGCATATGAAAAAAGATAGCGGTGGGCTGAAGGCCCGTTCAGCCGGCGAACGGCTGGCGGCGGTGCGCAGCTTTTGTAATAGTGCTGCCGGTAAAGAGGAGAAAATGGCGACGCTTCAGCCGCTGCTCAATGACCGCTCCAATTTGGTGGTGGCTGAAGTGGTCAAAGGCTTGGCCGCTCTGGAAGAGCCCGGGGTAGTGCCGGCATTGGCCGCCACTTACCTGCGCCTGGCGGAAGACGGTCCCAAGAGAGATGCAGGCTGCCGGACCCGCCTGGCCATAGTGGAAGCTCTGCCAAAGCTCAGAGCCATTGAAGCTGCCGACATCCTGCATCATGCCATTAAAACGGTGCAGGTGGAACGCTCCGGCTGTGGTTTTGAGGATATGGCCGTGCCGCTCCGGGCTCAGGCAGCGGCAGCCATGGCTTCCCTGCGTTGCCGGGGAGCGCTGCCGGCCATTTCCCTCCTGCTTTTCGACATGAAAGCACACGCTCCCCATGCTCCTGAGGACCGGCTATTCAGCAACATGGCGGCGCGGCTCGCCGCCGCGGAGTCCCTGGCTGTGCTGGGTGATCCGGGCGGGGTGGCAGTCCTCGCCGTCAAGCTGGCCTTGCATGAAGAGGAAACAGCCGAGGTCATTGTGGCCTGCTTCGATGCCCTGGCCGAGTTGGACGCCGAGATGGCGCTGGAGCAGTTGCCGCCGTTTCTGCACCACCATGATGCCTATATCGTGGCGGGTGCCGCCACCGCCCTGGCAAGTCTGCCCGCAGTCTACCAGCCCAAGGTGCTGGAGCTTCTGGCGGAGAGGGTGGAAAAAGCCGGTTCGACCATCGTCGCCCCCACAGCTGCCTTTACTGCAGCCGCCCACACCGCAACTGCCGATACAGTCACCGCCCTGACCCTGGCCATCGCCGCCATCCGCAGCGAAAATGCCGTAACCGTGTTGGAAGGCTTGGCCGGCCACTCCCTCCGGCAAATCCGCACTGCCGCCATAGCCGCCCTCCGGCAGCGGAGTGATCAGGCTGCCGCAGAAGTGCTGCAGCGGCTGGAGCACCGGCACCGATGATGGGTTTGGTGCCGGCACCGGTACCGGGCCAAGCGTCCCGACCACTCTTCCTGATTATAATGCAGGGCAGCGGGTCGACTGCCTCACTATCAGCCTGGTCGGCAAATGGTATATCTGCGGAGGCGAATCATCACCTTCCAGCCGTGCCAACAGTTTTTCCAGTCCCTTCTCCCCCAGTTCCCGGCTGGGGCAGGCGATGGTGGTGAGCTTGGGGCGGGTATATTGGGACACGGTATCGTCGAATCCCACGACGGACACCCGCTCCGGCACGCTCAAACCTTGATCGATGAGGGCATTGAGCACGCCATGCGCCATCACATCGTTGAAGGCGACGATGGCGGTAAAGGACACATTGCGCCCGATCAGGGTGCCCACCGCCTCATAGGCATCTCGCTCGCTATAACCATCCGCCAGCACCAACAGGCGGGGATCCTCCTCCATGCCCAACTCGGCCAAGGCTTTGCGCACTCCCCCGTAGCGCAGGCGGGTGGTTTCGCTGTCCTTTGCTCCCACAAAGGCGATGTGGCGGTGACCCAGGCCGATGAGATAACGGGCGGCCTGTTCCCCAGCTGCTTCGTCGGCACTGACAAAACAGTCGATGGCCGGTGTCACCCGGCTGCCGGCCACGCCGACTACGGGGATCTTTTGGCGGAGAAAGGTCTGGATCAAATCGCTGGCGGCAATATCCCAGGAGAGCACCACGAGGAGTCCATCCACACCCATGGCCGGAATACGTTCTTTATAAAAAGCCACCTTGGACTGATCGCCTTCCGTATTGCCCACGAAGACACAGTAGCCCTTTTTTATGGCGGCATTTTCCACGGCCTGCAAGACGGAGGTGAAAAAAGGATTGGCTATGGAAGTGACCAAAAAAGCCAGGTTGCCGCTTTTTCTGGTCTGCAGGGCCCGGGCCATGAGGTTGGGGCGATAACCCAACTCCTCAATGGCCGTGAGCACCCGCCGGCGCAGGGGAGTGCTCACCGGTTTGTTGTTGTTGACCACCGCAGACACGGTGGCAATGGACACCCCGGCCTTTTTGGCCACATCGCGCATGGTCGGCATCTTCATCCATCACCCGGCTATGATTATCATCCTATCGCCCTAACGGTGTTTATCCCGGCAAAGCAGCGCCTTGATGAAGACGCCGCCGACCACCGAGCGAGCCTGAAAACCTCTCTGCCGGCCGCTGTCGGAGAAATACCAGTCGCTTAAAGGCACCCGGCTCGGCGTACGGTTGATATATTCATAGACCGGCGCCAACAAGTTTTGGAAGTCTTCCTCCTTTTCGGCCAGCGAGGCCGTCCACAGGCACCAATCCAGCTTCGTCCAGGTGCTGCGGTTGTCCAGCGGCAGCCCATACTCATTTAGCTTGCTCATATAAAAAGCGATCTCTTTTCTTGCCACTTCCGGAGGGAAAACCTTTAAGTCCAGCAACTCATCCCAAATCAGGTTATATTTCTGGCTCCAGGTTCCGGGTTGGTCAAAGGCCAGCCGGTAATGGTCGCCGTCGTCGGCCTGCTCCATCCACAGGCGGGCATAACGTTTGGCCGTCTCGTCATACTCTGCGGCTTCAGCGCTCTCCCCCAGCATGGCACACAACTTGCCATACGCCGCCAAAGCCAGGATGGCCTTGATGGAGAGGTTGGCATTGTGCTCCATATGGCCGGCGAAATCATCGGTGCAAAGCTGGTTTTCCGGGTCAAAACCTTTCTCTTTCAGATAGCGGGCCCAACGGCGCAGTAGGTCGGCATAGCGGGCGGCGAAGGCCATATCGTTTTCCAATATAGCCAAGGCCGCCACCATGAGCAGCATATTGCCGCTTTCCTCCACCGGCATCTGGTTTACTTCAGAGCGTTCTCCTCCCCCATAAACCTGCCCGTTGGCCAATGGGTAAGTGCCGATGTCGTGAGGAGCGAACGGAAATGGCCAGCGGGGCAGGGAAGCATATTCCAGGACGGGCTGCAGCGCCGCCTTGAGCAGTTGGGGGTGGAAATATAGATAAAAAGGAGAAGTCGGATAGATCACGTCCACCGTACCGATGCAGCCGTTGCTGAAGTTCTCCTTGGGAAAGAAGAGCGGAGCGCCATCGACATCGGCGACCAATTTGTGAGCCCCGAGGCACTGCCTGTAGGTCAAGGCACACAGCCGGGCATACTTCTCCCCGCCGCAGGCCGTCATCTCCCCCATAAACTGCTCATCAAACTCCCGGCAGCGGTGATCGACAGCCGGCCAATCTTCCAGGGCGGCGGAGAGAAGATCGGCGGCATTCCAGCCAGTACGCCGCCAGTAGGGCCTCAGCCGGCGATGGAGAAATTCGACGGCATATTGATCGTCGTAAGCGAGCAAGATGGTGCGGGAAACAACGGCGCCGCCCACCGTGCCGGCCGGGACGACATATGCTATACCGGCCAGCCTGGCCTGTTGCGGCATGTCGAAAGCATCGGCGCCGGGTATCGTCCCTTCCTGGACAAACTGTTGCCGGGCCCGGCGCGGAACGGTAAATACACCCCGGCAGTCTCCCTCACCGGCGGCACCGGCGGCGGTGACACCGTCGGCGGTGACACCGTCGGCGGTGGCAGCCATAGCGTATAAATAACCCCAGTCGATGCGCAGGTTGTCGCCGGCTTTGCCCAACACTTCCTGCTCTTTGGACCCGATGTAAAGCGCCTGCCGCCGGTCCGGTAGCATCAGGCGGCCCCAGACCACTTTTTCTTCCTGAGTATTGACGGCCAGCGCCGCCCCAACATCAAAATAGATGATTACATCATGAGTCCCGCCGTCCACGGTAACGAGTTCCCAGGTTATGTAAGTGATCGGTCTCGACATAAGATCCAGGTCGTCCGGCAGCACCGGAGTGGTGAACTTTAGGGTGACGGCTATACCGGCGCCCTGAAAGCGGTAGATGGTACGGGTAGGCCACACCTCCAGTCCAACCTGAGGCAGTTCCGGGGCTGAAGCAGGGCCCATTAAGCGATAGACCTTGCCGTCCACCCTGACCATGCTCGTCAGTGGCTGGATTGTGCCGGTCCAGTGCTTGGTATTATCGGCAGCCAATTTGTCGGCAAACGACCAGATGCTGAGATAGGGATCGCACACCACCAGCGGTACGGCGGGCGGGCGCAGGGCAGGTGCAGATGCCGGCATATTAATCATTCCTTTCCTTCGTCAATAATTATGTGACGGTATATGCCGCGGTAGCTAAACCTTTTGCAATTACCATGATTATATCGGCGGCACCTTGCTGCTGTAAATATGCCGCCACTGGAAATATGCCTATCTTTACTGCAGGATTTCCCTCAGTCGCTGATGTAGAAATAGGCGCGAAACGTTTAATGCAATAAACCTGAGGAGGTATCAAGGTAGCCGATGGCTCTTTACAATGAGAATCGGAATCCGGCGGTCGAGTCTGACGCAGACTACGGCTATCGCCTGCCGCCCAAAGAAATGGCGGCCATTGCCACAGCCTTTCCTGTGCCGGATATCAGCCTCGACCCTACCCGCAGCAAAATGGCCTTGCTGCAGAGAGAAGCCTTACTGTCGCTGGAGCAACTGTCCCGGTCGGAACTGCGCCTGGCGGGACTGCGGTTCAGTCCGGATACCAATGGACCGAGCCGGATGTTATATTACAAAACCATACAGCTACAAAGCCTCGCTCCCGGCAGCGGCCCGGCCGTCACTCTTTCCGGCCTGCCGCCCGAAGCGCAGATAGCCAACCCCCAGTGGTCGCCTGACGGCCGCTACCTTGCCTTTTCCAATACTACCGGCCAAGGCATAAACTTGTGGGTGGCAGATACGCACACCGGAGAAGCCTTTCAGGTAAGCGAGGTGCTCCTCAATGAGATCTTCACCTCCGGGTTCGTTTGGCATCCGGACAGCAAATCGCTGCTTTGCCGTCTTGTGCCTCCCAACCGGCCTCAACCTCCCGAGAAACCGGCCATTCCCTACAGCCCCAACATCCAGGAAACGCAGGGCAAAAAAGCCCCGGGGCGGACATATCAGGACCTGTTGATAAACCCCTTTGATGAGTGGCTCTTTGCGTATTATGCCACCTCATGCCTGGCCCGCATCGGCATAGACGGGAAGATGACCCAACTCGGGGAAGAAGGGTTATATCTCGGCGCCAGACCTTCGCCCGACGGCCAGTACATACTTGTCGACCAGCTGAAGCCGCCCTTTTCCTATCTCGTGCCGTTTCCCCGCTTCCCCAGGCAGGTTGAAGTGTGGGACAGCGCCGGCCGCCCTGTCTTCCGGGTAGCCGACCTGCCGCTCGCCGACGATGTGCCGATTGCCATGGACGCAGTGCGGCGCGGCAGGCGGCTTTGCGGCTGGCGGGCTGATGCCGACGCCACTCTCTATTGGGTGGAAGCGGCCGATCAAGGCGATCCGGCTGTGGAAAGCGAGGTGCGCGACCGGCTGTTCACCCTGGCCGCCCCCTTTACTGAAGCCCCTGTCCTCCTCGCCGAGTTGAACCTGCGCTACTCGCACGTGCATTGGGGCAGCGACGATCTGGCGCTGGTCTATGAGAGGTGGTGGAAGACGCGCCGGGAGAAAGTGTGGCGCCTCTCGCCCGCTCACCCGGAAAAAGGTGCCCGGCTGGTGTTCGACCGCTCCTTTGAGGACGCCTATGGCGACCCCGGCCATCCCCTTCTGCAGCCCACCTCCGGCGGTACAAGGGTGCTCATGACCGATACCGGCGGGACAAATATCTTCCTGGTGGGACGCGGCTCCTCGCCGGAAGGGGATCGCCCCTTCCTCGACCGCTTCGACATCGAGCAGAAGAAAAGCGTGCGCCTGTGGCGTTCGGAGCCTCCGTATTATGAATATGTTATTACCATACTGGACCAGGCCGGAGAGTTGCTCCTCACCTCGAGAGAGAATGTGGAAGAGCCGGCCAACTACTATCTACGCAATCTAAAAAGCGGCACCTTGGTAGCCCTCACATCCTTCCCGCATCCTTATCCTATGCTGAAAGGCATTACCAAGGAGATCATTCAATACCGGCGGGAAGACGGGGTGATGCTTTCGGCCACACTCTATCTGCCGCCGGGTTATAAACCCGGCGACGGCCCCTTGCCCATGCTGCTTTGGGCATATCCCCGGGAGTATAAAAGTGCCGATGCCGCCGGGCAGCTCACCGATTCACCCTACCGCTTCGACAGGATCGGCCCCACTTCCCCGCTATCCCTCCTCACCCAGGGCTATGCCATCCTCGACAATCCGGCCATGCCTATTATCGGCGAAGGAGAGGCCCAGCCCAACGACAATTACGTCGCCCAGCTGAAGGCCAGTGCCGAGGCTGCTGTGGCGGAAGTGGTGAAGCGGGGGGTGGCTGATCCCAAGCGCATTGCCGTGGGCGGACATTCATACGGCGCTTTCATGACCGCCAATCTCCTGGCGCATACCGACCTCTTTTGTGCCGGCATCGCCCGCAGCGGCGCCTATAACCGGACCCTCACTCCCTTCGGTTTCCAGGCCGAAGAGCGCACGCTCTGGGAAGCCCCCGACGTTTACATGGCCATGTCGCCCTATATGCATCTGCAAAACATCAACGCCCCCTTGCTTTTGATCCATGGCGAGGCCGACAACAATGCCGGCACCCATCTCATGCAAAGCGAGCGTTTCTACCATGCTCTGCAAGGCCACGGCAAACCGGCCCGGCTGGTCATACTGCCCCATGAAAGCCATGGCTACCAAGCTCGGGAGTCGGTGCTGCATGTCCTGTGGGAAATGCACCGTTGGCTGGAAATCCACGCCAAGGGGATGAACGGTGGTTGAGGAAATAAAACATATTGTTCTTTGCCGTTTATGTGGTATAATGACCAATAATATATAAAGACCTATACAGCGACCAAAAGCGATGATAGGGAAGAGTAGGCTAACGGGGCGGCCTAAGCGAGCCGGAGTTGGTGCGAGTCCGGCGGCAAGCGGTTAGCTGAAAATCACCCTGGAGCTGTCTCCCCCAAAGCACATAAGCTGCCGGTAGGGGATCCGGAATTTCCCGCCGTTATCAGGGAACGGGTATCGGATCTGTGATGCATTGCATCAGGGCACGCAGGTCCCGCACCTGTCAAGGGGCCTGCCTTGCCGGGCAATTAGGGTGGTACCGCGGGAGTTTAACCTCTCGTCCCTTTGTGGACGAGAGGTTTTTTGTTACCTCTTTTGCTTGATACCCCGTTATTTGGTCAGAAAGGAAGCGATGACAGATGTTTCGCCAGGTCAGTTCACATCCGGATTTCGTTTCCCTGGAGCATGAGGTGCTGAAGTTTTGGGAAGACCGACAATGTTTTGAGAAGCTGCGGAGAGCAAGGGCGGCCGAGGCGGCAGAAGTGACTGAGGGGGCTAAGGAGGCTGAAGCCGGCCGGCTTTTCTCTTTCATCGACGGCCCCATCACGGCCAACAATCCCATGGGAGTGCATCACGCCTGGGGGCGCACCTACAAAGACATCTACCAGCGCTACAAGGCGATGCAAGGCTATCACCAGCGCTACCAGAACGGGTTTGACTGCCAGGGTCTATGGGTGGAAGTGGAAGTGGAGAAAAGCCTGAAGCTCAACTCCAAACGGGATATCAGAGAGTATGGCCTCGCCCGATTCGTCGGGGCCTGCCGGGAGCGGGTACTCAAATTTGCCGCCATACAGACGGCGCAATCCAAACGCCTCGGGCAGTGGATGGACTGGGATAATTCCTATTACACCATGGCCGACGACAACATGGAGCATATCTGGTATTTCCTGCATCGCTGCCACGAAAAAGGCTGGCTTTACCGGGATCAACGGGTGATGCCTTGGTGTATCCGCTGCGGCACCTCCCTCTCCCAGCATGAGCTGCTCGACTCCTATAAGGAAGTGGAGCATGATACCGTATTTGTGGCCTTGCCGCTGACTGACGCTCCGGACACGCACTTGCTGGTATGGACGACGACGCCGTGGACCCTGCCGGCCAATGTGGCGGTAGCCGTGCATCCGGAGGCTGCCTATGTCCAGATCGAGCAAGATGGCAAATCCTATATCCTGGCAGCAGAAGCGCTGAGCAAATTGACTGCCGCACCATACCACATCAGCGCCGAGTTCAGCGGCAGCGCCCTCCTCGGGAAAGCTTATATCGCCCCGTTTGCCGACCTGCCGGTGCAGAAACAACTGAAACAGGCCCACACCATCATCGCCTGGTCAGAAGTTGATCCAGCCGAAGGTACCGGCCTCGTGCACATCGCTCCCGGTTGCGGTGCCGAGGACCATGAGCTCGGGCAACGCTTCCACCTCCCCAGGCTCTGTCCCATCGACGAAGACGGCGTTTTTGTGGCCGGTTACGGTTCGCTAACAGGAGTCAATGTCAAGGAAGCCAAAGGCCTGCTCCTGGCGCAGATGCAACAGGCAGGCGTTTTGTATAAAACCGAAAAACTCCTGCATCGCTACCCCCATTGCTGGCGCTGCGGCGAAGAGCTGGTATTCCGGCTGGAAGATGAATGGTTCATCTCGGCTGAAGAGATCCGCCCGCACTTGATCAAGGCCGCCGCCTCCGTCACCTGGCTCCCGGATTTTGCCGGCAAGATGATGCAGGACTGGCTGACCAACATGGGCGATTGGTGCATCTCCCGCAAAAGGTTCTGGGGGTTGCCTCTCCCCTTCTACCCTTGTACCTGCGGTCACCTCACCGTGGTCAAGTCCGGAGCCGAGCTGGAGCAGCTGAGCGGTAGGCAGCTGCAGGAAAACCGCCTGCATCGCCCCTGGATCGATGAAATAACCATCACCTGTCCCAGCTGCGGACAAAGAGTAAAGCGCATCAGCGAGGTGGGCGACTGCTGGCTCGACGCCGGCGTGGTGCCCTACTCCACCCTGCGCTATCTCAGCGACCGCCAATACTGGCAAAAATGGTTCCCTGCCGATCTGGTGGTGGAAATGCGTGAGCAGATCCGTCTCTGGTTCTATTCCATGCTCTTTATGAGCGTCACCCTGGAAGGTTGTGCTCCCTACCGGCGGGTGATGATCTATGAGAAGGTGCACGATGAACACGGCCGGCCTATGCACAAAAGCTGGGGAAACGCCATCTGGTTCGATGAAGCCGTGGAACGCATGGGAGCCGATGTGATGAGATGGATCTACGCCTCTCACTCCCCCACCATCACCCTCAACTTCGGTTACCGCCTGGCCGACGAAGTGCGCCGTAAGCTCCTCACGCTCTGGCATGTGTATTCCTTCTTCACCACCTACGCCAACATCGACGGCTGGCAACCTGCAGTCGACGAGAAGGGAAGGCTGGAGACCGGGTTCAGAGAGAAGAGGGCGGTTGGCGGCCACGGGGATGTACCTCTCCTCGACCGATGGCTGGAAGCCCGCCGGCGGCAATATTTCCAGGCTGTGCGGAAAAGTATGGATGCCTTTGATGTACAGGCGGCGATGAGGGAGCATGAATCGTTCCTGGACGACTTATCCAACTGGTATGTCAGGCGGAGCCGGCGCCGCTTCTGGAAGAACGAAAACGACGCCGATAAAGAATCCGCCTATGAAACCCTCTACCAAGCCCTGCTCACCATGCTGCACCTATTGGCGCCGATATTGCCCTTCATCACCGAGCATATGTACCAAAACCTGGTGCGCTCCATGGCCCCCGGTGAGCCGGAGAGTATCCACCTATGCCGGCTCCCGGAGGATGAAACCAACACCGGCACGGCGAGCGCTGCCGATGCAGGAGAAATGCTGCTGGAACAGATGAAGGCCGTCAGGGAGGTCGTCAACTTGGGATTGGCGGCGCGCAACAGGGCCAGGATACGCATCAGGCAGCCTTTGCCCAGGCTGGCGGTCTCCGGGGTGGATAGTCTGAGCCATGATCCGGAACTGATCCAGCTGGTGCAAGAGGAGCTGAATGTCAAAGAAGTACAAGTGTTGCCGGCGGCTGAACTCAGTGCCATGCTCACCGGTGAAGCGCCTCCCTGGATCGTGGAGAGGATTGCCGATATATGCGTGGCGCTTGATCCCACGCTCACACCTCAGCTGGTGCGGGAAGGATGGGCCCGCGACCTCGTGCGGCACATTCAGCAGCAGCGAAAGGAGAGCGGCCTTTCCATCACCGAGCGCATCTGCCTGACCATCGCCGGTGATGAGAAGTTGGCGGGAGCTGTCGAGGAACATGGTGAGTATATCAAGCGGGAAACCCTGGCTGAATACCTGAGATGGGACGGCAAAAGCGAGGGGCTAAGCGAGCTGAAAAGCCAGGCGGCCAAGCAGGTCTCCATCGGAGGTCTTAAGGCTATTGTAACCATGGAACGACTGTAAATGCAGTGAAAGTAAAAAGGAGTTGCAGGACCGGTAAAGAAGAGGTGGACCGGCAAGAGAGGAAACGAGAGAGAAAAAGCGAGAAGTTACAGCAGCAAACGCTATAACAGACATGGATTAGAAAAGAGGCAACTGAATGCGCATCGGATTTTCGCCCTCAGTATATGAGCACGCCGCCTTTTTGATCAACCGCCGGCCTTGGGAAGTCTCCCGCCGGGCCGACTTAATGGTGGCCGGACACAGGCGGGCCTATGAGCTGTATAATCCGGCCGCCATTATTGTAGGGATCGATATCTACAACCTGGAAGCCGAAGCTTATGGCGCCGAAGTGGTGGATGCCGGGGGAGTAGGCATCCCGGCCATTGTCGAGCCTCTCTTTACCGATCTTGATGCGGCCGGCGACATCACTCCGTTTGATCCCGCCAAAGACGGCCGCTTGCCAATGATCATCGAATGCGGGATGAAGCTGGCTGAAGTGATGCCGCCGGAGAAAGTGCACATTCCGGTGAGCGGCCCTTTTTCCATCGCCTCCAACCTCTTGGGTTTTGACACTCTTTTGTTGGAAGCCGCGCTCCGCCCGGAGCGGGTGCGCCACTTTCTCTTCCGGCTGGTCGAAGGCCAGCTGGCCTTCTGCCGGGCCATCGTGGAGCAGGGTCTGTCCATCGCCCTCTTTGAGTCGGCCGCCGTGCCGCCGCTTCTGTCCCCCCAACAATTTGAGGAGATCGAGCTGCCGCCGCTCGCCGAACTGATGCAACGCATTAAAAAGGAGTGCGGCGTCCACGCCCAGCTGGTGCTGGGGGGCAATACCGCACCCCTGGTCGATCTCATGGCTTCCACCGGCACCACCTACCTGATCTGCCCGGCCGAGACCGACCGCCAGGCTTTCATGAGCCAGGTAGTCAAATATCCTTACATTACGGTGCGCGTAAATCTCCTCCCTGAATTGGTGGTCAAAGGTCCTATCCCCCGTATCCTCACCGCCGTCGACGAGATTTTGGAATTGGCCGGGAAGGTACCCAATCGGATCCTCTTAGGCACAGGAGCCGTCCCCTACGAGACCCCACCGGAGCACATCCTGGCTATCAAGGAGTATGCGGCCCGGGAGGACCCAAACCGGTCTTGACCTGCACTTTATCTAAACCAGCCGGCGGATCAAGGCTTCACGATCCCCGGGCAGGAAATCTATGATGGGGATCTCCAGTAAAGTATAGCAACCCGGCTGTTGACGACATGCAGCCCGCAGAGCCGCCACCATCACCTGGGCCGTCAGCGCCGGGTTGTTGATGCGCATGGTGAAGGTCATGAGCTGATTGTCGGTGGTGCCGGACACACCCTTGCGCTCCATCACCACTCCGTGCCCCATGTCGATCAGCTGATCGACATCAGCCACCTCAAACACCCTGGTCTCATCTTTAACAAAATAAGGATCGCTCTTAATGGCCTGCTCCACCTCGGCAAAAACCGCTCCGGGGGCGAGCTCCACATATACGGCCCGCTTATGCGTCCCCATCCCTGCCGGAATGGTCATGGATAGCGCTTTCTTCACGCCGGGGATCGCTTTCACCGCCACCGTGTGGCCCATCGACATCCCCGGACCGAAATTGGTATAGGTGATGCCCCGCGGGGCCATAAACTCCATCATCGCCCGCATCATCGAATCCGTGCCGGGATCCCATCCGGCAGAAATGACGGCCACCCGGCCGGCCGCCTTGGCCACCTCATCCAGGCGGCACCGCACATCGGCCAACTCCCCGTGGATATCGTAGCTGTCCACAGTATGATAGCCCATTTTCAGATACTTTTCAGCGAAGTCAGGTGCCGATCTGGTCGGTACGCAGAGCAACACCCCGGCCACATCCGGTAACTCCTTTACATCCGCCACCACCTTGATCCCGGTCAACTCCGCCGGTATATCGGCAGTGCTGCGCCTGATCACCCCGGCCAACTCCATGTCAGGAGCGGCGTTTACCGCATTAATGGCATACCTGCCCACATTGCCGTAGCCCACTACGGCCACTCTCATCTTTGATTCCATCTTCACGCCTCCATAAAACCAAATCCATTGCTTTAAAGTATACCAGAACGCGGCTGCGGCGGCGGCGAAATAAAATCCTGGACCATCGACGTCCAAGGTCGAAAAGTGTTTTGCACCATCGACAGCGTGTGGCCGGGACCGATTAAGGTGTGGTCCGGCTTCCCCACTGCGGAAGGAAAACTTCAGGTGGTAGAGACCACCATCGACGAAGCAGAGCGGTACAGTCCCGATCCGGTTGTCCTTATGCCGCCGAGCCTTACTCTGTAAAAGTGCATCTTGCTTCCTTATACCAATATAAGCAACCATTATGTTCTGTGTTTGTTAAAATTGTTATTATCATAGGAGAAGGGTGGAGGCAATGTAATTAATAACTAAAGAAAGGAGTTCTACAATGGGTTCATTTTTAGGTGTGGTACCACAACAGTCGCCGGGAAAACAACGGTCTGCTTTCCAGGGCAAGTTGATATGCTTTTTGGCGTTTGTGGTAGTCTCGCTTTGCCTTTTCGGATTGGGAGCCGAAGCCCGGCCCAAGCTGACGGTAGTGATGAGTGCCAGTGCCGTGGACGACAATGAACGAGCAGTGAGCCGCTTCGCCGCCATGCATGATGTCGATATTGAAATTGTAAGCCTGCCCAGCGGCACCTTAAGAAGAATCGAATTTATTGTCACCCGCTTTTTGGGCGGTCTTGATATGGACATCACTCATATCACGCCCGAAATGGCCGGCGCTTTGATGAAAGCGGGAGTGGCCGTTGATCTGCAGCCGTTTATCAGCAAAGATCCGTCCTTGCGCCTTTCCGACTTCGTCCCGGCGGCGCTGGACACCTACCGCATGTTGACCGGCGAGGTATATGCCTTACCGATGGATATCGCTTTGCGCGGCCTCATCGCCAACCTCGACGCCATCAACGATGCCGGTTTGGCCCATCCGAACAACCTGACTCCTGATGACTGGAACTGGACCAGGTTCATGGAATACGCCCGCAAGCTAACCCGATATAGTCCATCAGGAGAAGTCGAGCGGTATGGGATCAGATGGGCACCCGACAACGTGGACACACTCATTCTGCAGGCCGGCGGATATGAATTCGATCATCCCACCGCCCCGACCAAATGCGGTATACTCCTCCCCCAGACCATCCAGGCGCTGGAGACCTGGACCAGTTGGTTTCATCCCAACCCCATCGCCACCCACAGCGGTTCCGAAGACGTGGCCAGCGGCAAGGCGGCCATGGGGATTCACGTTTCGTCGCATATCGACACCTTCGTTGACGCAAAATTGCTCTTCTCCTGGGATGTCGTACGCTATCCAAAGGGGCCGGCAAACAACGGTCATGTGGAGACCATATCGGCATTCATGATGACCAGCAACAGCAAGAATCCCGAATTGGCCTGGAAGCTCTTGAGCTTTCTCGTGACCGATCGGGAGGCGGCTCTATATTTGTTGCGCAGCAGGGCCAGACCATCCGGCTACATACCAAATCTGGAGATATACAATAGAAGCAATTTTGTGGCCGGAGCACCTCCCGGCGTCGATCTGTACAGGGAAATGGTCCTGAACCCCTTCTTCAAAGCCAAGTCGAGCTTCCCGGGCGCTGCCGATTTTATCGCCAAGATGCGTGATCTGTTGGTCGCCGATGCCATTACCGGAAAACGCTCGATTTTGGATATCGCCACTGAATTGGATCATTTTGGCGCCCAGATACTGAGCGAGCTGAAGTGACACCGCTATACCGTAAGTGACGCCGGATTTGCTGCTGGATGTGATGCGATGTAGAGAGTTCAGACCACGAACTTTCGCTCCTGGTCGGCGAGGGAAGCCACGCCGACCAGGTCATATATTTCGGCCAAAGTAGCTATGTCGCTTTCGACAGCGGCTAGCTGCTCAGCCTGCCGAGCTTTGGCTAAAGCCGCGGCCATGGCTTTGGCTGCGGCCCGCACGGCAATATTGGCGAAGATGATCATTTTATAACCAGCCTGATAAAGTGCGGCGGCAGAAACCCTGCTATATGTGGTAGGTACGGCAATCAGGGGACATTTGCCCCGCCACGCCCGGCCGGCAGCCAGCACTTCATCAGGCGTTTTGGCCTTGGAATGAATCATCACAGCATCGGCCCCGGCGGCGTGGTATGCTTCGGCCCGGCGCAAGGCCTCCTCCAGGCCTAAGCCTAATATCAAAGCTTCGGTGCGGGCGGCCACAAAAAAGTCGGGACTCCGCTGCGCTGCTTTGGCCGCCCTGATTTTCCCGGCATGTTCCTCAATAGGCGTCAGAAGGCGTTGCACACCGTCGTAAAAACTGCACCGCTTGGGAAATACATTATCCTCCAAAACGATGCCGGCCACTCCGGCTCGCTCATATTCCTCCACGGTACGGATGACATTGACGGCGTTGCCGTAGCCGCTATCGCAGTCGGCAATTATCGGCAGGTCGGAGGCGGAGATCATCATCCTGATGCTGACTAAATTGTCGCTCATGGTCAGTATGTTGGCATCGGGCACCGCATGAACCGCCGAAATTTCAAACCCGCTGGCCCAGATGGCGGCGAACCCCGCCCTTTCCACCAGTCTGGCACTCAAACCATCATGCGCTCCCGCTACCAGCACCGGTTTATCCATAGCGAGGAGTTGCCTTAAACGGCCGGCTGCTGTTGCTTTTCCTGTGGTCATGTGGCGACCCCCTCTGTGTGTTCAGGTCGACCACATGATAGCATTGCCTGGCCGCTTTCGACCAATTAGCGCTCTTTATGGTCCTATAAAAAGGGCAATGAACCGCCTCCGGCCTTTTTTGCAGGAGAGGTGGCTGCCCGGAGGAACCCTATACCATAGTCATCGGGCATGGAAAAAATGGCAAAGGACTTATGACAAAGGAGTTGTTCAAGAGATGGATTGGATCCTGGATGCCCGTCTGCGCATTTTCCATGCCGCAGCCCGCTACATGAGTTTTATCAAGGCCGCGGAAGCCCTTTACATCACTCAGCCGGGAGTGTCGTTTCAGATCCGTTCCCTGGAAGAAGCGCTGGGAGCCAAATTATTCAAGCGCAGCGGTGCCGGCCTGGAATTGACGGAGTTGGGCAAAGAGTTATATAAAGCGACGGAAGAACTGCTCCACAGGGCTGCAGCCCTTGATGAGACCATGGCCGGCATCACCAAGATCATCAAAGGTACATTACATATCGCCGTAAGTGATCGGGAGCTATGTGTTGCCGGCAATAATCCGGAAATTCATCAGGGACGAAAAGCATCAATGCCGCATCGAAGCCCTGGTGGCCAACAGCAAAACGGTTTTGGAATATGTCGCCGACGGTACGGTGGATATCGGCATCGTGAGTGATCCGGTATACCGCAAAGATTTGGTAGTCGAACCTTATTTCAAAGATGAGGTGGTATTGATCACCCCACCCCACCACCGCTGGAGCCAAGGCCCACCCATTCCTCTCAGCGCCCTGCAGACTGAACCTTTCATCCTGCGTGAGCCGGGCTCGGGCACCCGAGCCATTCTGGAAGCTCAATTACAGACCATCGGTTTGACTGTGGATAATCTGCAGGTCGCCATGGTGCTGGGCGGCCTGGAAGCGGTAAAAGCGGCCGTGATGGATGGTCTTGGGGTTTCCCTGGCTCCCAGCATCGGTATCCGCCGGGAACTGGAAACCAAACGTCTGGCTGTAGCTCGGTGGGCCGACGTGGAAATGGTCAGAGATTTCAATCTGGTATATGCCAAAGGGCGCCCTCTGCCGGCCAGGATGAAAGCCTTTTTGAAATGCGCCAGGGAAGCAGTGGCCGGGTGGATCGGAGGCAGCGAGGCGGCAAGTGAGGGTAACGGATAAATGATTGATAAAATAGATATAAAAGTCGGCATATTAGGATGCGGAGAAGTAGGAAGTACCTTCGCCGGGGCCATTAGCCGGTGTGGAGCGCAGGTGACGGTATACGACAAACTCCTGGAGCAGGATGGCGGGGCAGAAATAATTAGGGACCGTCTTCACCGCCATCTCCAGCAGCCTCTTCATCTCCCCTTCCCTCCCGGCACGGTGGACGGCGGAATAAAGCCCGGCCAAATAAAGCTCGGCAGCTTGAGGGAGATGGTTCAGGGGAGCGACATGATATTGTCCACCGTAACCACCGATGTGGCCGAAAAGGCAGCCGGGGAAGTGGTGCCCTATCTGCACCGAGGCCATATATATGTCGACATGAACTCCACCGCCCCGCAAAAGAAAATCGCCATTGCCGGATTGATCATGGCTACAGGCGCCGATTTTGTGGAAGGAGCCATCCTGGAACCGGTGGGAGCCAAGGGAGCGGCAGCCCGTATCCTGCTTGGCGGCAAAGCGGCAGAAAAAGCGGTGGGAATATTAAGAAATCTCGGCCTGAACACGGAGTTTTTTTCGGAGGTCATCGGTCGGGCCGCCAATTTTAAGATGATCAGAAGCATATTTACCAAGGGTGTGGAGTGCCTCTTGGTGGAGCTATTGATTGCCGCCAGGCGGACAGGCATCCAAAATGAAATCTGGCAAGATATTACCGGGTTTATGTCCGGGAATCCGTTTGAGCAGCTGGCCGCCAACTGGATAAGAACACACGTCTCCGCCGCCGGCAGACGATACCACGAAATGACGCAGGTGGCGGAGACGGTGGCAGAATGGGGTTTGGATCCCCTCATGACAGCGGCGACCCGGACTTTCCTGGCCAGGTCGGCTTCTGCAGTCGCCGCTATCGCATCTCATGCCGGTGAAGATAAACCTCACATCGGTGAGGATCAACCACACACCAGGGGGAATCAACCCCGGAACAAAGTGCAGTCCGGCATAGAGCAGTCCGGCATAGAGCAGTCCGGCATAGAGCAGTCCGGCATAGAGCAGTCCGGCGTAAAGGCCGTCGAGCAGGTAATCACCCTGCTCGACGCTCTACTCTGATCCCTGATACTCTTTTATCCCTATCCCTGATCCTCTTGGCTATATGTTGATACCGGAAATTCCGAGCAGAAGAATGTCTGCATCGGTTTCTCCATTCCCACAGCAGAGAATGGCAGCGATTTCCCGCTCAGGATGCGGGTTCACCCACTCAAAGCCGAGGGCGGTTACATCACGCCCGTCGCCGGTTTTGGCCTGCAGCAGCGGATCCCCCCAATAGGTGGCGATATATCCCTGATGACGGTAATATTGCTGCGGCAAAGGTTGACCATACCGCCTGGTATAAACACATATATTGCCGGCATATTCGACAGGTATTTCCACCTGGGAACCGTCGGCATAACGGACGATATACCGACCGACTTCTTTCAGCGGCTGCCAGGCAATGCGCATGGCATTGTTGGCGGTGGCATGGAGGAATACGAGCTTGTCATAGTTGGCTCTCACCGGCACCTCGATGGGTGTGGTGGTGAGCCTTTGGGCATTGGTAAAGTCAAAAGAGCAGCTCCACAGTGTGGTGGGTGTGCGCTGCAGCGCTTCGGCAAGTGCAGCAGGCAAAGCAGACGAAGCTGGCAAAGCAGGCAAAGAGATGGCCCTGGAGGTGAACTGGTGACCAAAAGGCTTGGCGATGCCCCGCAACTCATCCCGCAGCCTGGGCAGCCGCTTGGTTATCCAGGCAGTATATATCTCACGAGCCCGGGAATCATAGGTTTCCGACCAGAGCATCTCGGCTGAATATAACAGGTCGAAGATCTTCCCTTTCTTCGCCAAGGTGTATTCATCGCAGCGGCACCAGGTGGAAACCTCCCCTCCGATCATGCCTTCTTTGGCGATGCGCTGCTCAAAGCGGGGATAATGGCTGGAATACATATTCCCCATGATGATCTTGTAGCCATAGGGCAGGAGATTATCTTCCAGATCGAGGTCAAAATGGAAATACCAGATAAAATCGAGCAGCACTATGTCCCGCGGCAGCCGCTCCCTTGCCGGATGGGTTTTGTAGCGTTCGGTGGGCTGCAGCATATCGCACCAGATCATCATTTTCAGGCCTTTTTTGGCCAGATACTCGTACATACGCCTGACATGCAGCTCATACAGCTCGGCATGATCCTTGCCCTGGCAGCGGGGACAGAGCCCTATCTGGTAGATTTCGTCATGCCCCATGTGCACATAGCGTTCCGGGCGGACGACCTCTACAATCTCGTCAATAATATCATAGATGATTTCATAGCTTTTCTCGTGCAGGGGGCAGTAGGTGTGATAGTAATGTGTGCTCGGCGGCTGATCGGCGAGGCGGGTGTCGAGCTTCTTCTCCTTGACAGCCTCCTCCGCCACCTCGGCGATTTCGGGGTGGGCATAGGTGATGTATTGGGTATGCCCGAAGGACTGCACCTCGGGGATCACTTCGAAACCGAATTGCTTGCAATAGGCGACGAACTCCCGCACTTCATCCTTCTCCAGCAGCTCGCCACCGGCTACCATATCGCCGTGTGGGAACTTCGGCTGCAGGCCGGCGGCGGCGGCCCGGTTGCCTTGCACCCAGGCTTCGCTGATCTCGGGATGCCGGTCAAAACGCATGCCGCCGGCAAATTCTATGAAAATGGTGTTGTAGCGCATAGGAATCAGCACATAGCGGATCAAGCGCTTCATAAAAGGTATTTCTTCCCGGGGCGGCAACCCGAAGTGGAACCCGCGCACCTCGCAGCGGGGCTCGTCATCCACTTCACAGAATGGCACGGTACCTTTTTGGGCCAGCTGGACAAGGGTTTCGGCAGCATATAGCAGGCCGATCCTCTGCGAAGCGACGAGCTCCACACCGCCGGCATGCACCCGGACGCCATATCCGTTGGGCTTGATGGCGGCATCGAGGGCGATGGTGATCGTCCCTTCCGGAGCGGCCGGGTTGGCTGACGGAATGGCTGACGGTGCCTGCCCGGACGATGTGATTATCGGCAGGTCAACACCGAAACATTCTCTCAGGCGTTCCTTTATAAAGGAAGCAACAAATTCCACATCGGCTGCGGCGGCGGCTGTGGTTGGGGTTGGGGCTGGGGCTGCGGCTGAGTCGGAGGCGGGAATCATGATGGCTTTCAAAGCCGAAAGCGGCAGCTCTCCTTCCTGGTAGCGGAGGCTTTTGGGCGTCGGGTAGACATCCGGCTCATCGGCTTCGGCTCCAATGACTGCCAGTTTGGATATAACGATATCTTTCAGGTCAGCCTGCAGCCGCACGACTAGTGTAGCCGCCCACACGCCAATGGGTACGGTTATTTCCCCATTCAGCAAATGGCCGCTCCCGGCATCCAGACGCCCGACACAGGTGAGGGTATTATTATGCGCACCGCTTTCACCGGCAAGAGAAAAGACCTCCACAGCCGCCACGCCGGAACGCCCGGTAAGTTCCAGACAGACTGCGCCGATGAAAAAAGCCTGGCCAAAATTGATGCGGATATCGACGCCGGTATCCATCAGCGAATTCCATTTCCATCCCACCGGAGCGCCTTGGCCCAGACTCTCTGTACCGAAGGGGATCTCTCCGCCCTGTGGCTTGGCATCACCTGTATCCGGGGTTATATCAGGTGGAAAAGGCTTCCCCGTTCCCCGGCGGAAAAACTGATAGCTACCTTTAGGATCAATGCTGTTTATGTTTAGTTGACCTATATACATCTCTCGCTTGGTGGCTGATCCGACGCCGAAGACCGGAGGCACAACCGGATCAACCTTCGCTCCTTTCCTTATGTGATGTTTTTATATGCTTTTCAGGTCAGGTCATGCCAGGCCGCAAAATTGATAATCAATAATGAAACGACAGGCCGGCAATGCCGTCTACAACCAGAGAGAAGGCAACGGTGTTGGCATCGGTCTGAGCACCTTTCTGTTCTGTAATAGCTGTCATAATCTGGCGGCATTTTTCTTGCGGCGTCACAATCAGCAGCACATCCTTCTCGGGATGGATGGTAATGCCCAACACCTTGCTGGCATATTTCATGCCGACACCTCTGGCGTGCAGCACCGTTCCACCTGAGGCACCGGCCGCTTTCGCCACGCTCATCACTTCGTCAACATAGCCGCGATTCATGATGGCTACAATCAAATTGTGGGCGCAAGACTGCCCGGATGCGGATGAACCAGGCTGGTCATGTTGCTCCACGGCTTTTCCCTCCCCCCCTGCCGTTCCTCCCTTTTCTTCCGGCATACATTTTCCGTGTGCCATGCCGGCAATGGCACAAAGCGGTATGCTAATAGCAATACCCCCGCCAAATGAGGATAATAGCACTTTGTCCAGTTTCTCCAATACAACCCGTGACAGCGGCAATGGCAGGCAGCTGAATAATACATCTTTTTCGCTTATGCCCAGTCCCAAATAGGCCAGGATACTCGTATCGGCTGTGCCTTTACCCAAAGTTAGATAGTTAAACAAGATGCCCTTCTCGATAAATATATCTGCCAGCTTATCTCCAAAGCCCCTGTTGATTATCACGATCAGTAATGCCAATGATGTGACCGTTGTCGGCATATGTGAATGATCACCACCTCTCCGGCTCTCCCTATAGCTCTCTAGCCCTATCTAGCCCTCTCGGTGTCAGCCTCGGCATCTGTCTCCCATGCCGCCGTACTTTCCGCCGTCCATGTCGAACTAATGGCAGAATCCATCGCCTGCCTGCGCCGCAGATACTGGTTATATATAATTCCTATACACTGGATGGTTATCAGCGGCATGGTCGCTACCATGGCTATAATACCAAAAGCATCTTTTATGATATTGCCGCCGACCCCCTCACATATGCCCACCGCAAAGGGCAGCATGAACGCCGCCGCCATGGTACCGGCAGCCACACCGCCTGAGTCGAAGGCTATGGCAGTGAATATACCCGGCGTAAAGAAGGTCAAAAGCAAAGCCAGGGCATAACATGGTACCAAAAAATACCAGATGCCGGTCGAAGTGATTATCCTGATCACTGCCAACACCACGGCCAGGCTGACGCTGATGGACAGGCCGGTCATCATCGTCTTTCGGGATATGGCCCCACTCGTCAGCTCCTCAACCTGTTTGGTAAGCATGTGCACCGCCGGTTCCGTATAGACAATAAAGAAGCCGATGACGGCGCTTAGAGGAATCAATAGCCACCCGAAAGAAGGAGCTATGCTCCCGATATACATCCCCGCGGGCATAAAGCCGACATTCACTCCCGTCAGAAAAACAGTCAAGCCGAAGAGGGTGTAGATCAGGCCGAATATAATGCGCATCAGGACGGTTTTCGACGTTTTGAAACCGGTGAGTTTCAGGATGATGAATATCAACACGATGGGAAAAAGGACCGTCAGCACTTCCTGAAATAGTTGCCAACCTTCTCTGATATATGCCGTCGCCAGTTTCCAGACATTGTCGACACCTTCGACCGGGGTAAACACGTGGCCGGAGGTGGATGGGTCGAAGAACATGCCCATAATCAGGACTGCCAGTATGGGGCCTATCGAACAGAGCGCGCATAAGCCGAAGCTGTCTTCTTTGACACTGTGCCCTCCTTTGGTGGCGGAAATACTGGCGCCTAAAGCCAAGATAAATGGTACCGTAACCGGCCCGGTGGTCACACCGCCGGAGTCGAACCCGAGCGCCAGGTAGTCGGGGGCGGTGAAGGAGGCAACGATAAACACCAGCAGGTAGGCGGCTACGAGCATATAAGCCAGCGATATCTGAAACACAATCCGCAATATAGACAGCACCATAAAGAAGCCGACGCCGACGGCTACCGACGTTATCAGGATGGCATCCGGGACGGACGGCACCTGCTTGGCCAGCACCTGCAGATCCGGTTCGGCTACAGTGACCACAACCCCAATGATAAAAATGATAATGATTATCAGGGAAAATCTGCTGATTTTAGGTAACTTCGCTCCTACTGCCTCACCAATTGGCATGATGGCCATATCAGCGCCCAAGGAAAAGATGCTCATGCCGACGATGAGCAGCAGGGAACCGACGAGAAAAAGCATCAGTGTCCAAAACGGCATGGGTGAGGTTATAAGGCTGAGCAAAAGAATAATGGCACTTACGGGTAATACCGATTGTGCCGCTTCTTTAATTTTTTGCAGCAGTTCTCCGAACATCGGCCGGTCCTTTTTGCTTTTATATTGTGCTTTTTGCTTGTGGCGATCTATAGCTGATAACCACAACCCCTGGCAAGCATATTCGACGCCAAGTATAGGTCGCCTGCAATATTTGCATGCCATGGATGTGACAAACGCGATGAGTGTGATGAATGTGATGAAGGCGATGAAGGCGATCGTTGCCGGGATTGACGGATTGACGGATCGACGGATCGACGGTTGAAGCTGAAGATGTGACGGCTGACCACCGCCACTCATACCATGGTACTAATCATTTATTGGAGGAGTGGCGATGAGGAATAAAACCAGGAAATTGGCAAATGGAAACGGAGATAGGCAAAGAGATGGGGATAAACACCGGGACGGGGATAAGCGCAGGGACGGCGATAAGCACCGGGACGGCGATAAGCACCGGGACGGGAAAAGACAACGCCATGGCGAGCGGACCAGGACCCGACTGATGCTTATGAACCAATTCCGGCTGCTTTGGGAACAGCATGTCTATTGGACGAGGATGGTTATCCTCGGTATAGCCTTCGATACACCGGATCTGGAGGCCACTACAGAACGGTTGCTGCGCAATGTGCCGGATTTCGAGGCTACTCTCAGCCAGTTTTATAGCGCGGAAGAAGTCGAAACATTCGGGAGATTGCTGAGAGATCACCTAGTGATTGCCGCCGAGCTGGTTACCGCAGCCAAGGCGGGCGATAATGCCGCCGTGGCGGAAACCACAGAGAGATGGTACGCCAACGCCGACGAAATTGTGGCACAGATGAACCGGATGAATCCATTCTGGACTATCGAGGAGCAAAGGTCGATGTGGCAGCGTCATCTTGATCTGACCATCGAGGAGGCTGTGGCTACCTTGTCGGGCGATTATGCCCGCAGCATAGCAACCTTCGACGCCATAGAGGAACAGGCGCTGATGATGGCCGACAGCTTCACCAGGGGAATAATCAGGCAGTTCGACCTGGATACCGGTACATCGGCAGCGAAAGGAACAAAAGGAAGGGGAAAAAGAACAACACGGAGGAGAACAAGAACGAGAACAAGGACATGAACAAGAAACAAGTAGCATATAGCAGGTAAAGCAGGCTTGGCAGTATAATTGTGCATGCAGTAAACATCAGAAAATGGAGTTGACGTAGCAATTCGAGTCCTGATCGTATATAACACCCCGCCTGCCGGAATAGATTATGCTGAATGCCACAGAGGTGTAATCGATGCAGTACGCCATGTCTCTCTCGCCTTGACCGAGCTTGGCTATAGCAGCTCATCAATGGGCATCGGGGCCGACCTGGGTCGTGAACTGAAGATCCTGGCCGACACCTCTGTTGATGTAATTTTCAACTTGTGCGAAAGCTTATGCGGCGAAAGCAGGTTGCAGCCATGCTTTGCCGGGTATTTGGAGCTTTTAGGTATACCATTCACCGGGGCGCCGGCTGAGGCGATTACTTTAGCAATCGACAAGCTAAAGACCAAAGCTCTTCTTTCTGCGGCGGGGATTCCTACCCCGGAGTACTACCACGTCGACCAGATTCTGCCGGAGGGAGCCGGGGCGGACGAGGAGGAGGCTGGGGAGGCTGGGGAGGCTGGGATTGTTGCCGGGGAGGCTGGGGTGGCTGCCGGAGAAGCCGGTGCGGCTGCCGGTACTGGGGCAACTCCGAGGTCGGAGAGGACCGAAGCCGAACTACCACCCCCCTCCTCCTTCCCACTGATCGTCAAACCGGCCCAGGAAGACGGCAGCATCGGAATCGAACAAAGCAGCGTGGCGGAGAACCGCTCGCAGCTCATTTCTCTTCTCAAGAAATCCACTGGTCGCTTCGGCCGGCACATTCTGGTGGAGAGATATATAGCCGGGCGGGAAATATCCGTCGGCTTGCTTGGAAATGACTGCATCGAAGTCCTACCCTTGGTAGAAGCGACTTTCGCTGCTCAGCCTGCCGGATACCGCCCCATCATTACCTACCAGGTCAAATGGGAGCCGGAATCCGGTGAGCATCAAAGATTCCGGCGCATATGTCCGGCGCCACTGGCACCTGATTTAGCGAAATATATAGAGGTGATCTGCCGAAAGGCGTATCAATTGATCGGCTTGAGTGGTTACGGCCGTATCGATATTAGATTGGAGACTGATACCTCACGTCCATACATTATAGATGTAAACGCCAATCCGGATCTCACCGGATACGGTTATGGTTCCTCCCTGGACAACTCCGCTACATTACCTCTAGCTGCTCAGGTGGCTGGAATCACCTACCCGGAGCTTATTGACCGCATCATAAAATGTGCTCTGCTGCGGAGGACCAAAAGTGCCATGCCGTGGGGTGCGGAAAGTGCTCTACAGCAAAGTGCTGCCTCAACCGCCCAAGCATAATGGGTGGTTGAGGCAGCATTAAAGCTCCCTGACCTATTTACTCATGCTATGTCCAAAAGCTCCAATGACTGAACTGGTTGTGGTATAAGTTGACGGTCCGGCCAAAGAGCCGAAAACACCTGAGACTCCGCCGGATCCACCGTAACTAACGGGCCCGATTCCCGAGCTAACGCCAAATTCAGCTTTATCAGTCCAACCTACAAAATCTCCTTTTTGGTTAAAGCGGAAGGTAAGCCCGCCTTTAGCCGACAACTCCGCCTTTGCGAAACCAGCTCCGGCAGAAGCTTTAACCCCCACCAATATGCTGATTTCCGACTCGCCGGTTTTAAAGTTTTGCTTATATGATCCTCCTACCCCCAAAAGCGCCTCCAACTCCCAACTGTCGCAATCCACAGCCATGGATGCGATACCGAGGCTAAAAGTCATTTTGCCCTTAAGCCCACAAGTACTGGCTTTTTTCTTCGGCACTTCCATCTCATCGATGGACTGCGCACTCCCGTGGTCGATTTGTTCGTCCGGGGTAACTATAGGAGCAACATAGTCGGCAGTAGCGTAAGCAGCAGGAAGAGTGATCAAATCCGCGGCCAGAGGTAAATAACTCGAATAAACTGTTAGCTCCCGGATCTGATTGACGTAGTCCATTACATCCTGATCATATATGCCGGCTGTAACCTGATCCGACATCCTCCAGTATTCTTGGAGGAGTTTTTCCAAACGGCCATATGTCTCTAGTGTTAGGTCCCGCCAGGCATAGAAATGGGTATCGGCAATTTGCCCGGCTTGCTTGTTAATAACCTTACCTATTTCCTTCGCTGCAGGTATTTCACCGGCCATGATCAGCTTTTCCAGCTGCTTCATTTGACCGCCTTCTTTTAGGTTGGTCATCTCCTGGGCAAATCGATCCTCAATCTGTTTCCGCCGCTCGCCCATTTTTGTCAATTCATTCGCAATCATTTCCGCATAATAATCATTCACCAGTTCCAGCATAAAGAGCTTTTCCTGGTAGGCGGACTTGATCACCGTCATACCCGGTATGTCGGAATCACCCCAGTCGTCATCGTTCCAGTCTCCATAGTCCCAACCGTCGTCTTCCCAGGCATCGTAATCATCCCAGGAGTCCTCGCCCTCCCAGGAATCGTCGCCCCAGTCGTCATACCAATCATCATCCCAGTCGTCATCCCAGTCATCGTCCCAGTCGTCATCCCAGTCATCGTCCCAGTCGCCTTCCGAGGAAGGGTCTCCGAACATGTCACCACTCGTACTTTCAGCTAATACATCAGAGTGATATGTAAAAGCAAAGGTTAAAGAGCCAAGGAGTCCTTTATCCATAACCTGGCTTGCAAAACGTTGATAGGTGGGTGCTGAAGCTATGAACGCCATGCGATCGTTCCAACGAGGCAGAGAGGGTAGTCGTAAAATGTCACCTTGTGGGCTTGGTTGATCATCATCAACTTGGTCATGATCAGGCGATGAGCTATCTTCTTGATTATCAACAATATCTTCTATAATAACGTCTATAAACCGGCCTACCGAACCGCCGGCAGTCTTCACTCCCATATAAACTTGACGCATGGAGGGGAAATACCCTCCCCGGGCTGCTTTCAGCAACTCTTCCATAGCCATATCGGGCATGCCACGATTAAGCCATATGAGGCTCAGGCCATAATGAGCTGCATCGAAGTCGGGATCATATGCAAGGGCTTTGTTATATGCCAACTCCGCCTCCACATGCAGGCCTTTGTCAAGATATGTATTGCCCAGATTGGTTAAAATCAGCGGTGAAAATGGAGCCAGCTCATCAGCGTAAAGTAATACCTCGATGGCTTCATCATATCGTCCATGAGCTCGTAGGGCAGTCGCTAAATTGTTAACCACCAGAGGGTTTTCAGGAGCCGCTTTTACGGCTAGCAAAGCAAGGGCTACACCCAAATATTTGGAAGAGGCGGTAGCCTCGATGATCACTCCAGCCGATGAAACTTCAGCGGCTATGTCCATTACCTCTGCCACGCCTTTGCTTAGCCTGGCTTTCTGGTCGTTAACGTAACTGTGTTCATCCTGATCTAGTTTGCTTACATAATCTTCATAGAGGCTGTCGACCAGAGCGAGAAAGCCTTCCTGCGTTGGCACCTGAAACTGCCCCTGCGCCTGCACCTGCCCCTGCGTTTGCACCTGCCCCTGCGCCTGCACCTGCCCCTGCGCCTGCACCTGCTCCTGCGCCTGCACATGCACCTGCACCTGCACTTCAGATGCCTGTATACCGGATATAAAAAGGCTGCTCATTGCCCAAAGAAAAGCAATCACACCAGCAATTATTTTCTCACTCATTTTCCTTCTCATGTCGATAAACCCCCATTGCAGGTTAATTGCGGCTAACTGCCCCTTAACTGTCCGCCGGCACATATATTTCGACGCTCATTGGCAATATTAACAGACACTTGACAAGGAATATTTATCCAGCAGGCGAGTATTTCATCAGCGATTCTATTTGTCCTTCTTTTCCGCTTTTGTGGTGGCGGGAAGAAGAAGGAGCGAGAGGGGAGGAGGGAGGTGGGTGGAGGGGCCCAGACTGCTCGCCGCAGTTCTGCTGGATTTTGCCGTTTTTTTTCCACCGCCTATGCCACCCCAGCCGGCCAGCCAGAGACCTAATTCTTGCTCGCCAAGCAGTACACTGCATCTCTTGTCCAGCTATATGATGCCGTTGGTTGGTGGAAAATTACTACCAAATCCGCAGGGTCTGCCCTAATCATCCACTCCCTCCTCGCTCCCGCTCGCCCTCCCTCTTGCCCACCGACTCGCCTGCCAACCCGGCATCCCCTCTTTCCTCGCTGCAGTTTTGCCGCTTTTTTTCCGCCCCCTGAACCTCACCTACCTGCCTGCCAGAGGTTATAGAGCTCATCACCTGTATTGCCTTTGCAGCTATCTGCTGCAGAAAAACAGGGAAAAAACCTACCAAATCCGCAGAGCCGAAGCCTCCACCTCCTCTCCCGCCCGCCGGCTGCGAAGCCGCCTGGTGCTCCGATTACGCAGCCGGCAGCAGACTCGAACCGCAAGGAGCAGCCGGAAAACCTGGGTGGATAGCAGATGCAATGAAGCGAAGTAGGCGGCGGAAGGGAATGCCGCTATGCATCCCTCCTGCCGGCTGCTGTTTTGCCGATTTTTTCTATTGCCTAAACCATACCTACCGGCCTGCTAAAGGCCTTAGCGCATATCAACTGCAATATTTCTGCAGCTAACTGCTGCAGAAAAACCATGGTAAAAATCTACCAAAACTGCAGATGGCTCAGCCTCCCCTGCTTTCATCGCCCTCCTACACCTCACTGCGCTCACTCCGCCCCCTCCCTGCCTACACCCCCCTCCCCACCTCCCCCTCACCTCACCCCTGCCTTTCGGCATATTTTCCTTCTCGCTACGCCCATTCTCCATTTCCGCGATCCATGGCTTGGCGACTGCATGGTAAACTGAAAATATATTGTCAGAATTATAATGCAGATTACATCACGTCTGCAATTACATCACGTTATAAATTAAATGGGGGTATGTCGATTACATGCTGATGAACGAGGTTCATTTGGTGCAGGTTCCTGTTACGTTTCTGATCGATCCCCGGTTGCGGCCGACGGCACAACTGCTGTGGCTGGCTCTGTGGATCAGCGGTCCCAGCGCAGGAATTGCTCTCGACCAACTCCTCTCACCCACCCGGCTATCCAAGATTACCGGCCTTTCCTGCCCCACCGTCCGCAAAGGTATAGCCCAACTTATCGAACATAGATGGCTGATATGGCCGGTAATAGACAGCAGAATTTTTCCGAGCGGTATATTCGAGCACTGTAGAATCGTCTATTTACCCAGCGATCTGATTACAGACCATAAAGTAAGCCCCCAGGCCAAGATGCTTTATGGCTACCTGCAGTACCTACCCAATTATGTCTATTGGAAACGGGAAGGTCGGACAACCTACCAGGCGCTTAGCCAGATACTCAGCATAAATGTGAAAACTGTCCGCCAGGCGATGTATATGCTCCGAAGCAACGGCTGGATAAAAACCGTACAAGCCAATCAAAAGGCGGAGATAAAATATACCCTCACGCACCCAGTCGTGACCCACTACGAAACCTTATGGCGTCATGTTGATAAAGCCGAATTCAGAGGTGAAACCCTCATGAAGGAGTGGCTTTCCGTCCTGATTGATTCCGCCGAATATGTCGACAACGGCTACTTCGGCTTTCTAATCAATCCGGAAACCAATGAGCAACTGCAGCTGGACCGTTATTATATGAACTTTAAAGTAGCGTTTGAATTTAATGGCGACCAGCACTACAAATCATCAGCCCTGTTCGATAAAGAGACCGTAGCCAAACAAATGCGGCGCGACCGTATCAAAAAGGAGATCTGCAAACACATGGGCATCACGCTGGTAATCATTCACTGGAATGATTTGCACAACATCGGCGCACTGTTACAAAACTTGCCGAACAAATTGCCGCTGCGAGACCTGAGCCAATATGAGTCGCACCTCGCCTTTCTGCAATCCGAGACCAGCAAATATCAAGAATCTACAATAATAAATATAAACAGAACCAGAAACTGAAATAGCAAATCTGCAAGCCATGATAGTAACCGCCACGGCTTCAACGCCAGGAATAGCAGTGCCGGGAATAGCAGTGCCGGAAATAGCAGTGCCGGAAATAGCCCCTCCATATAAATCATGCGAGCTAACTAGCCATAATTTATTTTAAGGTTATTTCACAATTAATAGTTTACATCAGGAGGAATAAGGCCAACCATGTCCAACGAGTTTCCAACGAGGTGACTGTTGCTATGCTATTTTTTGATGCCGAGGCGCCAATCTCCGTACTGGTTTCTCAAGAATTATCACCGGCGGCCAAAGTGATGTTGGTCTGCCTTTATGCTGATAAAGAGGATGCTGAAATATATGCTGACGATACTATATATACTCCGGCCTGTTTAGCACTGCGCACCGGATTATCCAGGCCTACCGTCAATGCTGCTCTTCAGGAATTAGAGGATAAGGGATGGTATATTTCACCTTTTTCAGATGAAGGTGGTACTATAGCTATTCGTCCATTGCCGCACCCTCAGATTACCTTACCCGGGGCGCTGCTAGCCGAAAAAGAAGTGAATGCTCTGGGTAAAGTGGTCTATGGGTTAATTCAAACACACCCCGATTTCAAGCACCCAAGCGGCATTTTTAGTTATTACACTCTCGGCAAACAGCTAAAGGTAAGTACCAGAAAACTGGAGACAGCCTTCTCGCAATTAGTCCAGACCGGTTGGTTAAAAATAGATGACGCAAGCAATATGGATAAAGTGCAATTCACCTTATGCAGACCACGTGTCTTTCCTGATTTCAATACATTGGACATGGTAAAAAGAGGCCTGAAAGTGCAGGGAGTTAATGGCAAGAACTTGATGCATTATTACTTATCAATCATCGTCGATTACGATGAAGGTCTGCTTAATGCGCAGCTCAACTTCCTACTAAATCCGTTCACTGATGAATTGATGAGGTATGATATCTATTACAGCAAATTTGCCGTGGCCATCGATTGCGCCGAGCCTACGGAATGCATAGGTACCTCTCCCTACACTCCCCTCATTTCCATAGAAGAGGCTGAACGGGCTATGAAGGCCACTATCAGCAAAATTAAAGGGATTAGCTATATAGAAATAACACTCGACGACCTCTGCTACGAAAAAATGTTGGAAAAAGTGCGCGGTCACCTGCCTCTGCGTGAAGATGTCACCAAGTATAAACCATCCCTTAATTATCTGGACAAAAAAAGCCGGTCATATGCCAAATCAATGGCCTACCTGATGAGAAAATGAGAGATTTGAGCTGGGCAAGGCCAAGGACAGGAGCAGGGAAAGGGACAGGAGCAGGAGCAGGGACAAGAGCAGGGCCCGGGGACAGGTGCAAATACCGAAACCATTAATTAATCCAGAGGCCGGGCTCAGGTTGGAGCCCTGAGCCCTGAACTCAGAATCCAGAACCCTGAGCCCGGAAATCATAGCTGTAGCTGTAGCTGGCACTTACACTGTAGCCGTTGATAGAGATGTGGAGATGGAAATGGATATAGTCTGATACCTCCAGTCTTGCACAGACTATTTCTTCCAATAGCCGTTCCTCTTCAGCAACCCTCTAGCTTCAGTTAGATGCATATTTCGTTGCAAGACCGCCAGTTCCAGACAACCACGCCCCGAAAACCCGGCGGTTTCCAGGATTTTACAGATTTCCACGAGCGGCATGGCAGCCAGCGGTGTCGTCGGCCCACCTTTGATATGTAGTTGGGCAATGAGCGGCGCACATATTTGCGCCTGTTCCACAGGATCTTCCCCGACATAGTAGCAATTGCCCATATCAAAATAGATACGGAAAGCCGGGTGTCCAATTGCCTTCACCAACTCGGCCAACAGATATGGCTTATACCCGCCCACATGCTCCAAAGCCAGGGTAATGCCTGCTGACGCAGCTTCATCGGCTACCGCAGTAAGTTCCCGGCGGTAGATGGCCGCTAATTCCGGGATAGGCGCAGTGAGCTGCTCCCTGGTGGCCAATAGAATCGCATCGGCCCCTATTTCTTTTGTCAGCCTCACCATCGCCGTGACGTCAGCAACCAATTTTTGCTGCTCAGCCGGTGTCTTGGCCGCAAAATCGGTAAAATGCCCCATACTGGTCTGCAGAATAGGCAAGCCCGTCTTTCCGACTAATTCCTTATAATATGCGCCGACCTCAACTGCCGACCGTTCCAACTCTTCACGAGGTACGACCAGCTCCAGAAAGTCATAATCCAACTCTTTCAGCACTTGCATCTTCTCTTCGAGTGTTTCCACTACTCCTACGCAATTGTCACGTACCCCAATTTGCATTATTATCATTACCCTCTTTCTTTAGGCATCGTCCGTTCGTTCATTCAGTCAATCAATACAATGCGCCTCGCCTGAACTTTTTCTCCTTTTGCATACCAAACCCCTTTAGATAGCAATAAACGAATATTAAGCGGTAGTATGGCGATGGCAATGAGGATGGGATGGCAAAGGGAAAGGCGAAGCCGGAGGCCGATGGCGAAAAGCATAGGGTAGGGTGATATGTATGCCACAAGACGGGAAGTTGCTGAGGGAAAATAGCTGCTGAGGGAAAACAGCTGAGATTTTCCTCCATTTTGCGCTGCAGAGAACCTCTCCATTACCACCTCACCACCTCCATCACCACCTCCATCACCACCTCCATCCCAACTCCATCCCAACTCCATCCCAACTCCCATTGCACTATCACCCCTGTGCCACTTCAGTCCTACTATGGTCGCAGTTTCTCAATTATGGCACACACAGTAGCAACGGCATTGATGGTAAGAATGTGGCGTGAGCGGACAGGGGGTAGTGTACTGTACGCCCGGCATTCTGCCGGTAACCACTATGCATATGGATGTTTTGCCGCTTTTTTACCACAGACCCTTCCCCAGCTCAAGCCGGCGATTGGGCATGGCCTGGAAAAGTCATGACTGATCGCCCAGCTCATGGCGATTGGCAGAGGAGGGGTTGACGGTGGCAAAATCTTACCAAAACCCCTGGGTACTCGATACCATATGCGCCCACCGCTCACTGCTCCCTTTTTCCACCATCGACAGGCGTGAGCGGACAGGGGGTGGTGTACTGTACGCCCGGCATTCTGCCGGTAACCACTAAGCATATGGATGTTTTGCCGTTTTTTTACCACAGACCCTTCCCCAGCTCAAGCCGGCATTTCGGCATGGCCTGGAATAGGTATGGCTGATCGCCCAGCTCATGGCGATTGGCAGAGGAGGGGTTGCCGGTGGCAAAAACTTACCAAAACCGGAGGGGAGCTCCTCTCCCCTCTTCAACCTGTTCCCGCTTTCTGCGGCAACCGATTGACGCAACAGGTGGCTGCGTACGACGGAGGCAACGGAGACGGAGATAGTGGTGAGATTTGGCAGGGATAGAGGAGGGATAGCAGCAGGATAGTGTTGGAATAGTGGCTACAGCTATTGCTGCACATTCAGGCGCAGGCGTTTGTAGGCGTTAATCAGGCCGTTTGTGCTGCTATCGTGGCCGGTAGCCATTTCATCACTTTTTAGCTCGGGCAATATTTTATTCGCCAACTGTTTACCCAACTCCACTCCCATCTGGTCGAAGCTATTTACGTTCCAAATAGCTCCTTGCACAAAAATCTTGTGCTCGTAGAGGGCTATCAGCTTACCGAGGGTTTCAGGATCTAACCGCCGGTATAAAAATGTATTGGTAGGTTTATTGCCGGCAAACGTTTTGGCTGAGACATAAGCCGGGTCGGCGGCACGAGGATCACCGGCTGCCTCCAGCTCCGCCTTGGTTTCAGCAAAGGTCCGCCCCTTCATTAGGGCTTCGGTTTGCGCCAGGCAGTTGGCGATAAGTATCTGATGGTGGTCGCCGATTGGGTTATGGCTTTCGGCAGCAGCCAGAAAATCGCAAGGAATCAGTTTAGTGCCCTGATGAATCAACTGATAAAAAGCATGCTGGCCGTTGGTTCCCGGTTGTCCCCATACGACCGGTCCGGTTTGGTAATTCACCAGGTTTCCATTTTTGTCGACGCTCTTGCCATTGCTTTCCATATCGGCTTGCTGCATGTAATCGGCAAAGTAAGTTAGATACTGATCATATGCCAATATGGCGTGGCTTGCCGCTCCCCAGAAGTTGTTGTACCAAATGCCCAGCAGAGCCATGATCACGGGGATGTTTTTATCCAGCTCAGCGGTGCGGAAATGCCTATCCACCATATGCGCCCCGGTGAGCAAGGCCTCAAAATTATCCATCCCTATATATAGAGCTATCGACAGACCGATGGCCGACCACAAAGAATAGCGGCCGCCTACCCAATCCCAGAACACAAACATGTTCTCCGGATTAATGCCAAACTCCTGAACAGCCTGCCGATTGGTGGATATAGCCACAAAATGCTTGGCCACGGCAGATTGATCAGGAACATGGCTCAAAAGCCAACTGCGAGCCGAACGAGCGTTGGTCATCGTCTCCTGGGTGGTAAAAGTTTTCGACGAAATTAGGAACAGGGTTCTATCCGGCGGCAGGTGCTTCAAGGTTTCTGCCAGGTCGGTAGGGTCAACATTGGAGACAAAGTGGACCCGCAAGGGCTGCCCGTCGGCGGTTTGGCGGTATGCATAGGGTTGCAAGGCATATGTAACCATCCTCGGCCCCAGGTGCGACCCACCGATGCCGATATTGACCACGTCGGAAATGGTTTTTCCGCTATATCCCTTCCAGGCCCCACTGTGAACCATATGGCAAAACCGGCGCATCTTTTCCAATTCCGCATTTACATGCGGCATCACATCCCGGCCATCCACGAGGTATGGATCATTGGAGCGGTTGCGCAAAGCCACATGCAAGACCGGCCGGTTTTCGGTGTTATTAATACGTTCACCTCTGAACATAGCTTCTATTTTCTCAGGCAGCCCGGTCTCGATTGCCAGCTTAAGAAGCAGTTTCATAGTCTCGCTGGTAATGCGGTTTTTGGAGTAATCGAAAAGCAGGCCATCCCAAAATATAGAAAAACGGGAAAAACGTTCGGGATCGGACGAAAAAAGGTCCCGCATGTGCACGCCGTTTATATCCTGTTGATGCTTAATCAGCTTCTGCCAAGCAGGAAGTGAGGTGACATTTGAGGTAATGGCGGTAGTGGTAGTGGTAGTTGTGGACAAGAAACGGCTCCTCTCTTCAGGATGATGGACACATTTCGGATGCACGGCATCGAAGCAGCAGCACCCAATCGTGTCTATCCGGGGCGGATAATTCGCATACCCCGCCGGCTGCGGCCAACGGTAATGGCTTCATATATATTCCGGCATCTGGATTGTACCACACCGCTTCGCCGTCGGGTTGAGCCAACCAGGAGATATCCAGCGTTATTTTACCACCCTCGGGTAAATAGATTACGGCAAGGGTATTGTCGTCCGTCTTTGCCGCAGCCACGAATCCATTTGGATCATCCCCAGCCGGCTGGTGGAGCAACATTTCCGGAGCGGGGTAAAGTCGCCACCAAGGCAACGAGTCGAAAAACCGCCTTATATTCGTCACGCTGTCGATGCCCGGCGTATAAAGGCCGTGCTGCCATGCATTAGAAATGCCTATATTCTGATGACCGGGAGCAGGCCCTCTCTCGGTCAACCATGGCCAGATACTGTTGTTGCCATAGGAAACCCCGGCTGTAGGCGTGATGAGCAGATTCCAGTAAAGAGCCCGGCGGACCTGGTGCGGGGTAATATGGCGGCGGGCATGATATGATAAATGGGCTTCATAGTTGGGCTCCAGATCAATAATAGGTCGGGGTGGAGTGTTCCGCCATTCGCCGGCAGGCGGACCATTGATCAGCCAGTTGAGAGCCTTGGCGCTGTCTCCATGGCCGCTTTGATAGCCGACAAAGGAATACCATTTTTCATAGCGAAATTCGTCCGCCACCCATTGTTGGCCGCCCGGATGCATGGTGACCAGCCGCTCGCCTAGACCTAGACCCAGACCAGGACCCATAGCAGGACCCATAGCAGGACCCGGACCTGGAGCAGGACCTGGAGCAGGAGCAGGACCTTGACCTGGACCTTGACTTGTCCCTGGACCCGACTTTGGCAATAGCCCGAAAACCTTTCGCCCGATGCGGCGCCAACGTTCCGCCTTATCGCCGGTATAGTTGCCGTCACCTCCCAGGAACCACACCACCTGATGGCAGCCATAGCGGGCAACAATATACCGGGCCAGCAAAATGGCGTCGTCCTCCGGCAGGAAATAACCAACATCGCCAGGCGTGCAAGCCCACAAGATGACCAGCCCGGCTACCAAGCCGTGACGATTGATGGCTGCCACCTTGGCATCCAGGCGAGCGAAAAAGGCCGGATTGATGCGGATATTTTCCTCCCCGGCGAAAGCCGTTTCGCCGCAGGCATCGGCCGTCATAGCCCGCCAATGAGTCATGACGCATTGCACGGCGGTAAAGCCTTGTTCGTGCCGCACTTTTAGGTAATGCTCCCAATCGGCCGGATCTGCTTTCAACACGCCGTTCCAGGCAGTATCCGCCATCCAAAAGAACGGGGTGCCGTCGGCATATGTCAGTCTGTAATCCTGGGGATATGCCCGCAAGCCGCCATGTATCCACAGCGGGTGCAAAGGCGGGTAGCCTGCCACTTTCACCTTACCGGTCAAGCCGTTCAGGTTGGCGCCGGGATCGCTCGTGACCACCCGGTATGTCCAGGTACCGGCGGCATCGCCCCCGATGCGGGCTTTCCAGATCGCCCCGCCATCCCAAAAAGCCGGCACTGCTTTGCGCCGGCCGCTATCCTCGTCCACTAACTCTACCGTTACATCAAGATCCCGCACCGGATCGCCGTAAAGTCTATCGCTGGCAAATACCAACTCGGTGTAGCCCAACCCGGTGCTGGCGCTACCCATATCGGCGTTGCTCCCGCTCCCACTTCCTGCAGATAACACCGGCCCCCCACCTTTCTCCCGGTATTTGTACCGGTTTCTGTGCATTGCAGACAGTGATTTTAGTTGTTCAGGTTAGTTGTTCAGGAATTCAGATTTACTGTTTCGCCGGACTTCGGCGCTCTCCTATCTTCCATCTTCTTGTTTGCTGCTTTATATTCATATATTTTATAGATAACGGACTAACGGGTAGCCGATAATGGATACATGCTAACCGAAGGATAATATTAGATACCTGCCGGAGACCGGAGAGGGGTATAAGCAAGTGGCCAAATACATTACCATTAGCACTATCGGCGTGAAAGGCATAACGATCCACGACAACCACATCGACCCGGATGTAATCGTCGCCCAAAGTATCCGGCATCTGCAGCACGAAATACAGCAAGTGTTGCCCGACCGGCCGGATCTAATCGTCTTGCCTGAAGCTTGTGATGGCCCTTTGGGCTTGTCGAAAGAGAAACTGTTTACTTATTACCGGGTAAGGGGCGAGAGGATATTAAATGAAATGCGCCGGATAGCCAAGGAAAACAACTGCTATCTCGCTTATCCGGCCATAATGGCAACCCCTAACGGCAGCTGGCGCAACAGCACTCACCTGATCAACAGGTCGGGAGAGGTGATCGGCACCTACACCAAAAACCACCCGACCATCACAGAAATCGAACAAGGCATTCTCTGCGGCACCTCTGCCCCTCTTATCCAATGCGACTTCGGCACCCTGGCTTGTGCCATTTGCTTCGATCTCAATTTCGACCGGCTCAGGCTGCATTACCGGACGTTACATCCCGACCTGATCCTTTTTAGTTCCATGTTTCACGGCGGACTGTTGCAAAAAATGTGGGCCTATACCTGCCGGGCATATTTTATAGGCGCTGTAGCCTACGGCGGCCCCAGCGCCATCTTATCTCCGCAAGGCGAGATCATCGCCACCAGCACCAATTACTATAACTTCGCCACAGCCCGTATAAATTTGGATTATGCTCTCGTACATCTCGACTACAACAGAAACCGCCTGAGCAAAATGAAATCTAAATATGGGCCGAAGGTCAAAGTATACGATCCTGGACAACTAGGTTCGGTGCTTATAACCAGCGAGACGACGGAGTTCAGCATCAAAGAAATAGTAGCCGAATTTGAGCTGGAGCTATTGGACGATTACCTGCAAAGAGCCCTCGCCGAACAACAGCGCCACCCACTGGGTTCATCGGATTCATAAAGAGTCCGCCCATCTCCACCCATCTCCGCCTATCTCGCCGGTTCTGCTTATTTATTACATCCGTCTGTGTCCTATGTCAGCAATAGCTATTCAACACCTCCCGGATGACGGAGCGGTCCGGCGGCGGGGCTTCATACAGTTTATCTGCCCCCACTTCACTTCTGAAGCGGTCAGCAAAAACCGGATCAGCCGGCGCTTTGTAAATAATGCCCACCGGGATTTTATCCTCCCATTCCATGGCTTTGGCCAAAGCCGCCTGCTTGTCGCTTGGGTCGAAGTCGGCGGGGAGCTGGTAAACCCGCTCCTTATACCAGTTCATGGAGCGTGTACCCCAAATAATGCAAGGCTGGATAACATCTATATACGAAAAAGCCGGGTGTTTGATGGCTTCCACAAACAGCTTGGCCAGATGAGGTATATCGCCGGTAAAGCCCCGGGCCACAAAGGTGCAACCTTGAATGATAGCCAAAGCCAGAGGTCTGAGCGGATAGTTTTCCACACCCGACATCTGCAGGCGGGTCCTATCTCCCTTATCGGTGGTCGGTGAAGCCTGTCCTTTGGTCAGCCCGTATATCTGGTTATTGTGCACGATCAAAGTGAATTTGGGATTGCGGCGGATGGTATGGAGGAAATGGTTGCCCCCTTCACCATAGCAGTCGCCGTCGCCGGTGGTGACGATGGTGGTAAGGTGCGGATTGGCTGCGCACACCCCCGTGGCTACGGAAAGAGCCCGACCATGGAGCCCGTTGAAATAATTGCAGCGCAGGTATTGCGGCGTTTTGGCTGCTTGCCCGATACCGGAGACCAGGCATATTTCCTCCGGTTTCTTCTGCAATTCTACCAACGCCCTTTTCAGGGCGGTTAATATGGCAAAGTTATAACATCCGGGACACCATTGGTTCTCAACTTTATTGTTATAATCCTGCAAAGTCACCACATTATCGTTTTTATTATTGTTATTGTTGTTATTGCGCATGACGCATTCCACCTCCGTTGCCCAAAGCGGCAGTCATCACAGGAGATTGCACAATATATGAGCTGGTCAGAGGGAGTCCGTCGTAGCGGCAGATGCTTCCGGCAAGGCGAAGGGCGTATTCACCCCGCAACAGCCTGGCGAGCTGCCCGCCGGCATTGCTTTCCACGGTATAATAGCGGACGCCTTCGGCGAAAGTGTAGTCCGGCAAAGGCCACAGTTCGGTGAAATGCAAGGCGCCGACTTTATGGCCGGCCGCCCGCAACCGAGCTACCGCCTCGAATACTGCAGACCGGGAAGAGCCCCAACTGAGCAGAACGATTTTGACATCTTCAACCAGGTGGGCTTCCGGAGGAGCGATTTCCTGGCGGAGAGCCTCCAGCTTGTGCATCCGCTTCTCCACCATCTTCTGCCGCAATTGCAAATCCTCAGTAATATGCCCGCTTTCGTCATGCTCGTCGCTGTCGCAGCATACCAACTGCGGCCCTTGGCCGGGAAAGCGCCTGGGGGAAATGCCGGAGTCGGTCAGGGCGTAGCGGTAATACTCCGCCCCGTCTCCCGCCCCTGCGTTGCCGGCCAACTGGTCGTCCCCGCCGCCGGCGACCTCGACAGCCTGGGCAGCCCCGTCGACAGCCTGGGCAGCCCCGGCGGCAGCCTGCAGAAGAAGATCCGGATCCAAATCTATGGTGCTGTAGGCATCGGCCAGGTATTGATCGGTCATGACGATGACAGGTATTTGGTATTTTTCCGCCAGGGTGAAGGCCCGGGCTGCTTTATAAAAGGCATCGCGGGCATCTGCCGGCGCCAGCACCGCTTTGGGAAACTCGCCGTGCCCGGCGTTTATGGCGAAGAGCAGATCACCCTGTTCGGTGCGGGTCGGAAGACCGGTAGCCGGGCCGGGCCGCTGACCCAGGACAATCACCATCGGGGTCTCCGTCATGCCGGCCAAGCTTACCCCTTCGGTCATCAGGCAAAAGCCACCGCCGGAGGTGGCGGTCATGGCCCGGGCGCCGGCATAAGAGGCGCCGATGGCCATATTTATAGCGGCAATCTCATCTTCCGCCTGCTCTGTCAGGACGCCTAATTTCCGGCTGTAAGCGGAAAGGAAAGTGATGATGCCGGTGGAGGGGGTCATCGGGTAGGCGGACATAAAATTACAGCCGGCAGCCGCTGCTCCCAGAGCCAGCGTCTCATTGCCGGATATGAAATATTTGGCGCCGGAGGTAGAGGTGGAAGGCAACTGCCACCTTTGCGCCGCGGAGGTTTGGGCTGTGGCCAGATCATAACCGGCTTTGGCGGCAGCAATATTGGCAGCCGTCACCTCCGCCCCTTTCCTGCCGAATTCCTCGGTCAGAATGTCGTTCACCACGGCGAGATCCATGCCCAGAATGCCGGCGAGCGCCCCTACAGCCACCGTATTGGCATAGAGTTTGTTGCCCAGCTGCTGCTCGGCGATTTGCTGGAAGGGCACCGTTACCACAGCCGGCCCTCCCTCAGTCGCCTCCCGCTCTCGCCCGGCCGCCTCCCGCTCTTCTATGAGAACGCCGTCATCCTCCAAGAGCGGCAGGTATTTGGCCCGGGACTTGGCGTCGAGCGGCAAAAATATGGAGAAACGTTCGATAGGCGCCGCAGCTATTTTTTCTCCCACTCGGATCATATAGCTGTTGCTGCCGCCCCTGATGCGGGATTCATATTCCTGCCAGGCAAATACCTCATAACCGGACCTGGAGAGCGCTTTGGCCAAGACATAACCTACAGTCTGCAATCCCTGCCCGGCGGCTCCCGAAATGATGATTCCTATATCATTCTTATTCATAATCCATCACCACCATCCAAATATAATTGCCTTAAATTTATTGCAATTTGCTGCTCATGTCAATCGTCAGTTAAGCAAGGGAGCGAATATATGCATAATATGCACCCAAATCCAATCCATCCTGGTTGGTCAGCCGACCCTGCATATGCACCGGACCTTCATCCAAATAAATCTGGAAAACGGCTGCCGCATCACTCTCGCCGACCACCTGCTCATACTCCGTATCGCCCACCTTTAGCTTCACTTTTTCTACTGCCAACGCCTTTCCCCCTGTGTAATAATCATGATTTTCCACAGGTACGCAGGATGCGGCAAACTCCACATCGGAGCCCTCGATGCCGCTTCGCATAGGCAGCCCGGTCTCCCTGGGCCAGCGCCGTAACTCTACTCTATACCAGCCGGCCTCAGCCACCAGTACTTCCCAATAGCCGCCGACCAGGAGGCCCCGGCGGATCAAGCCCTGGTGATATGGGCAGCTTTCCATATTCACCCGCCAGTCATGACAGGTCAGGCAGGTCTCCTCACCCGGTTTCAGGACAAACGGGATCTCTTCGGCAAACCGGGCGGAGACCAACTCCCACCATTTTTCATATTCCGCCTGCAGCTCACGCACTACCTCCGGATACCGGTCGGCTACATTGTGCCGCTGCTCCGGATCGACAAGTATATCGTAGAGTTCACTGTGGCGCACCAGCCGCCAGCGTCTGGTCATCACGGCGGCATCTTTTCCCTTAACCGGATTCACCAGCCGCTGGGTGTCGGTGATGAGGATCCGGTCGGAGAAAGCTTTCGTCCCCTCTCCATATAAGAGCGGCACGAGGCTCCTGCCGTGGAAATGATGGGAAAGATGCTCCCCATTCTCCCCCTCCTCCCCCGCCGCCGCAGACAGACCGCAGAGCTCCAATATGGTGGGCATAAAGTCGACATAACTCGTCAACTCCGGCACCTCCCGGCCGTGGTCCAAGCCGCCGCCCGGCCAGTGGAGGAAGAAAGGAACCCGGTGACCGCCGTCGTACGGAGAACATTTCTTGCCACGCATCCCGGCATTGAAGCCGTCCACCACAAAGCCGTCACCGTCGACTTTGGCTCCGGCGCTCGTGCCGTTATCGGTCATGAAGATCAGGATGGTGTTTTCGGCCAACCCCCATTCCGCCAGCTTAGCCCTGAGCAGGCCGAAATTGGTGTCGATCTGGGTGATCATCCCGTAGAAGCGGGCCCGCCGCTCCGGCACCCGGCCCCGGTAAAGATCGGCATATTTATCCTCCACCACGAAGGGCTCGTGCGGAGCATTGGTCGCTATGTAACAGAAGAATGGTCGTTCACTTTCTCTATTTTGCTCTATATACTCCAGAGCCAGGCGAAACCACACATCGGTGCAATGTCCCTGAAATCGCTGCGGGCGGCCATCTACCAGATAGACATCGTCAATATAATCGTTTCCCCAGAAATCCGGGGTTTGCCCTATACCTCCGCCGCCATGCACGACACTTGTCTCGAAACCCCGGTCCTGTGGCCGGTAAGGATAGGTGTCGCCCAGATGCCATTTGCCGAAGATGGCGGTGCGGTAGCCATGTTCCTTTAGCACCTCCGGCAGCGTCCTTTCATCCCGGCGCAGGAGCGAGCGCCCGCCCAGGGTATGCCAGACCCCTGTGCTATTGGCATGATGGCCGGTCATCAAACCTGCTCTGGTCGGGGCGCAGGTGGTACCGACATGGAAGTTTGTAAATCGGGTGCTGACCCGGGAAAAGGCATCGATGTGGGGTGTCTGAATGATAGGATTCCCCGTACAGCCCAGATCGCCATATCCCTGGTCGTCGGTAAGGACAAAAATTACATTAGGTTTTCCCGGCAACTGTCTTCCAGCCAAACCAAACCCACCTCTCACCACTTCTTTACCATTTTTCCATTTTTACCTTCTCAGGCAATTGAACCTGCCTGCCGCCTCACCCCCTTCACCATATAAGCCTCGCAAAAAACATTTATTAATATCTGATATAATTATCTTACCATATTTATCTAGGCGAATTTAGCGAGAGGAACGGTTTATATATGAGTTCTAACGGCGGTAGCTTGATAATCGAAAACGGCAGCCTCATCACCTCCGGGCAGATCATCGACGACGGCATGGTGGCGATCCATGAAGGAAAGATCGTATATGCCGGGTCCAGACGGCCGGTGGACAGCGCTTGGTTCTCTAATCCGCCGGCGCGGGAAACCGGAGCCGGCAGCATCAGTATCAATAACAATATCAATAGGTTTGATGCCGGGAGAGGCTGGATCTGCCCTGGTCTGCTCGATGTGCACCTTCATGGCGGTGGAGGTGCCGATGTGATGGATGCCTCCATTGAGGCTTTACATACCATCGCCAAAGCTCACACCCGGCACGGCACCACCGGTTTCCTGGCCGGCACCGTGACCGCCTCCCACCAAGAACTATTGCCTGTAGCCGAAGTGATTCGCCAGGCGGTGGCGGCCGGCGCCAACTCATTCGCCTCCACCCCCGCCTCCTCCGCCTCCTCCACCACCTCCACCCCAGACTGGCAAGCGGCTGCCGTGCTGGGTCTGCACCTGGAAGGCCCCTATCTGAGTTACAATAGGCGCGGCGCCCACAACGCCGCCCACCTGCGCCCCCCCTCCAAAGAAGAACTGGCGGAACTCCTGGCGATCCTCGGCGCGCATTTCCGCATGATCACTCTTGCCCCGGAACTGGAAAACGCGCTGGAAATTATTCCCTGGCTGGTCCAACATGATGTCACCGTCTCCCTCGGCCACAGCGAAGCCCCATACGAGCTGGCACTAAAAGCCATAGCCGCCGGAGCCCGGCATGCCACCCATACCTATAACGGCATGAACGCTCTCCACCACCGTGATCCGGGCCTGCTCACCGCCGTGTTGCTGGAAGACCGGCTCACGGCCGAGCTGATTGCCGACGGCATACATGTACACCCGGCCGTCCTCCGCCTGGCCTGGAAGCTCAAAGGTACGGAGCGTACCTGCCTGGTGACCGATGCCATAGGCGCCATGGGCATGCCTCCGGGCCTGTATAATCTCGGAGGATTGGAAGTGGAAGTGGTCGGCAACACCTGCCGCCTGATCGAAGGCGGGAGCTTGGCCGGCAGCGTACTCGGTATGGATATAGCCGTAAAAAATATGGTGGAAATGGTGGGTGTGCCCCTGAGGGAGGCCGTATATATGGCCACCGCCGTTCCGGCCAGGCAGATGGGTCTCGCCCACTGTAAAGGAGCTCTGGCTCCGGGCATGGACGGTGATATCTGCGTGCTGGGCCAGGATTTGCTGTGCTCGGCCACCATCATCGCCGGCCGACCGGTATACCGGGCCGGCTGAACATACCTGTTTTCGGTGATATAATTACAACCCGGCAACACTTCACAATAAAACCTCTTCGTGCTAACATGAAACAGGTTGGTAACGTAAATGTTCGTAAATGTTACTCGATAGGAGGTATCAGTGGTGTCCAAGAAAGTGGGTTGGGGTATAATCGGTTGCGGCGTCATCGGCCCTACACATGCTGTGGCCATAAATGAAGTGGAAGATGCTGCTCTGGTGGCGACTTGCGATGTGATTCCGGAGAGAGCCGAAGCTATGGCCAAGCAGTATAATGCCGCTCATTGGTATACCGACTATAACGAAATGCTCAAACGGGACGATATCGATGTGGTATCGATTTGCGTTCCCAGCGGCTTGCACGGAGAAGTGGCGGAAGCAGCAGCCAAAGCCGGCAAGCATGTATTCACCGAGAAACCGATGGAAATCACCAAGGCCAAGATCGACCGCATGATTCAGGTTTGCCGTGAAGAAGGTGTGAAGCTCGGCTGCGTCTTCCAGATGCGCACCGTCGCCGCCAACATCATCGCCCGCCAGACGATCCAGGAAGGCCGCTTGGGCACCATGGTATTAGCCGACTGCTATCAAAAGTATTATCGCAGCCCCGAGTATTACAAAAGCGCCGATTGGCGGGCCACCTGGGAGCTCGACGGCGGCGGCGCCCTGATGAATCAATGCGTGCACGGCATCGACCTCCTGTTGTGGATGGTGGGCAGTCCTGTGGAGAGCGTGGTGGCTCAAGCTGAGCACCTGGTGAGGGATATCGTCGTTGAGGATACTGCCGTAGCTCTCCTGAAATTTAAAAACGGGGCTATGGGCGTCATCGAAGGCACCACTTCATGCAATCCCGGGCAAAAAGCCCGCTTCGACATCCACGGCAACGACGGCACTATCATCCTGGAAAACGGGCAGATCGTGCAGTGGCATGTGCCGGATATGCCGAAGCCGGAAATCAAGTCCCCGAAAGAAGCCGGCGAAGTTTATAAAGATCCCAAAGCCCTCTCCAAGCACGGCCATATCGTGCTGGTCAAGGATATGACGGAAGCGATACTCCACGATCGCCAGCCGATGATCACGGGCGAGGAAGCCAGGAAAGCCGTCGATCTCATCTTGGCTATTTATGAATCGGCGCAGAACAACAGGCGGGTTTATCTCAATAATTGATGTTGATGCCGGCGGTCAATACCGGCAACGTGAGTGTGGGAAGTTGTTGGGAAGTTATCGAGGCGGGTGCCGGCAGAGGTCCCGCCTCATCTTTTTCTTTTTCCCTAAATTTTATCCCTAAATTTTCCGCAGATACGGCAATAAAACTCTACCTCCTGCGTCTTTACTGTTATGGGAAACGAAAAGGCTGGCATCACGAACTTCATAACGGTGGAATACCGGCGGCTGGTGCGCTATGCCGCCCGCCTGGTGGACGGCTTGGAAGACTGGGATGCGGAAGATGTGGTCCAGGACGTCATGGTGCGCTTCTTTTCCCGCCCCAGGAGCGGTCTTCCGATAACGAAACTGACCGCCTACTTCTACCGGGCCATCAGGAACAGGGCTATCGATCTGTATCGCACCCACCACCATGAAGAGTCCATCGATGCTCCGGTGGATGATGATGAAGATTTGCACCTGGTCGACCTGTTGACCGATCTCACGCACGACGTCGCCGCTGCCGTCGAGCAGAACGAGTTGTTCGAGCGGCTCTATCAGGCCATCGACGCCTTGCCGGCGAAGGAGCGGGAGATCATTTTGGCCACCGAATTTGCCGGGCGCAAGTACAGTGAGCTGGCCCGTGAGCTGGGTGAGCCTATCGGCACGCTCTTGTCCCGGAAAAGCCGGGCTCTCTCCCGCTTGCGAGCAGCGTTTCCCGAACTGACCAAGTGACACAAAGACAGAAGGAGGTTCCCTATATGAGCTTGTTCAGATTACTGTCACGTCTCCAACCCAAGCGTTATAGCGGTGTAGCCAAAGCTTTGATCATTGCCGCCATCGTGCTCTCGATCGCCGGTATCATAACCGGTCTGATTTTCCTGATCGCCTATATCTTCATGGCGTTGTGGAACTGGCTGATGCCCGATATTTTCGGTTTGAAGACCATATCTATTCTGCAAGCCGTCGGCCTGATTTTCCTGGCAAAAATCCTCTTCGGCGCCTTTGAGGGCAACCGTGGTTCTTCTCAAAGCAGCCATCACAGTCGTCATCATCATGACCATGCTCCGCCCAAGCACCCGTGGCCGCCGTCGACGTCGGCCTCAGCCCCGGCACCGGCAGCACCGGCAACACCGGCAGCACCGCCGGCACCAGATGATGAGGCCGGAGCGGCCGGATCCTGGCCGGGTTCCGGATCCGAGCCCGGACCCACGGCACAATGGCAACAATATTGGCAGGAAGAGGGCAAAGCCGCCTTTGAGGCCTGGTTGAGAAAGAAAGGTATCAAGAGAGAAGAGCCGGAAAACGGAAAAAACGAATAAGTCAAAGGAACGGCCGATGCATAATCGGCCGTTATTTTTCCGGCCATTTTCCTGTATAATATAGGTTATTAAAACAAAGCTGGAAGGATACCGCCCGGTGAACAAAAACCTGCTGATCAAGTTCGGTGTTTTATTTCTGGCCATCATCGCCGTCCTGGTTTTGCTGTTGCCGCTGGCCGCCGTGAAGGGCACCAGTGGCTTCACTTTCACCTTCTGCAACATCATGGCGGTCATATTCCTCTCCATTGCCGCCTTCCTCAGCCGGAACAGGGATCAATTCGTCAACAGCAGCAACGGCAACGGCAACGGCAGCGGCAGCAAGCAGCTCAGAGCCGACTGGAAAGAGCGCTTTCGCCTCTTCATCATGTATGTGGCCGGCATTGGTGTAGCTGCGGCGATGAGCGGGTATCTCCTCCTGTTTCTCATGGCCCCCCACAGCGGGCGGCTGCTCCTCGGCGCCGCCATAGCGGCTTTCGACGCTTTCCTCTGGGTCACCTTGATGTCGTGGGTGCTGGCCGGACGGCGGATCGACCCTTTTACCTACTGGTCTCCTTTCGTCTTTTATAACCTTGGCACATTCATAGCCTTGATATAAGGGCTTTATGGCGGCGCTATATCGCTATATTGGCGAGACGTCGGAAGTCAGATCGAGCCAGGAGAGTTCCGCCGCAGTGAGCTTTATATCAAGGGCCGGCAAATTGTCTGCCAACTCGGCCGGACTGGCAGCGCCCACCAAAGCAAATACATTTAGACCATGATGGAAAAGGTAGGCCAAGGCCACCTGCGGCACGCTCACGCCCTTGACCTCCGCCAGCCGTCTCGCCCGTTCCAGGCGCTCAAAATTGGGTTCGTGGCAATAGGCGCGCCGGCAGGCCTTATCCAGCTGCTCTTTGGTCCGGTGATAGTTTTCCCTGGTAATGCGCCCGGAAAAGAGTCCCCGGGCCAGGCTGGAATAGGCGAAGATAGGCATGTTCCCTCGGCGATACCACTCCCTGGCCTCCGCCTCCCTCGGGCCGCTGATGGACACACATCCCGGTCCCCAGGGATTATCCAGTTGCTCGGCCAGGCTGAAGTTGGGGCTGCTGGCCACAAAAGGCTGCAGGTTATGGGCTGCGGCATAGTCGTTGGCCGCCTGGATTCTTTCATGCCGCCAGTTGGAACCGCCGAAAGCCCTGATTTTCCCCGCTTCGTAGTGTTCATTCAACACCTCGACTATGGGGCCGACCGGCACTTCCGGATCATCCCGGTGCAATAGATAGATGTCGATGTAATCGGTTTGCAGGCGAGCCAGAGAGTCGGTCAGGTCGGCGGTGATGTCGAAAGGTGTTACCCGCCAGCGGTCGGCATTGGGATGAGCGCCTTTGGATATGATGACCACTTTTTCCCGGTTGCCCCTGGCCTTTAGCCAGCGGCCGATGGCGCGCTCGCTGTCGCCGCCGGCATATACATGAGCCGTATCCAGGGTATTATATCCCTGCTCAAAGGCGCTATCCAGTAAGGCGAAACTGCTTTCCAGCTCTCTGGTGTTTATGATCATCGTCCCCAGCACCAGCCGGGAGACCGATTTGTCGACACCTGGCACTTGACCGTATTGCATGGATGATGATGCTGGCATAGTTGCTACTCCTCCATCGGGTATTTCAGACCCCATTGCCGGCGCAGGGTATCCATGGTCTTCAATATGGAAAGGGATTCGCGGTGCGGCATGCGCTCGCACTCCAGCTTTCCCTCTTTCAGGCATTGGTTGACGGCCGCCGCTTCGTAATTGTAGCCGTTTCCCAGGAGCGGTATCTCCACCTTGAGGGGTTCTTTTCCGGGGATATTCAAGGTGGCGGCAGTGGGATGCCAAAAGGCGGGCAGGTGAATATAACCGCCGGTGCCATATATCCAGGCCGACTGGATGGTGGTGGTGCGCACGGCAGAGGTGAGCGTCGCCAGCCGTCCCCCATTATAGGCCAGCACCATGGCGGCTTGTTCATCCACTCCGGTCTCGCCCAGATGCGCCAGGCCGGTAATGCGCTGTGGCGGCTCGCCCATCACCCATTCAGCAAAGGATACGGTGTATACGCCCACATCCAGCAGGCTGCCTCCGGCCAGTTCCGGCTTGAACAGGCGGCCTTCCGGATTCCAGGCGCCGCGAAAACCGAAATCGGCGCTCACCAGGCGCACCTCACCGATGGCTCCCGCCGCCAACCAATCTTCCACCTGCTTCATGATGGGAAAAAAGCGGGTCCACATGGCTTCCATAAGGAACACCCGGCGCTCCCGGGCGGTAGCGATGAGCTTTTGCGCCTGGGCGGCATTGACGGTCAGCGGTTTTTCGCACAACACTGCCCGGCCGGCCTCCAGACAAAGCAAAGCGCATTCCAGGTGGGCGGAATGGGGGGTGGCCACATAGACGACATCGATGGAATCATCGGCAGCCAGATCCTCGTATGAGCCGTACCTGAGAGGGATGTTATACTTGTCCGCAAAAGCGTTGGCCTTTTCCAGTGACCTGGAGGCCACGGCCGCCAGCTCGGCGTCGGGCACCACCGCCAGCCCGGCGGCAAATTTGTGCGCTATGTTGCCCGGTCCCATTATTCCCCAGCGGATATTCTTTTTCATGCTTGATCGTCTCCTTTCCGCACCGGCCACAGCCGCTCTGCCGGCGGCAGTTCCGGTTGATCCTTATATAGGCGATTAAAGGTCCGGCGGCCGGCCTCGGCATAGACCGCCCGCACTTCATCCCCCACTATTTCCAGATATCCTTCTATCCCTAAAGAAAAATAGGTGTCTGCCTTGAATATTTTCCCCCAGCGTTGCGCCAGACGTCCGAAGAGGCCGTTGAGCGCTCCGGGCGAGTGGCCGAAAGCCACTTGCTTCATGCCATATGCTTCGAAGAGCCGGTCCACCGCTTCCTCGCCGTCCTGCCACCAGTGACGGGCCGCCACCGGGCTTTCCCGTCCGGCATAGGGATCAAGCAGGGGGTGATCCCAGCGCTGCTGCTCAAGAAGGGCGGCAAAGGTGCGGTTGAGGGCGGCGACACCGGCTGTCCATCCGCAGGGCGGGCCGCCGTGAAAAAAGCCCCAGGTGCCGATTTTGGCGGCCACCGGCAGGCGCTTCAGCCAGGGGAGGGTGCCGTCCTTCTCCAATATGTCGCCCAGGAGGGCGGCGGCTTGCCGGGCTACCGCCGTGGGGATGGCAGCACAGGCGGAAACATATTCCTCCGGGTAATCGTCACGCCTTTTTTCCAAGAGCGATTGCTGAAAACAGGTCTGCAGATGCGATGTGCCGAGAGAAGGCACCTGATGGCGATCCAGATACTCACCGAGCCGCTCGCCGCCTCCAGCCCGCCCCCAACTCCGGGCAGTCTCCCAGTTGAGCCGGTCGTCCCCGGTGGCGAGCGTCCTGAGCAGGAGCAGCTCATGATTGCCCAGCAAAACGGTGACCCGGCCGGAGAACTCCTCCGTCAGGCGGCGGATCAGGAACACCACTTCGCGGGAAGAAGCGCCCTCATCGATCATGTCTCCGCAAATCACCAGGTGCTCGCCGGGAGCAATGCGCCACTCTCCCTTCCGGTCGATGAAGGAGGCCAGCTGCATGACTCTGGTGAACCCCTCAAGGCAGCCGTGGATGTCGCCTACCACCACGAGGCGCCTGATTTTGCTTGTGTCGTCATGGCTTTTTTCCATACGGAGGTGTCAATTCGGCACCTCAGAATAAACGCCTGCCTGAAAAAAGCAGGAGACCGCCTTTTCATATATTAATTGTATACATAATCAATAACTACAATCTGCTCAGCAAACGAGGTGTGTTAACATGACCGCCTGCTCCCGCCCCCAAGTGGCCCCCTATGGCTCCTGGACTTCCCCAATCACTGGCGATATGGTAGCCGCCGCCGGTATCTCTCTCGGGCAGATCTGTGTAGATGGTCAGGATATATACTGGCTCGAAGGGCGTCCGGCCGAAGGCGGGCGGGGCGTGATCATGCGCCGCCTCGCGGACGGGCGGCTCGTGGAGATGACTCCGGCCCCCTACAACGTGAGGAGCCGGGTGCATGAATATGGCGGCGGCGCCTACACTGTCGCCGCGAGTTGTCTCTATTTTGTCAACTACGCCGACCACGGCATATATATGCAGCCATCGGGGGAGCCGCCCCACCTCCTTCTGGCCGAGGAAGGACGGCGCTTCGCCGATCTGGTGGTCGACACCAGGCACCGCCGCCTGATCTGCGTCTGTGAAGATCACTCGCCAGGGAATGCCGAACCCGTCAACACCATTGTGTCTATAACGCCGGCCGAACTGGCCGAGCCGGCCGATCCTGCCGGCATGGCCACTGTACAGGTGCTGGTGCAGGGAAGCGACTTTTACTCCTCACCACGCCTCAGTCCGGACGGCACCAAGCTCGCGTGGCTCTCCTGGAACCACCCAAACATGCCTTGGGACGGCTGCGAGCTGTGGCTCGCTCCTGTGTTGGAGGACGGCTCGCTCGGCCCGGCCTCCCTCGTGGCCGGGAGCAGAGAGGAATCCATCTTCCAGCCGGCCTGGGGACCGGACGGCAGCCTCTATTTCGTCTCGGACCGCACCGGGTGGTGGAATATATACCGGCTGGACAATAACCAGATCCGCGCCATTGCCGCCGGGGCCGAGGTCCAGGCTGAAGCGAAAAACCTCACGCCGCTGGAGGCGGAGTTCGGCATGCCGCAGTGGGTGTTCGGCATGTCCAGCTATGCAGGGCTCGATGCCGCCAGCATCGCCTGCGCCTATACGCAGCAAGGTCTCTGGCACCTCGGGCGTCTCGATGTGCCGAGCGGCACACTCACTCCGCTGGACCTGCCTTTCACCACCTTTGCTTATTTGCAGAATGCTTCCGGCCGGGCGGTGATGATCGCCGGAGCCCCCGACCGCCCGGACAGCCTGATTGCCATCGCTCCCGCCACCGGCACCATAGAGGTGATCAGGCACACCGCACCGCCAAGTGGCCTTTCCGGCACTGCCGGTTACCTTTCGCAGCCGCAGGCCGTCACCTTTCCCACAGCCGGCGGGCGGGAAGCGCACGGATTCTACTATCCGCCACATAACCCCGACTATAAAGGACCCGAAGGAGAGCGCCCGCCTCTCCTCGTGATGATTCACGGTGGTCCCACCTCAGCCGCCAACACCTCCCTGCGCTGGGCGATCCAGTTCTGGACCAGCCGCGGCTTTGCCGTGCTGGATGTCAACTACGGCGGCAGTACGGGCTGGGGGCGGGCCTACCGCCTGAGGTTGGACGGCCTGTGGGGCATTGTGGATGTGGAGGATTGCCTCAACGGCGCCCTCTACCTGGTCCGGCAGGGATTGGCTGATCCGGAGCGCCTGCTCATCAAGGGTGGGAGCGCCGGCGGCTATACAGCCCTATGCGCCCTGACCTTCCACCGCCTCTTCCGCGCCGGCGCCAGCTACTACGGCATCAGCGATCTCGAAGCCCTGGTGCACGACACCCACAAATTCGAATCCCGCTACCTGGAACGCCTGGTGGGACCATACCCGGCGGCCCTGGAGATCTACCGCCGCCGCTCTCCCCTATACCACGCCCACCTGCTTTCCTCTCCGGTCATCTTCCTGCAAGGTCTGGAGGACAAGGTGGTGCCGCCGGCCCAGGCGGAAGCCATGGTGGCCGCTTTGCAGGCCAAAGGTCTGACCGTGGAATATATCACCTTTCCCGACGAGGGGCACGGCTTCAGGCGCAGCGAAAACATCAAAAAAGCCTTAGAGGCGGAACTGGCCTTCTACGGTCGCATCCTCGGGTTTAAGCCGGCATGAGCGACGGATTCCATGTGTCAACGCCTTCTAACCCCTCCTGCTCAAGCCCAAGCGGTAAAAATATTCCTCAACCTCTTCGCTGAAAAGCCACAGTACGGCAGCGGCGGCCATAGAGATAATAAATACAAAATTGCCGGTCCCACTGTCTCCCCCCACGCTCGCCCCCATATAGATCAGTACAGCCATGCTCGGCAGCCGGCCCAACAGGCAGACTGCTACCAGCTGCCAAAGAGGCCACCTGGTTAGTCCGGCGATGAAGCAAATGGCATCGTCAGGAAAGGCCGGCAGGAGAAAGAGCATGAAAAAATTCCACAAGCCGCCGGCGGTGATCAGGTAATCAAACCTGGCCAGCACTGCCTGGGGGACAAACCTGCGCAACAGACGCTCGCCGAGCAGGCGGCCCAAGCCGATGGCGAGCAGCGATCCCGCTCCCAGCCCCACCATGGCGAGCAGCAATCCATACCAGAAGCCGAACAGATACCCACCCAGAAGTCCGATCAATTGACCCGGTATGGGCGCCAGCAATACCTGCAGTACCTGTATGATGAGGAAAACAAGAGGTTTGGCCGATCCATTGGCCTCCAGAAGCTCCATGAGGCTTTCGCCGCCGGCCGTCAAGTCGCCTTGGCGTACCTCTTGTAAAAGATTTTGATATTGCTCCGGTAGAAAAGGGGTGAGCAGATATAAAAGCATGAGCAGAAGGCCCGTGAACACGGCGGCGCCGATGAGAATGGGAATCATGCCGGCGGCTTTTTGCACCAGGCGCCGGCCTATTTTCCGGGCTAAACCTCTATCCGGCAAAAAGGTTCCTCCACTGACGTTTGTTTACCATGCGGCACGATGCTTGTCCTATCTGACATGTTAGGCTTGGGACGTTGTTTTCCTTTCGGACGGCAACTGTTTTCCAATACCGGCAGGAGCTATGGAAAATATATGGAATGTTGAAATGTAGATAAAATATCATCACAGAACCGCAGGGATGGAAGGAGGAGGAGGATGAATCAGGAAGAGTCGCTCAGTTGTGTAAAGCCTTCAGTTGCTCCGGCGGCAGCACCGGCAGCGGAAAAGGCGCCTGAAGAAAAGGCTGCTGTAAAGGAGGTAAAAACAGTGGCGGCAGCACGGGTGGGCCAAAAAGCTCCGGACTTTGAAGCCCAGGCCTTTGTGGCCAAACAAGGGTTCAAGAATGTAAAACTCTCCGACTACCTGGGCAAGTGGGTCTTGCTCTGCTTCTACCCCGGTGATTTCACCTTTGTCTGACCGACCGAGTTGTCGGCAGTTGCCGTCAAGTATCCCGTCTTACAGGAACTCGGTGTGGAAGTCCTTTCCATCAGCGTCGACAGTCGTTTTGTACACAGTGTCTGGAATGAAATGGAATTAGCGAAGATGGTGGAAGGCGGCATTCCTTTCCCCATGCTGTCCGATCAAGGGGGCCGCATCGGCAGCTTGTATGGTGTCTACGACGAGTCGGCCGGTGTGAATATCCGCGGCCGGTTCATTATTGACCCCGACGGCGTCATACAGGCCATGGAGGTTCTCACTCCCTCGGTGGGCCGGAACATGAACGAAACCATCAGACAGATCAAAGCTTTCCAGCATGTGAAGGCCACAAATGAGGTCACCCCGGCCGAATGGCAACCCGGGAAACCCACCCTCAAGCCTTCACCCTCCCTGGTAGGCAAAGTGTGGCAGGTATGGAAGCCGGAGGCATAGATCTATCCGGTCAAGCTACCGGGACCGGTTCAGCCGGACCATCTTAAAAATTAGAATCAGCCCATGACTCGGAGGCTAACTTGGCTTCCGGATGACGAAAAATAGTACGAAAAATAGTGCAAAACCAGGCCGGAAAGTTGCCGCCTCCGGCCTGGTTTTGAGTTATAATCGGGTGATGGACGGCCTGCTGAGCCGGCCGCCTCCGGACAGTTTGGTTAAATATAGCTAGCAAGGTGGTAATGAGTGCTTGACTGGTAGAGAACGTGTACATAGGCTGATTAGGCGGGAAAAAATAGACCGCATCCCGCTTTATGGCTGGGTTAGAGCCAATCTCGAAGACAAAATAGCCGCTGCCTTCGGCTCGGTGGAAAACTTTGAGGATCGTTATGAATTCGACCTGGCTCATATCTTCGGCGGTCCTCCGACCTATAGTTCGTCCCTGATTAAGCAACTGCATAAGGAAAAAGGCGGCGTGATTGAGCCGAAAGATCTGCTTTCCATCTCCCCAACCGATCCGGATAATCAAGAAGCATATGCCGAGATGATAAAGAAGATCCGCTTTTACCGGGATGAACGGCAAAGGTTTGTATATGTGCAGACCCCCGGCATTTTTGAAGCTTTGAACAGTATCTTCGGCATAGAGAACCACCTGGCTTATATGCTGCTATACGAAGATGATCTGCGCCAGGTCTACCGGCGGCAGGCCGAATGGAACCGCCGCTTTGCCCTCAACTGCATTGAGCTCGGTGTGGACATGGTCCATGTGTCGGACGACTGGGGCGGCCAGCACAGCCTGCTCTTCAGCCCGGCGTTGCTGCATTCCCTGATCATTCCCTACCACAAGGTGACGGTGGAAGCCGTCAAGCAGGCCGGCTGCCTGATCAGTATGCACTCCGATGGCAACATCAACGACGCCCTTGATGCCATAGCGGCACTCGGCTATGATGTCCTGCATCCCTACCAGGAGTCGGCGGGGATGAATTACCAGGTATATAAATCCCGTTATGCCGATCGGTTTGTCCTGATGGGCGGTCTCGATGTGCAGACCACCATCGGCTTCGGCAAGCCGGACTTTTTAAAGAAGGAAATATACCGGGTAACGGATACGTTCAGGGACGGCGGTTTGATCTTCTGCACCTCGCACTTTGTGCAGGATCACTGCTCTATCGATGAGCTGACCTATGCCTTTGATATAGCGTATGAGGCCGTGCGCCGCCGATAGCTGATAGATGCATATCACCTCACCTTTCCCCGGCGGCGGCGTTTGCCCTGTCATCTGCCGCCGCCCTGATTTTCAGCAATATATCGGGATAGTCGGTCAGAATGCCGTCGACCCCGAGGCTTATCAACCTTCTCATCTCCCGGGGCTCATTAGCCCTGAAGACTATCACCTTCAACCCATGCGCCTGGGCTTCCGCCACGAGCTTTTGATCTATGGTGTTGTTGCGGGGTTGAATGTAGCGGCAGCCCAAATCCAGGGCCCGCCGCACATAAGTGGCGTTGTCTTTCGGATCCAGGAGGTTGATGGGAAAGGATTCCTCCACTTGGCGGAAAGCGGCCAGTGTCTGCTCGTCGCCGGCCACGAGCGATGCCGGATGCAATTGATAACGAGCCAGTTCCCGAGCGACAAGGGCCACCGCCTCGGACCGCCGGCTGCCCCCATCGCTTTTGACATGTATATTAAGCGGCATGGCCGAGCCCATAAATTGCAGCACTTCTGCCAGCGTCGGTATCTGCTGCTTTCTCGGCGACACCGGATGCCGGGAGCCGGCATCCAGAGCTTTCAGCTCCGCCAAGGTCATCTCGGCTACCTTGCCGGTGCCGTTGGTGGTCCGGTCGACGGTGGCGTCGTGCATCACCACAAGTCCATCCCGGCACAGCCTGACGTCGAATTCCACCATGTCCACTTGCAAAGAGACGGCTGCCTGAAAAGCCGCCATGGTGTTTTCCGGATAGTTCCCGGAAAAGCCGCGATGAGCAATCACCATAACCATGTCACAAACCCCTATTTCATATCATCACTTACCGCGTATGAGGTGCTTAAGATATTCGACACCTTCCCGGTATCTCTCATCTTTCTCTATATGTCCGGCATATTTTTCACAGATAAATTGCCGGCATTGGCTGCAGTTATGGTAGCCTTTTTCCCATTTGCAGCACAAAGCCATACGACAATCGGCCGACCACCACACTTCCCTGTGGCCGCAACCCTGGCAATACATGCGCTTGCTCAAGGCTGCCTCCAAGCCCTCATCTTCGCCCAGCCAGCCCATCTCGCGATACCAAGGCAAGAGTTTTTCCTGCACGGCCGCATCGGTCGGCAACAAGTATTGGTAGCAGGAGCGACAATCGAGTCCACATGCCCCCAAGCGCAGGTCGTCGTGGTTCATCCTCTCATCAACTCCCACCATTTTTTATTTTTAGTCACCTCTTCGGCTCACAATAGCCAAGCGTCTGCTCTCCAGCTGCAGGGGGCTACCATTTAAACCCCCATACCAGCTCTCAGGCTCCATTCCGCAAGCTTTGAGGAGAGCTATCAATTCTGTCAGCGAGTATAAACGAATGGCGGTGGTATAGTTTTTCCGGGTGCCGTCAGGACGGATCAAGGTGATTTGATCGGTCAATAGATCACGTGCCGGATCCCATTGCCTTTCATGAAGGACAAAGGTGCCGTTGGCTGTCTTTTCAAAGTCCTGCCGTCTGAACCGGGAGATTAAGCCGTCTCGATGCATTGTTTCCAACAAGAAGCGCCCGCCGGGGCGAAGGGCGGCACAAATGCCCCGCAGCACCTGCCGGTCTTCCTCGGGATCGGCAAAATACCCGAAGGCCGTAAACACATTGATGACGGCATCGAACTCGGCGGCAAAAGAGAGGCGGCGCATGTCTCCCCTGACCCATCTGACGTTGACTCCCTGAGCCTCGGCATCGGCTTGGGCGCGGCGGAGGAAAATTTCACTCAAGTCGTAACCGGTGACTTCATAACCAAGTTTGGCCAGGAGAATGGCATGGCGGCCATGGCCGCAGGCCAGATCAAGAAGGCGGGCGCCGGGAGAGAGGCCGAGCAGGTTGACGATACCTTGCACCTCGGCAGCCGTACGCTCCGCCGTGAGGCTTTCCTCATACATCTCCAGGTAATCATGACCGAAAAATGATTCGTACCAAGGGCTCTCCTGCATGTGCTCCACGACATTTACCTCCTTCATCAAAAAAACAGCATGTCTCCCAGCTCATCCACCACCTGCGCCTTTGAGCCGGCCGACTTCTTCCTGGAAAGCAGCAAGGCCGCCAAGGATATCCTTTTCCACGGCAGGCGACAGTTGACAATCTTCGGGAGGTTGTCGCTCCCCGGTTGGTTGAAGGTCACCGGCGGGTTGAGAGCCACCGGCCGGCTGATGGTCCCGGGAAATAGCCCTGGTCGACTTGGACATGTAGATATCCGGCAATCCGGGGCCGTTGGCATCGGGCATGACGCCGGTGATCACAAAACCGAGTTTTTGGTAGAAAAGGAATGGGTGTTCATAACCCAGATCACGGATTTCGGCTATCTGACGGGGCAGATCCTGGTATAAATCCACACCGGAGAGCGAAGTCCACCCTGAGTCGTCGTCGGTACTGACGGTGACGGTCAAGGCGCCACGCCTCGCTGCCTCCACCTCGAAGGCGGCCACTAGTTGCCGGCCGATGCCCTGCCTTCTGTGTTCGCGGTGTACTACCAAGGGATGCAGCTCCCAGACGCGACCATCATATTCAGGCAAACCGCCTATCCAGCCCAGAAGCTTCTCCTCTGCCACCATGGCCAGGGCAAAGCCGTCGCACAAAACCTGCTCCACCTCCTTTCGGGCGCTTTCCATATTAGGCCAGCCGGTCGGCTTGTCAAAGTTCTCCACCAACAATATGGCCGCCTGTTCCTTGATGGCTGGTGTTTGTGTGCTCAAGTCGACTATTTTCATCTGCCGGATCGTGCTCCTTGGCCCTGGCGGGAATGGGCCATGTTTTTTTCAATGGCGGAGACGAACTTCTCTATTTCTTCATCGCTCGTCAGGCGGAAAAAGCGGATATGCGCCCAGCGCTCCTCCGTCATATATGTTAACATCTCGCGCCGCTTACGCTCATGCTGGGTGACGATCCACCACAAGAGCGATTCTTGTTTCCGCCACACCGCCAGCTGTGGCCAAAAGCGTTCGTAGTTGGTGCCCCAGAGCAACTCTTTCGTCCGCCAACGCCGCCATGACCGCCTGAGGAGCCGCCACACCAGTTGCGGCAACGGCAAATCCAGCCAAACGACGGAATGCAGGCGCTCCCAGAAGGCCCGCTGTGAGAATCTCATATATGAGCCAGCCACCACCCAGCCGTCACCCTTCGTCGCTTCCCTCATGCGCTGTTCCAGTAATTCCGGATTGGTAGCATTCAGACCGACCCAATTAGGTTGCCAATTCAGGGCGTCGAGTTCCACAAAAGGTACCTGCAGGATCTGTGCCAACCTGGTTCCGACCGTGCTTTTTCCGGAGCAGCTGTTGCCGACCACATGTATACGCCGACCGATAGGCGAACCTGCCGGGGAGGCCCAAGAGTCAACCATGGCTTTGGGGTCAACAGCTTTGGGGTCAACAGTAGCTTTGGGGTCTGCTTGGTATAAGTCCATTTTTCCTTTCACATCCATTTCCGCTGCCGCCCAGTGTTAATTTCCGGCAACCAGTTCCGACCGTCCCTTGATTATCTCTTCAGCCAAAAGCACCGCCTCTTCCAGAGCCTGACCCAGCCGGCCGCTGGTCACGGCCTCCAGGCTCTCCTGCGCCCAGGCCGGAAACCGCGGCAGCCTCGCCGCCACCACCAGCGAGTAAACAGTGGAGAGCGGCCTGTCGATCACTTCTTCCCTCGGATCAAGGTCGGCGGTGCCATAAGCGGCCATGAAGGCCGCCGCAGCGCGTGGCCCCAGTGAGCCGGTGACATTGCGGCAGTCGCTATAGGGCAAGCCGATGCCGATGAGATGGTAGTCATAGACCAATGCTTCCAGCCGGCCGTCGGCGGCCTTGCGGCTGAGCGCCAGATTTGTCCAGTGAAAGTCGTTGTAGCAAAGCGTGGTACGCAAAGCAGCTTCCGCCTGCTTCAGCAGGGGCAGGGCTTCCATAAAGGCCTGCCAATGCGGATGGTCGCTCAAACCCAGGATGAAAGCCGTCTCTGCCAGGCTCCTCTCATCGAGGGCATCAGATTCCCGCCTGAGGAAGGACGGTCTGAGCAAGCCCTGCTCCAGGAAGGCAGAGCCTCTCTGGTGCAGCAGTTTGTACCACCGGCCGATGGCTTCGCCCACCACCGCTTCTTCCGCATCAGCTGCCTCCGCCGCCCGCCACCGCTCGCTCGCCGCCAGATCCTCCAGGAGCAGGGCATGGTCGCTCGTGCCGTATACCGCCAAGGTAGGCACATCGAGCTCCTGCAGAAGCCTATAGGCACCGATCTCCACCGCCGCGCCGGAAATCTCGGGGAACCATTTGATGACAAAAGAGCTTTTGCCGGTGCTCCTGCCGGTATGGATATGCACCCGCCAGATACGATGTCCATGCCGGGTGGAGAGAACCGCCACCTCTGTGATCAAGCCGGGATTGAGCCCCAGCTCTGCGGCCACCTGACCAACTTCCGCCGCCACTTCTCATCAGTCCCATTTTTATTGAATGACCGGCCAATCCTCAGGATGAAAAAGATGGGGTATGATCATCCGGTGCGTAGCCACGACCGGCACCACGGCCAGATCGGCTTCGGAAAAGAAACGGGCTTCCCTCGATTCGGCGCTGAGAGTAATCACTTCACTGGAAGCCTCCGCGGCAAAACAGACGGTGATGCTTTGCAGAATATCACCTTCCTCATAGGCAATGATGCGCGTTGGATGAGAGAAAAGACCCAGCAAACGCAGAGCGCCCACTTTCAGGCCTGTCTCTTCCCATATTTCCCGCCGGGCGCACTCCTCCAAAGATTCACCGAGCTCCATCGCGCCGCCGATCAGCCCCCAATCGCCGTCCCGCCGGTGATCCAAAAGCACCCTGCCCCGGTGAAAAATAGCCGTCGCCGTACCGATATGTAAACAGGTGGGCAAGGGGGCCAGGGAATCCATATAATAATATTTAGCCATATTTCACCACCAGGTGCAATTTATCTTTGGAAAAATGATCACTTGCGCAGAGATTTAGCCCATTGAGGCGTCCTGCGCTCAGCCGTCATGACGAAATAGCCATCAATCTCTTCCACCCGCACACCGCCGAAAATAGCCCGCATTTTGTTCTCATACCATGTGCGCCGCTTGACGACCAAGCACATCCGGCCGCCCATCTTAAGCCGGTTGAAGCCCCGCTCGATGAAATGCTTGGCTGTCGAAAAATCGCTATGATATGGCGGGTTGGTGAGGATGATGGTGAACCCGGCCTCATCCAGGGCGGCAAAGCCCTCGCTTTGGACCACCTTCACCGCCTCCACCCCGTTGAGCTCGGCGTTCAGGCGGGCATATGCCGTGGCCAAGGGGTCATTGTCCAGCATAATCACCTTATCCGGTCCAACGATCTTCGCCGCCAGGATGCCCACCACGCCGTAGCCGCACCCCAGATCCAGGACCCGGTCCTCAGGATGGAAATCCACTGTCGAGAGCATGGCTAATGTGCCCCGGTCTATGGACTTGGGCGAGAAGAGCCTGGGATGCGTCCGCAGGTGGAGATGCACGCCTTTAATGATGCAGGTTATCTCGCCATCTTCAGCATCAGTTACCATATGTACCATCTTTACGTTTGTGCAGAATGACGGTGTTGCCATCCGGATCCAGTATCTCTAAGTGCCAGCAGGTGGAGAGTTCATGCAAGGGACGCTTCACCTTGATCCCCTTGGCCGCCACCTCTTGCGCCGCCGCCTCCAGATCGGTTACGGCTAAGGCAATCACCCCGCCGCCAGCATTGGCCGGCCGGCCGCCGCTCAATGTCAGGGTCACATTTCCCGCATTGAACTCGGCCCATTGCCACTTTTCCTTATAAAATTCCAACGACAGTCCTAAAAAGCCCCGGTAAAACTCTATGGCTTTCTGCATGTCGCTGACATAAAATAGAACAAAATCAGTGCTCAAGATTCTCAAATGTTACCCTCATTTCTAAATCAATGCCGACCACCAGCTCAATTGGCGAAACCAGCTTTTTGCTTCCAATAGCGATACACATCACCGCCCCTCCCGGACTTATAATGGCTGTAGGCAAAGCCCAGGCGGAGCACTTCAGGATCCGGCCCATCTTTCTGCCGATCGTCTTCGCCCGGACAGTCGATGATATAGCCGCCCGGCTTGGTAACCCGCATCATTTCCCGGTATTCGGCCTCATAATCGTCGCCGAATACATGACCGCTCATCACCACATCAAACATGTCGTCAGGAAAGGGCAGCTCGGCAATGGTGCCGTCCACGATGTAAAGATTTTGCACCCCCAGGCGGCGCTTCTTTTCCCTCAGATAGGCGCGCAGCCGGCCCACCGGCTCGCAGGCATACACCACCTTGGCATAAGGAGCTGCAGCAAAGGCCAACCTCCCTGTTCCGCTGCCGATATCCAACACAGTCTTCCCGCGCAAATCCGCCATCTCCAGCAGCTTTTCAGGCTGCCAGTCGGCTATATAGCCCAACCGCTCCATGACTTCCGGATAAAGGTAGACCACCGCCCAGTCCAGAGCATCCAGGACATAATGCTCGGCTCGCCTTCTCTCCTCTTCGCCGCCTGCCGGGCCGGCTTCGGCGGCCAAGGCGGCAAAATGGGCGCGGTATTCCGGACAGCTTTCGCCGAAATACCATAAAATAGCCGGATGGGCGGCCAGGACCACTCCCAGTTGGTTCCGGAACTCCGCATCATCATATTTGGCAATGACGCGGATCAGGATATCATCCAGCAAAAGCAGGCAGTTGATGGAGTATTTCGCCGGGTCGATCCAGCCATAGCTCACCGGTTTTTCCTTCCCTTCTCGCCCATTCTCCTTATTTCTCCCACTTCCTCCGGGCTTGCCAGGCCAGCTGGGCGTATAGCGTCGGCCACTTCCCGGGTTGGCCTACCCTTTCCTTCGGCAGACAGGACTTACCCAAGGTGCCTTCCAGAATGACCCGGCCCTCCACCGGATCAATCATTATGTCTTCACGGATGAGGCCGCATTCGGCCAATACGGTCAGGTTAGATATCACCATGAGGCCTTGGCCGTCCATCCACGAAAGATCCCGGGCGGCGGCGTCCTTCTTCTTTTTTCAGAAACAGGGCCTGCTGGCTGTCCGGAAGCATCTCCATCAGTTCGATCCTGTTCCCGTCGGGATCGGTGATCCAGCACTGCAGCGCACCGGCCCGCCCCCGGCGCGGCTCCCCGGTCGGCTTAAGGCCGCGGGCGGCCAGCTCGTCCAGAGTCTGCTTTAAGTTCTCCACATGAAGGCAAACATGTACCAATCCCAACTCCGGAACGACTACCTCGCCGCCGTCGGGCTTTTCAAAAAGCTCGATGAAGTTGTCGCCGTTGATATAAAGGTAGATGGCCATAAGGGTGCCGTCGTCGCGGTAGAGGCGAAAGGCTTCTTCCAGTCCCAACATATCTATATACCACTGCAGGCTGCGCTGGAAATTTTTTACACGGATGGCCACATGACCCAGTCCCCGGATGGTCAAGTTACTCACCACTATCCTTTTCTTAATTTGTAGGTTGCTCAGTTATATTCAGGATTGTGGTTTTTGTTCCTGCCAACCTGAAGGCCGCGGTCTCCGGAAAGTTCAACTTAACGCAAACCGACTAAACTTTGGAAAGCGGGCGGCGGGGGGAATCAATTAGGTGCCGGTCCGGTGGTGTTCCCGGGAATAAAATGAGGTGCCAGGCTGACGTGAGCGGTACCTTGCAGCGCGCCTTTTAGATAACCTTCAGCGAGGCGGATCACATGGTAGCCGATTTCCGGCAGGCGATAACCGAAGGTGGTCAAGCCCAGATCCCTGGTCTGCGGCAGATTGTCATGCCCCATCACGGATATCTGCCGGGGCACTTCTATGCCCTGCGTGCGCAACGAGACGATCACGGCGCTGGCCACAATGTCGTTATAGGTCCATATGGCGGTGGGCGGCGTGGACAAGGCCAACAACTGCTTCACGCAATCGCCGGCCCACTCCAGCACCCGGCCCTGTACCGGTTCGGCAAACAATTCCGGACGGTAAATACCCAAATTTTCCAGGCCGGCGCGGAAGCCGCGCAGCCGATCACGCATAGCGGAGGAAGTTTGATTGCCGGGAAGATAGGCGATATGGCGATGTCCCAGGCCGGCCAGGTAATTGGCGGCCGTAATGCCGGTAAGATAATCATCGTGGGTCACGGCGCTGGTGAAACCATTGGTGTAGCGATTGATCAAAATGGCCGGGTATCTCTGCCTGGAGAGGAGGGCGGCATCCTCCTCCGTGATGCTGTCCCAGGTACCCACCACTACCACCCCATCTCCCAGGCCGGAGATGCCGGCCAGCCCGGTTTCCAGAGATTCGTGATGAGCGGCGCGGTGAAAGACGACCTCAAATCCGAGTTCCGCTCCCCTATTGCTGATCTCGTTTAAAGCTTCATCGAAGAACTGTTCCCAGCCTCTGTCGAGCACGAGCACTATCAGGCGGCCCACTTTGTTTTCCCTGGCGAAAGACGACAGAGGAAAGCCCAGCTCAAGAGCGGCGGAGATCACTTTGCGCCGCGTGACTTCAGACACCCGCCGGTCATTGTGCAATGCCCGGGACACGGTGGCTATGGATAAGCCGGATCTCTTCGCTATGTCGCTCAAAGTAGCCTTGCCTTTGCTCATTCTTTCCCTCCAAGCACATATCTACTAAAATGGGCTGGCTTGAACTTCAGGCCAGCCCAAGCGTGATACCCACATACTGTTTACGGCAACTTACGGCAGTAAAGCTTCCAGCTCGGCTTGCAGCATATTGGCGGCATTCAGGCGATCGGTGGAGCCGGCATATATTTGACCATACCATTTACGAATGGAGGCTTCAATAGCCACCACATTGGCGGCACAGGCCGGATGCGGACGCACGTAGTCGAGTATCTCCAGGATGGTCAGCTTGCGCTGCGGCACGTTGCGCTCCGTCAGAGCCACAGCCACCACCGAACGCCGGCTGGCCAGGGAGTTCGACAAGGTGGCGAACTTGGCCACATTCTCCCTCTGGAGGAGGAAGCGTATGAAAGCCCATGCTTCATCCTTGTATTTCGAGTTGATGCCCATCACCCAACCGCCGGAAGAGAGGCGGCTAACCTTAAAGCCCTTCGGTCCGGTGGGGAAATGCGCATAATCCCAATTCTCCCCAAAGGTGAAGTTACCTTCAGAACTGTTGGAGACGCGCATGGCCGCCGTACCGCCTGAGAAATTCCCGCCGTGCAGATTCTCCTGAACGGTCATTTCCAACCAGCGCAGAGCATCCAGGGTATTCGGTTCGTTGGCTCTGGGAACATACGTTTTCCGCTCAGGCAGGACCGGGGTGAAGAAGTCTCCATCATACATCCAAAGAAACGGCAAGAAGGCGGGCCACCAGTTGAAGCCGTGCAGGCCGTATTGGGTGATGGTACCGTCGCTCCCCATATAGGTGGCCTTCCTGGCCATGCTGGTGAACTGATCAAGGTTCCAGTCCGGAGTGTAGACCAGCCCGGCGTTGCCGAATATGTCTTTGTTTATATAGACAGTCAAGGGGTAAACCACTACCGGCAGCCCATATATAGCCGACCCGATGCGATAGGTTTCCACCGAGGCGGGGAAGAAATCGGACAACTCGTTCTTCAGGTCGCGGTTGATATAATGAGTCAGATCGGCGAAGGCGCCGCTGTTGGCGAAAGACGGCAAAGCTTTATCGTTCAGAAAGATGACGTCCGGACCTGAGCCGGCAATAATTTCCACAGCCAGGTTTTCCCACATCACATTTTCCGCATCGCCCGGTAAATTGCGTAAGGTCACCTCGACCTCCGTCTGGCTATTGTTGAAAGCTTCCACCAATTCCGAGTGATAGGGCAAGACATTGGCAAAGCCCACGACAGCATAGTCAATTGTCACTTTGGCTTGTGCTACCGAAAATGTACCCAAGGCCAATACAACAAGCACCATTATCACAAATGGTTTTCTCATGACAGACTCCTTTCTCTACTAATTTTTTGCATAACAAAATGCGCCGATGCTAAGAGTCCACTATCCTACACTGCCGATACTCCGGTGTCCTGAATCCGGTATGTTTCATCCGGTCTGAGCATGTTTCTGAACCGATCACCTCCTACACACCATTTTCGCACACACGGCATGCTATATATATTTGGTCCAAGCATCATTTTTTCCTTCATATGTAAATGCAAAAATAAAAATATATATGCAAACAAAGAAGCCGGACTGTGGATGTATTGATGATAAACTATCCCGCCGCCTTGCCGCTTCCGGCTATGCCCTGCCTGACGGCCAACAAACCCGCTCCGGCAAGGGGAACCTGACGGCAGGAGTCAGGAACTTCCCTTGCCGGGCGGGCTGGATAATCTCCCCTGTGCGCTTGATTTGGCGACCGGTGAGCTTGATCATTGGTATGTAATTATTTTACATGGCCCAACAGCATATTTTACAATAGACGTTATAATTCATCAGCAAACTTCGATCCGCCCATAGGCCGCCAGAACAGAGAGAGCGTCCAGCGTCACTTTCCCCCGCCATTCGCTTCTTGCCGCCGGGCTGGGCAGTGTCCAATCTACCGGCCAGCCGCCGTCCTCCTCCTGCCTTTCCAATAAGGACTCCAGCTGTCCATCTATCTGTTCCTTGGTGAATAGTTCCCGCAACGGCGCTCCTGGAGAAGGCGCAAAGTGAAGCGGAGTGAGCCCATATTTCGTCACCGGTGCCTGGGCTATAAAGAAGCGGGCGTGCGGCAGGGTGGCGGCGATTTTTCCCGTCAACGCCGCAGCTGTCTGCCTGTCCGGTAGATGGGCGGCAAGACGGGCGGTACAGAGCAAAGCGTGAGCATCATCAGGTGGATCGGTAAGCAAGCAGCCGGCTCGCCCCCGGCAAACCGGACAGCGAAAAGGAGGCGCTCAAGAAGCCGTGCTTCAGCATGAATAAATTGTGCGGCCCGAGTAAAAAGCTGGTCGGAGGCGCGCATATTCTGTCACCCTTCCCCGCTCTTTCGCAGCATTTATTTCAGGAAATTCTTTATATGCCCGATGGCTTTGGCCTCGGCGCCGCCCGCTTCCTTAACCAGCCGGGCGGCGGCTTTCAGCTCGGCCGCCTCATGCTGCCCGTTTTTACCGGTGAAAATGGCGCAGGCTTCCTTCAGCGCCTCTTCCACCTGCCGATAGTAACCGGCCGCGGCCGCCAACTCCTCACCTTTGCCGGCAGCGTCCATTTCCCCGGCGATCAGCTCCAGATATCTCCCGGCATAGTGACGGGCGGCCGTATAGGTGGCGCAGAGGTAATAGAGCATGTTCTGCTTTTCCCCTGTTTCCGCCAATCTCAGCAAGGCGTTCTCCCATTGCTCATAGGCAGGCAGACCATCCTGATATGCGGGGCGATCGTTCCATTCACCCTGCTCGGCATGTTTCACCGCCGTATGCAAGGAATTCAGGATCGAGTCCTGGCGCTCTTTACCGTTTCGTCCGTCAATAATGGTTACCGACATGATGGGAATATTGCGTTTCCCAAGTTGCTCATATTTTAATTTCGTCTCCGGGCTGATCACGCTTACGGCGCTGAGCTCGCCGGCCGCGTCGTCGTAACCGGTAATCACGCCCCATTCCGGTATATCGACATCCCAGCATATTGGGGTTTTGCCTTCATTTATGGCGGCCTTTATCGCCTCAAGAGCCGCAAGGCGCCTTTCTTCCGCCACAAATTCTTCATGCCAGAGCCTGCTGTGATACCTGCAGTTCCAGCCGGCATTTACTATGCCTGCCGGCAATATAGACCAGTTGAAGACGCTGGTGGCGCTGGGACAGATATCCTTATGTATCCAGATGCGAAAAGCCGCCCCGGAGGCGCCGGCCACCCACACCGGATCCACGCTGCCTTCCTGGGTCTGGAGAGCCGTCAGCGCCGCTTTGGTGTAGGAATGGAGATGACAGGTGGGAATGCCCTCTCCGCCGCTCGGATCATGGTGCCACTTCACATTGGCCACTTGGGCTTTCGGGGGTAGAGACATCACTATCCTTCTTTCTTTCTGTTACAAGAGCCCCGTGGGCTCATAGGTCACTCGAAATAGACACCCTTGGTTTCCTCCTCAAAAATGGCCGCCGGATAAGGAAACCCGAGTTCCGGCATCTCGGAGGGCATAAAAAACTTGGCCTGTTTCGTCTCATCGTTACCCTCGGTGATAAGCGAGCCGCCCACCGCCCGGCACCGGAAAACCATGATGTGATACTCCACTTCGTCTTTGTTAGGATAAGTCACCCGGCACTGCGGTCCGCCCAAAACGGCGACCACGCTTTCGGGAGAGACTTTTATGCCCGTCTCCTCGAATACTTCCCGCGCCACAGCCTCACTCGGCTTTTCCCCAGGTTCGATGGCCCCCGCCGGCAAGCACCAGCGGTCGTCGTTGAGTTGCTGGAGCAATATGCACCCCTCGGCATCCCGTACCACAGCGGCTACACCGGGTATCAGCAAAAGCGAGTGTCCGATCTGCCGGCGCAATGCTTCATAGTATGGCGAAATTCCCAATATATCTACTCCCTCCTGATTCAAAGCAAATTCTCACAAACAATATGGATATCCTCCAAAGGAAGTTATAAGCCGATGATAATTAAGCGGTTATCTGCTGTTAAGTGGTACCTGCCTGAGCCGGAGGCCGAAAAAGTTCTGGCCGTGCTGCTGGAAGCTCAAGACAAAGGATGCCGTTTGGTGGCTCAGGATTTGCTCTTTATGAGGCAGGAAGTGCCTTATGGAAGCACGTCCGAGTCGGCCGTATATGCCATTGGGAAGCATCCGGCAGGATTATCTATCAAATCAACAAGTCTTGCGTGTTAAAATTTTGCTGTCGATACTTAATACGCGTTAGGAGTGAGGTTATGAATTCCCTTCATTTTACCCGGCGACGCTTTTTAACATTGGTAGTGTGGCTGATGCTGACGGCCGTTGCCTGCGGCGGCGAGGCTTACGATTCCTTTTTTGCCCCGGCCGTCGATTGGGGAGCGGAGGCCAACCTCCCGGCAGACAAGGTGTTTCCCCAAGGCCGGATATTTCCTTTCGGCGGGTATTCGGGCATCGCTTCCCGGGAAGCGGCCAATTTTTTCACCTTGCACGGGCCGGCATATGGGGACGCCAGACAAAAACTGGTACCTGCAGCTGAAGCCAGCGGCATGTATACCGTCTATACCATCGGTCTACCGATGAACTTTCTGGAAAGCGGCAACCAGCCCAAACTTAATTTAACCGCAGAGGAGATCGCCGCGGCGGTCAAAAGTCAGGTGGATGCCGTCAAGGATAGCGAGACCATAGCCTGGTGGTACATACAACCTGAAGAGTTGCGGCCCTGGCGAGACGACGAGATGGCTTATCTGGACTTGGTAACCCGCACCATCAGGGAGAATGATCCGCTGGGGCGGCCGATCTGGATGTATGATCCGGGACATCGCCCGGCCGATCATTTGGCGGTTACGGCACGCTATCTGGATATAGTGGGCAAAGGCATGTATACCAACTATTCCGGCCAAAAAGGTCACCGCTGCTGGGTGAGGTGGACTATAGAGCAGCAATCAGAAGCGATCAGACGGAGCGGCGATCCCGGAAAAATACAGATCGCCGTGCCGGAGATGTTCCAGGAGCCCGGCTTCGGCGAATTGGTAAAGGTCCCGTCTTGGGTGCGCCACGACGTTTACCTGGCGCTGATCATGGGAGCGCAAGGTGTGGTACCGTTTTCGCTGGCCACCCGCTCCGGTTTTTCCCAGGAAGCGTGGAACGCCTATTATAACGCCTATGCCCGGACGGCGCGCGAATTAAACGGTGAGCTGCAACTGGGCCAGGTGTTTTTATTCGGAGAGCGCCGCCATGATCTAGCATTAACCATCATCGAGGGCGAGCCGGTCGTCTCCCCGCAGATAGGAACGGGCGGCATCAGCGAGACGATCGTTTACCCTTCCGTGGCCATGGCCAACATCGCTTATGGCAGAGAGCGCTATGTATTTCTGGCCAATTCCTCCGAAGCCCCGGTAACTGTGCGCATCGACGGTTTTCCGTCCCAACCTGTTTACGCCAGGGATGTATTCACCAGTGAGCCGCTGCCTCCCATCGCCTCATCGGTCACCATCTCCATGGCTCCCTTGGGCGTGGCCGGTTTGCTCCTCTCCGCGCCGCCGGATGCCACTGCTGACCGAAAACCGGACTTAGCAGCGGAGGACAAGCCGTCTGTCGGGATCGGAGAGACCGCAGAAACGGCACGTATATCTCTTCATCCGGTAGTTGCCGCCGACACCCCGAAGGCGGGCGCGCAGCTGACCATGGGCTATGTCTGGATGAAAACGCCGGTTCCCGGAGAAGTGGTCGACTCATTTATCTTCCCCTTGGAGTTCGAGGTTAGAGGTCTCGATCTGAGCTCCTTCAGCGTAGCGGTTAACGGCCGGACTATCTATGAAGGGGCGGACTTACCCACGAACCTTTACGTAAAGACCACGGATTTGCTGGCCGGAGTGAACTTGATCACGGTGAGCGCCGGAGATAAAAACGGATTCACGGTGACCGACATGTTCACCTTTACTATCGATCACCTGCGGTTCAGCTTCCCCCAACACGACATCCAAAAGCCAATAAAAGGTGACGTCCCCTTTGCACTTGCGGTGATCGTGCCTCCGGAAGAGGTGAGCGATATCACCATCGATCTGATCTCTATTGAATATGGCGAGAGAAAGGAAACATTCACGCTATATAAAGGAACTACACCGCCGCCGGCCATGGTATTGCCGACCACCGCCTATGCCGACGGTGCCTATGACCTGGAAGCCAGGGTGACCTCCACCGGCGGTATCACTTCTTCCCTCTCGCATCGTCTCGTCGTCGACAACTGGGTTACCATGGAAGATGAAATCAGACCGCCCACGCAATCCTGGCTGGGCACCATCGACCAACTGCTGGCGGTGGAACGCAGTTCAGGCTGGGAGTTCGTGGTTTTGCGCGCTTCTCCCTTCGGTGATGGCGACAGGATCCGGCGCCGCAGCGGCGGCGAGGAGTATATTGTCTGGAGACAACCCAGGTTGAGGCAATTTTTGTTTACCATATTTGCCCGCGAGGCTGAAGCTGCGGCTGAGAGCGTGTCCATTGCCGTCTCTGCCGACGGCCGGGAGTGGCGGGAAATAAGTTATGCCTCTACCGTCTCCGCAGAGGGAGAATACGGCCTGAAGCTGGAATTGCAGGGCGAGGTGCCGGCCGAATGGCAGAGCGAATATATCCGCTTCAGCATCTCCGGCGGTTTTAGGCATGAAGGAGAAATCGAGCTGGGCCACATCATGCTGACCGGAGAGAAATGACGACCGGCAGGGAGTTATGTCGGTGAAGAGCCGAAGGCGCCGGCTGAGGCGCTTTCGGCTC
>DULU01000006.1 GCA_012840225.1 Bacillota bacterium
TCAGACCGCCGGCCATGGCCAGAAGGGGCGAATGATCGCACACAGCTATATACTCCCAACCCTTTTCTCTGGCGGCGGCGCTGATGCGGCTTTTTTCAGGATCTCCGGTCATGGCGGTCACCAGTTCCCGCCCTAAAGGCAAGAGGCGGCCGATAGGGTGGAGTCCCGCCTGAGCTTTCCATTCGGCCAGGGCTTTGGCTGCGGCTTTGGCCAGCTTGGGCCCGAATCCTCTAAATTCCAGCAGTTTGCTTTGCCGGAGCGCTTCTTCAAAACTGCGCAAATCGGTAATACCCAACTCCTGATAAAGCCGCATCGCCATCTTCGGGCCGATGCCGGGCAGGCGCAACAGCTCCAATAGAGAAGGAGGAACCTCCCGCCGTAGTTCTTCCAGGAAGCGGATCTTCCCGGTGCGCATATATTCCTCCGTTTTGGCCGCCAGAGCCTTGCCGATGCCGGGTAGAGCTTGCAGGCGGCCTTCGTTCACCAAAACGGCAACGTCCACAGTCAAGGCGGCGATGGCCGCCGCCCCCTGGCGATAGGCCCTCACCTTAAACGGACTCTCCCCTTTTAGCTCCAGGAGATCCGCCGTCTCATTGAAAAGGGCGGCTATCTCTAAGTTGAGCAAACCGGAAAACCACCTATCTCAGATTCTCAGCGTCAGCCCCTTTTGGGCCAAGTCTTTAACCATCCTGTCCACAATGGCCGTCACTTCGTCGTCGGTCAAGGTGCGTTCTTCTGCCCTGAAGGTGAGGGTAAAGGCTAGGCTGCGATGGCCGGAGGGCACCTGGGGTCCCTGATAAACATCGAAAAGCTGCATTCCGACCAGCATCTCCCCACCGCTTCTTTGCAGGGCCGCCTCCACCTCCGCAGCCGGGAAATCATCCGGTACCACCAAAGCCAAGTCCCTGAACACTGCCGGATAGCGAGGCAGCGGTTTCATATACGGTACCTTTTTCTCCAGGGCAATGAGACTGCCTAGATCCAGCTCCAGGATAAAGGCCGGCTGGGGCAGGTCAAAAGCCTTCGCCGTCAGGGGATGGACTTCACCGAAGTAACCCAGCACTTCTACGTCTTTTTGCACGATGGCCGTGCGCCCGGGGTGCATATAGGGATATGCGGCACCGGCCTCGGCCGTCATCTTCGTCACCTGTACGGCGGCCTCGATACCAAAGGCGGCTAAGACATTTTCATATACTTCCTTGAGGTCGTAGAAATCGGTGCGGCGCTCTTTCTGCGCCCAGCTCGTTCCGGGCGGTTCCCCCATCATGGCTGCACCCAGCATGGTGCGCTCTTCAGGTTGCTGCTCCGGCGGCCATTCCCGGGGCAGGTACACAGCGCCGATCTCAAACAGGTGCACCGAGGTACTTTGCCGGGCGGCGTTTTTGGCCAGAGCTTCCAGTAGGTTCCCGGCCAGGGTGGTGCGCAGGATGCTCTGATCCTCGCTTAACGGGTTTTTCAGCGCCAGGGCTTTTCTCTGCGGGTGCTCCGGCAGAAGGCGCATTTTGTCGAAATGCCTGGGGGTGGTAAAACTGTAGGTGATGGTTTCGGACAGACCGGCCCGCATACAGGCCTGACGCACCTTTTCCAACCTGGCCTGGCGCGGGCTGTCGTTCCCGGGAGCCGACAACTCCCCCGGAATGGTGGCGGGAATGCGGTCGTAACCATACCGCCGGCCCACTTCCTCGACCAGATCAGCCTCCAACGTCACATCGCGCCTGAAAGTGGGCACCGTCACGGTCCACTCGTCCTCCTGCTCGGCGCAGATGGCGAAACCCAATCCGGTCAGGTATTCTTTCATCTCGGCGGGTGCAATGGAAGTGCCCAGCAAACGGTTCACCCTGTGCGGGCGCAATCTGATCTCCTGGGGTCGGGGTAGCGGTTCGGCCACATCGATCAGGCCGGCGGCCACCTGCCCGCCGCAAAGCCCGGCCATCAAAGCTGCCGCCCGGTCGGCTGCCGCGGCGGCCAGATGCGGATCCAGGCCCTTCTCAAACCGGTTGGAGGCTTCTGTCCTCAGACCGAGTTTCCTTGAGGTCTTGCGGACGCTGGCAAAAGCAAAGGTGGCCGATTCCAGCAGGATCTCTTGGGTATCCGGACTGATCTCGCTTTTTTCCCCGCCCATCACCCCGGCTACAGCCACAGCCTCTCGGCCGTCGGCGATAACCAGCATGTCTTCGTCCAGCCGGCGGTCCTGGTTGTCCAGGGTGCGGATGACTTCCCCGGGGCCGGCTCGTCTGATGATCAATCTGGAGTCATGCAGTCTGTGCAGATCAAAAGCATGCAGCGGCTGGCCCATCTCCAGCATGACATAGTTGGTGATGTCGACCACATTATTGATCGGCCGCATGCCGGCCGCCTTGAGCCGGCGTTCCATCCACAAGGGTGAGCGGCCTATGCGCACTCCTCTGATCACCCGGGCACAATAGCGCGGGCAGAGATCGGGAGCCGCCACCGTCACCGTGATATAATCGGCCGCCGGCGGGTCGGACTCCATCATCTGCACTTTAGGAAGCTTAAGCGGCACACCGGCTATGGCGGCCACTTCTCTCGCCAGACCGATGATGCTCAGGCAATCGGCCCGGTTGGGATAGATTTCTATATCCAGCACGGCATCGCCCAGTTTCAAAAGAGACGTCACGTCCGCCCCGGGCTCAAGATCGGGCGGCAGGACCATCACTCCCGAGTGGTCGTCGGAAATGCCGAGCTCATCCTCGGCGCAGAGCACGCCTTGCGATTTGACGCCGCGGAAGGTGATCTCCCGTACCGGCTCCTTCAGAGTGGCCAGTTTGGCGCCCGGCAAAGCGGTGGGGACATTAATCCCGACGGCGATGTTCGGCGCTCCCGTGACCACCTGAAGCGGTGCGGCGGTGCCGATATCCACCGTACACACCACCAGCCGGTCCGCAGCAGGATGGGGACTGATCGTCAGGATGCGCCCCACTACCACCGGCTCCGTCTTGATGCCAAAGTAATGTATGTTTTCCAGTTTCAATCCAGCAGCCGTCAACTTGTCGCCCAATTCTTCCGCAGACCAGTCCACAGCCGCATATTCCTGCAGCCATTCCAATGGTACCAGCAAAATCAATACCTCCCGCACGATAGCTCGTTATTATTTACCTCAACTAAAACTGGCGGAGGAAGCGGATATCGCTGTCAAAAAGCAGCCTGATATCGTCGATGCCGTAGCGCAGCATGGCGACCCGCTCAATTCCCATACCGAACGCAAAGCCGCTCACTGCTTCCGGATCGTAGCCCACCATCTCAAAAACCCTGGGGTGCACCATGCCGGCGCCCAGGATCTCAATCCAACCCTCGTTTTTGCACAGGCGGCAGCCACTGCCTTCACAGATGAAACAGGAAATGTCCATTTCGGCGCTCGGTTCGGTAAAGGGGAAATAGCTCGGCCGGAAGCGCACGCCTCTCTTTTCGCCGAACATGCTGCGGGCAAACAGGGTTAAAATCCCCTTCAGGTCGCCCAGCGTCACCTTTTTGTCGACATAAAGACCCTCCACCTGGTGGAACATGGGCGAATGGGTGGCATCGGCATCGCTGCGATACACTTTTCCCGGAGCGATGATGCGCACAGGCGGCCGGCGCGCCTCCATGGTGCGGATCTGCACCGGAGAGGTCTGGGTGCGCAGGAGCAGTTCGTCCGTGATGTAGAAAGTATCCTGCATATCTCGTGCCGGGTGATGCTTGGGCACATTCAGGGCTTCAAAGTTGTAATAATCCAGTTCCACTTCGGGACCTTCAACCACTTCAAAACCCAGGCCGATAAATACTTTTTTAATATCGGCCAGCACCAGATGCAGTGGATGGATGCTGCCGGCCGGGCGCCGGCGCGCCGGCAAGGTGACATCGATGGCTTCTTTTTGCCACCGTTCCTCAAGCGCCTGCATTTCCAGGGCCTGCTCTTTCTCTTCCAGCGCTTTCATGATCTCCTGACGCGCTTTGTTGACCATTTTGCCGACCAGCGGCCGGACCTCCCCCGGCAACTCGCCCATGGCGCGTCCCATCTGCGTGAGGATACCTTTTTTACCCAGCATCTCCACTTTGACCTGATTCAGCTCAGGCAGTGAAGCGAGCTTGGCTATACGCTCCAAGGCTGCACCGGCCGCTTTTTCGATTTGCCCGGTCAGCTGGGCCATCTGCTCTTGTGCCATGAGATTTTCTGCCATAGTTACACTTCGCTCCCATCAGTGACCTGGAGTAAATAAATAAAAAAACACCTTCCATCCCAAAGGGACGAAAGGAGTCTCATTTCGTGGTACCACCCTTTTTCAGTCGCCGGGACATGGCGACCCTCTACTGCCTTATCACAGGTTCTCTCCGATAACGGCGGAGGGACCGGCTGCGCCTACTGCCATTTCAACGAGCAGCTCCGGAGTGAACTTCAGCCGGGAGTATACCGGAGAGGCTCTCAGTCCACGACCTCTCTTCCCTTTGGCAACTTTATCCGGCCTACTTTTCTCCTTCATCGCCTGAATATATGCTAATTGTCCTTGGGTAAGTCGCTAGTTAAATTGAGCCGCCTTAAGCTGCTTATACAAGAGATATGCGGCAACAGAACCAGTGGCCTCGAAAATCTTCCAGAACAACTCAGCGGTCAGCATGGAGTGGACCCCACCCTTTCCGTTTTGTTCTCCGGTTCATTGGGTCCATTATAGCATACCGCTTTGCCGTTTACAACTCGTTAACAACCTTCACAATGAGCAAAAAAGCTTCCTCGGCGACTAACTCTTAGGCGACAGATTAATATGCGACCAACCCGTACCCTTAGCAGGTAGTCGCCTGTCGGCGCTGGCGCAGCGCTTCATATAGCACCACCGCCGCCGCCACGGACGCATTCAGCGATTCCGCCTCGCCGGCCATGGGAATATGTACCACCTCATCGGCCGCTTCACTCCAGAGGTGGCTCGGGCCGTGCGCTTCACTGCCGATGATTATCGCCGTGGCCGGCTTCATATCCACCACGTAATATGGCTTCGCCCCGCGGCTGTCGCACAACAGCAGGCGGTAGCCGGCCCGGCGGGCTGCCTCCGTCACCTCGGGCACCTCCGCCCCGGTCCAGAGAGAAACGCTGAAGAGCAAGCCGGCGCTGGCCCTGAACACTTTGGGGTTGGTGATATCCACGGCACCGCCGGTCATCACCACCGCCGCACCGGCGGCGGCCGCCGTTCTCAGCAACACGCCGGCATTGCCGGGATCCTTCAGCTGGTCGGCGATCAAGACCAAGCCGCCTTCCCGGAAGGTGGCCGGCCCCTGCTCTGCCGGGTGTTCCATGACGGCAATGAGGGGCTGCGGAGATTCGGTGTCGGCCAGCGTTTCGAGAACGCGGGCCGTAGTCGCAATCAGTTCCGCACCGCGGCTTTCCATCTCGATCAGCACTTTATGATCATATTCATGCAGGCGCTCCGGGACGTAAAAACACTGCCTGGGGCACACCTCGGCAGTGAGAGCCTGCATGATGTGTTTGGCGCCTTCGACCAGCATGCGCTTTTCCCGGCGCCGGCGATTGGTATTCCGCAACTCTCTGGCCTGCTTCACCTTCGGGTTTTGGGGGCTGGTGATGATGACCGGAGCCGGGGCATTATGACGGGAGGCAGGCGGCCGGTTAGCGCCGGTCATTCTCGATCTTCTCCATCATATCGTCGGTTCCCATGGCAACGAGGATATCGCCGTTCTCGATCACCGAATCGGCTCCCGGTGCCACTTCCAGCCGCCCATCCTTTTTTCTGATGGCGATGATGCTGATACCGAAACGGGCCCGCAGATCCAGCTGGCGCAGGTTAAAGCCCACATAACTGGCGGGGGCCAGGAATTCCATGATGCTGTAGCCGGGAGCCAATTCCAGGTAATCCAGGAAATTGCCTGAGATGAGGTTGTGGGCCACCCTGATACCCATATCGCGTTCGGGAAACACCACTTTGTCGGCGCCTACTTTCTCCAGCACCTGCCGGTGCAACTCGGAGGAGGCTTTGGCGACCACATATTTTACTCCCTGGCTGCGCAGCACCAGGGTGGTGAGGACGCTGGCTTCCACAGCGCCGATACCCACCACGGCCACGTCGAAATTGCGCACTCCCAGTGAGCGCAAAGCCTCCTCGTCGGTGGCATCGGCTTGAGCGGCGTGGGTCACCTCTGCCGCCAGAGCCTGGACACAATCCTCATCCTGATCGATGGCCAGCACCTCATATCCCATCTGCGCCAAGGTTCTGGCCACGCTGGCTCCGAAGCGACCGAGACCGATGACCACAAATTGCTGCCGGCCGCGGCGCCGACTCCGTTTAGCAGGCACGATGCGTCCCCTCACCTATCACTTTTGCTGCTTGAGCGCCGTTTTCACCAAAGCGCTGAAAGCGGCGCTGTCGTTCACCGCCAACTCGCTCAAAACTTTGCGGTTCACTTCCACCCCGGCGCGCTTCAGCCCGTTGATGAAGCGGCTATAGGATATCCCGTTCAGCCGGCAGGCGGCATTGATGCGGGTGATCCAGAGACGGCGGAAATCTCTTTTCCTCTGCCGCCGGTCCCTGTAGGCATACATCAGCGCTTTCATCACTTGCTGGTTGGCGGGGCGGAACCATTTGCTCTTCTTGCCCCAATAGCCTTTAGCCAGCTTCAGTATTTTATTATGGCGACGTCTGGTGACGACTCCACCTTTGGCACGCGGCATATTATTTACCTCCCCAAACCAATATGCAAAAAATCGTTAGGCATAAGGCAGCATGGTTTTCACGCGCCTGACTTCGCTTTTGTGCAAAGCTTCCGGTCGGTTCAGGCGGCGTTTACGCTTGGTGCTCTTCTTTTCCAGAAGATGGTTCATGAAAGACCGCTTTTTCATGATTCTACCGCTGCCGGTCACCTTAAAACGCTTGGCGGCCGCCCGGTTGGTCTTCATCTTTGGCATCGGCTGTATCCTCCCTCAGTTTGTTGGCTGCCTAAAAAA
>DULU01000107.1 GCA_012840225.1 Bacillota bacterium
CTCCCTGCGTAAAGGTGGTCATTCTCCATCGTCATGCTCCACCTGAGTGGATGCCCGTATCATCCGGAACAACCAAATCCCCGGGGGAGGATATATGAAGGATGTGAAGTGGAAGGGCTCTCTATGGAACCTTTCGGAGGAAATGCTCTCGGTCAAGCCATCGATTGGCAACCCTTAACTCTTGATTAAGTCATCTCTCTATGGAGAACCTCCTGTCCACCGGTGTGTCCATTTTTTACTCAAACATGGAAGGGAGATGTGGGGGTGTCCAATTTGTGCCACAAACTTGCCTGGGGTGTCCAAATTATTCCCTTAAGGTTTCGGTAGGGGCCATGGTGGGCGCTTTCAGGGAAATAATGGAAGGCTTTTCGCCAAGAATTGCCATATACTGGTAATTTTCCCGCTCCATCGACCCGACACCGGCCGGTTGCGGCAAAAATTGGACACCTCTCCACCCCACCCGGTCAGATAGAGGAATTATTTGGACATCCCTTCACCGAGGCCGGCGGTGGGTGGTGGCGTGCGGAGGTGAGCAGTGAGATGCATTGTACAATTAGATAATGTATTTAGACATACCTTGAGCTGCTGATTTACCCCATTCAACTACAAACACCCTGCGTAAAGGAGGTCATCTTCCATCACTGTGCCTAGGCGGTGCATCAATTTCGCCCAGACTGTGTGGGCACTCTGATTCTAGAGAACAACCAACCGCTCTATGGGTGCCGGCCGATAAGGCAGATCGCTTCCGGCACCTGGCGCAGATGTTTGGACATGAGCGCCAAACCCGCGGTTTCCACCGCCACTTCGGTACCTGATATGCCCATGGCCATGCCTACATCTGTCAGGGCGAGCGCTGGGACAACGTTAATGCCGTCCCCCTATGGTCATAACCCTGCCCTGCGTCCTGAGCTCCCTGATCACTGCCGCTTTGTCACCGGGCAGGCACTTGGCCCGGTATCTTGTGAGATAGAGTTCGCCGGTTACGGCGGAGGCGGCAGCTTGGGAGTCGCCGGTGATCATCGCAAGTTACGATAATCGACTGCCTAATCAGCACCGGCCGATCATTTGACAAGCTCCTTTTGCCGTTAGCAATTATATCCATCAACTCAAGCAGCATATCCATAGGTTTTGCCGCTCTTTATTCTTAATACTTGAGTGTAAAAGCAAAAGAAAGGGGAGAGAAACATGCTGTTGGTGTTTTTGAGAAGGTTTATGATGGTATTATTTATCATGTCGCTTCTGCCCATGCCCGCCCAAACTGCAGTGCGGGAAATACAGTGGTTTGCCGGACCTTGGGGACCAAGCCATGCCGCGTGGCAAAGTGGTCTCGCCGAAAGTTTGGCAGCTTTTGAAAAGGAGAACAACGTCAAGGTCCATGTCATTTTTCATCCCAATGCCATCGATCGTTATGAAAAATTTGTCGTAGCGGCAGCGGCAGGCACCCCGCCTGATGTGATCTCTATAACCGAACTCGGCTTTATGCCCCAGCAAGGTTTGTTATCCGATCTGACCGGCTATGTACAGCGCAGCCAACTGGTTGGGTTCAAGGACTATCCGGCGGAGCTGTGGCCGAGAACTATGATGGATAATATCGTCTACTCCGTACCAGCCGAAGCCATTCCCAACCTCTCCCTTTTTTACCACAAGGGGTTGTTCGCAGAATCGGGCCTGCCTTATATTCCCGAGGACAAAGTGCTGAACTGGGATGAAATCTGGCAAATAACGCCCAAACTGAATCGTTTTGATGCCGACGGACGCTTGATACGCTTAGGAATTGAACCCATGAGTGCCACGGGCGGCAGTATTCATGCTTGTGTATTGTCTTTTGGCGTACCGTTCCTGGATGCCTCCGGTAAACCCATGGTCAACACCCCCGAATGGAAAGCTATTGTCGACAATATAGTGCAGCCGTACTGGCAATATGGGGCTTCTGCCGTGAGGGCTGTGCACGGATGGTCCAATCGCCTGCATGAAGCCCAAGTGGCTATGCAGATCAACGGTCCCTGGGTGGCCAAAGAATTGGCTACTTTAGGATTCACCGGCGAGATCGGCAACTCTTGGATGCCGCAACAGCAGGGCAGCAAAGTGCAGAACTTGACTTCCTGGATGCTGGCCATACCTCAAGGGGTTAAGGATATGGAGCTCTCCTGGCAATTTGTGGAATGGTTCTGCGGCGGCGAGGGAGCCAAGGCCAGAGCCAGGGCTGAAGCTACACCTTTTGTCGGTCCCAGCTCACGTCCCGATCCACAACTAATACGGTTGAATCCCAGCATCCAATGGTTTGTGCGCTCTATAAGCGAAGCAAATGTCATGCTGGCGGTGGATGCCAATCCTCTGTGGGCTGAAGCTCAAGCTCAATGGAGGAATATAGTGCTGAATCCGGTGATAGACAAGACGAAACTGGCCATTCAAGCTCTGGAAGACTTCCAACAGCATTTGCTAAACTACCTCGATAAATAACAGCAGTTCCTGTAGTTAAACTCGACCGTTCTCCAGAACTAAGGCCGCTCTCGCTCTCCAGGACCAAGGCCGCTCTCGCTCTCCAGGGTCAAGGCCATGGTCAAGCCCCAACCCCACCGTCTGGTATTGGGGGTTGGAGGGGTTGGTGGGGTTGGAGGGGTTGGTGGGGTTGGAGGGGTTGGGGCTGGCCTTGTGGAGGAGCGCAAGATGCGGATGTGGTATGATGATTTATCATGCGCGGTCCTGGAGGGGTCCCGGCAAAGGAGTGCTGCCGGTGAGTAAGGTATTTTCCATTGCCACAACCAAGTTGATGGGAGCCGGACGGATACTTCCTGATTCCAGCTGGCATATGGCCACTCACTTGCATCCCGATCAATGGGAATTCATATATTTCCTGAAAGGATGCGGGAGGGTGGAGACCCCTACCTCGACCTTTTTTCCGCAGCGTTATCATTTGGTAGTGTACCCGCCGGGACTGCCGCATGCCGAATGGGCCAGCGCCCATGATCCGGAAGAAACTGTCTTCATAACCGTATCGGTACAAGGACAGTGCCCCCAAGGTGTACACTTGCTGCTCCCCGACAGAGACGGCAAGCTGCGCTGGCTGGCCACCAATATCCTTGAAGAATTTCATGCTTTCGGGCCTTCTTCTCTCCTGGCCCAAACCTATACCCAAGCACTTTTGCTGATTGTGGAAAGATATTGGACAGAAGCCTCCCCGGTGCCTCACGATGTCGTTGATGTGGTGATTCAGTATATTCAGACCAACTACAGCCGCCCGCTGAGCATACGTCGTCTCGCCAAAACGGCGCACATCAGTCCATCATATCTGGCTCATCGCTTCCGGGAAAAAACGGGCATCTCCCTGATGCGCTATGTGCAGAAAGTGCGCATCGAGGAAGCTACCCGTTTGCTCTCGACCACCGATCATGCCATATCCGCCATCGCCCGGCAGGTGGGATTTACAGATCCACTTCATTTCAGCAGGGTGTTTAAGAAAATGAAGGGTTTCTCCCCCACCGAAATGCGCCTGGATATAAACCGGCTAACCTAAACCCTCATTGAAAAATACATAAAGACCGTCTTTGCCGGGCGCGACGATATCTAACCTGCCGCTACCCCGCAAATCGGCCACAGCGAACATGATGCCGCAGCCCTTGCCCACCCGGGCGGGGCCGTAATCGATCACCTGCTTGCTGAAAGACTCGCCGTTCCACTTAAAGTAATATAGACCTACATCGTCAAAAGCGCCGGGATCCCCATCGCAATGTGCCCGGTAGCGCTTCCCGGTTACCAGCTCAGGCCGGCCGTCGCCGTCGATGTCCACCCACTGCAGATCATGGTATTGCGAATTATAGGGATCAATGGGGTGCTCGCGCCAAGTACGGCCGCCCTCGCCCTCGGCATCGACTATTTGCTCCCACCAGCTCAGGCCGTAACCATGGGCTTGACCGACGATTAGGTCATTGTGTCCGTCGCCATTCACATCGGCCACAATGATCGGAATGCTGGCACTGCCCAGCTTGAAATCGGGATGATAAGTCCACCGGCCGGCAATACCTTCCTCCGGAGCCTCCAGCCAGCCGTGGGACATGACAAAATCGCCTCGACCGTCGCCGTTGATATCACCGAAGCCCAGCCCATGCCCCTGTCGGCCGTTATATAAGGTATGTGAGGTAAACTGCCCGCCGGATATCAGCTTATACACTACCAGCGGCCCTCCGGGAGTGTTGGGTACAATCTCTATTTGCCCGTCACCGTCCACATCCCAACCCCGCGTGGTTTCTATGGGGCCGGTGGCGGCAATTAAATGCTCCTTCCAGCCTTTACCTGTATCCCACGGACGGCCCTCTTCTGGATTGCTATCCCCGCTTCCGCCCGGGTTCTCCCGCCAGCGCAGAGTTCCTCCCCACCAGCCGCCGGTGACATAATCGGTATAGCCGTCACCGTTTATATCCAGCGGAATGGTGCTGAAATCGTCGAAATACTCGCCTTCGGGGCGAACATCGCCGGTAAAATGCTTGCGCTTGAAATCCGGCCCCTCATACCACCAAGCCCCGGAGACTATATCCAGGTGACCGTCGTTGTTTACATCAAACACCCCTGCCGACTCATATCGCTCGTCGGCAATCAATACTTTGCGCCATTTAACAGGCATCCGCTGTCCTCCTCTTATCTTCCGCCGCCCTGCCGCATCCGCCGCCCCGCCGCATCCGCCGCCCCGCCCCATCCACAGCATCCGTCGCAACTGCCGCATCTGCCGTTTCCTAGCGCCCTTGCCACAAGCGCAGATATTGCCGGGCTACCCGCAAATCTTCGAGGGCTTCCTCTGCCGTGCATGGCGGCTGTACATCACCCCTGATGGCGCCAATGAAATTGGCGGCTTGCTGTTTCATTGCATGCACCCAAGGCAGGGTCGGGACAATGGTCTGAGGGGTCGCCCCAGCCTCGCCAGGACCACCCGCCCCCGTCGCCCTGCCCGAGCCGCCCGCATCGCGGAACAGCTCCACCCTGCCCGGGCGGTTGATTGCCAAGGGAGCAGGCCAATCCACCTTGATATATCCGTGCTGGAAAGCCACCAAAGCCGATTCGTGCCAATCTATGGTGGTGGTGTAAGGCGACATCTCTATGCCGGCGGTAATGCCGCTCTCACTTCTGGCCACCAGGAGGAGGCCGGCCGGGTCGGCATATGTCACCTCATACGGCTCACCCAAAAGGAACCGCAGCATATTCACTTGATGGATATAGTAGTTAATGAAGGACGTATAGGTTTTAAATAAGTTTTCATCCATATCCTCCGGCACTTTTGCTGCCTCCGGATCCGCCGGCTGCCTTTCCGAGCTTCTGATGAGATCGGAAAAACCACCTGCTATCCAGTCGCCGGCAGGCATAGTAATGCGCACATAGCGCATGGGACCGAGCTCACCGGTCTGCTTCAGCCGCTCGATCTCCCCTTTGGCATACTGGGCGGCCGGATCGCTTCTTTTGTGGTAGCCGACCATCAACCAGATCCCATTGTTTTCCAGAGCTTCAATTATCGCCTCGGCCTCCGGGATGGAAGCCGCCAGAGGCTTCTCGATGAACATAGGTATGCCGACCTGCGCCACCTCGGGAAGGAGTTTACCGTGGCGGCCGAACGGCTGTACCACCACCAAACCGTCCAAATCCTTCTCGGCGGCCAAAAGGGCCCGATGGTTTTCATAAGTGTGCGGGATGCCGTAACGGGAGGCCACTTTTTGGCGCAAGTCGCCCCGCGGTTCAGCCAGCGCCACCACCTGGCAATCCGCAAGCTGCACATAATTTTTCAAATGAGCGCACTGACCCATGTTACCGGCACCTATAAAGCCGATTCTCACAGGCTGTTTGGACATCTTTTTACATCACCTTTCATATCATCGGGCCGCTCAGCTCAAGCTCTTCGACTCAAGCGGCACAGCTCAAGGGGACCGGCCTAAAGCGGCCCGGCTATCAATTACGCTCAAGCCGGCTGCTCCGGCTGTTCTATTTCCCTATTTATCAACATGCCGAAACGTTTGCCTATAGCCAAGGCCGGATCGAGCGGTACAGGCACTCGTTGCACTCCGGGCGGAACGGAGATATGAGGCGTCTCTTTGGGCTTTTTCCCCTTGAATTGCGGCAGCCAGGCGGCTTCCGCGGCAAGCAGTTCGGTAACCATCAGCCTAACCTCCGCCAGCGTGCAAACTGCAGAAGTGAGCGGGTCGAGTGCCATGGACTGCACCACAAGCTCCGGATCTCCGGTCAATGCCGCTTCGACAGCCAAACTTTGCACTGTTATATTGCTTTGATTCAAGGCGGCGCATTGGGGCGGCAGGTTGCCGACAAACAGCGGGTGCAGGCCTTCCCGGTCTACATACACCGGCACTTCCACACAAGAGCCTTGGGGCAGGTTTTTAATATAACCGTCGTTGCGCACATTGCCCTGCAGGCGAAAAGGCTTCCCGGTGATATGAGCTTCGAGCAGGTAAGAACAATATTCGGCGCTGCGCGGCTCCAGAATGGTAGATTCATAAGCCAGGTAATCGACTTGACTGTATTTTTGCGCCACGGCAGCAGACCATTTGTAATATGCTCCCGACTCGCCCCCGAAGGAAGGCTCGTCGCAATACATCTCGAGCGCCCTCTTGCTGCTGCGGAACCAGGGCACATACTCAGACAAGTGCCCGGTACTCTCGGTCATGAAATAGCCGAAATGGCGCATCACCTCTATGCGCACTTTTTCATTGACATAATACTCCGGTTTTTCGCAATTAGCTTTAAACAGCGGGTAGAGATCTCGCCCCCGATGCTCCAGCTTTAAAAACCAAGCCATGTGGTTGATACCGGCGCATAGATAATCGATCTCTTCCTTTGGCACTCCGGTGTAGCCGGCAATCAGATCAAGGGTGGTTTGCACCCCATGGCAGAGGCCGATAAATTGAATATCGGAAACCCGCCCCAAAGCATGGCAGCAAGCGCCCATAGGATTGGCATAGTTCAGCAGAATCGCCCCCGGACGGGCTACCTCCTCGAGATCCTTGGCCATATCCTGTAAAACCGGAATGGTGCGCAAAGCCCGCATAATCCCGCCGGGGCCGAGCGAGTCGCCGATGCACTGATCGACGCCGTATTTTAAGGGTATTTCATAATCCAACCGAAAGGCATCGATACCGCCTACCTGGATCATGCAGATGCAATAATCGGCATCGCGTATGGCTTCCCGCCGGTCACAGGTGGCATAGACTTCTGCAGGAAGGCCGTTGTCGGCGATCATGCGCTTAGCGAAGGCTTCCATCCGCCTTAGCTTAGATTCGGTAGGGCTCATCAATGCGTATGTAGCTCCCTGCGTGGCCGGCGTAGCCAACATGTCGTTAAGCAGTGTTTTGCAAAACACAATGCTCCCGGCACCAATCATCGCCACTTTCATCACTCCGTCATCCTCCCTGTAAAAAAAATTGTGGCAGCGTGAAGTCGCCGCCACCATAGTTAATCCATGCCGGGCCAATTCCTATGTAAAAAACGGTAATATATATGGATTAAATTGTTTCTTGGCTTTATTCAGGCCGACTGCCGGGGCTGGGCAAGTCACCGGGTATCTTTTAGGCGTTTCTCATATAACAGGTAATCGAAACCGGCGTACCGTCTCATGCCCGTCCTCACAAAGCCGTTTTTCTCATAAAATCTCTGGGCGGCCACTTGCTTGGTGGTAGTATCCAGGTGCAGGACCTCAAAGCCCAATCTTTTGGCAGTCGCTTCCAGCTCGGTCAATATGGCCTGCCCATACCCTTGCCTCTGGTAATCCGGATGAACTCTCATCCTCTTCACTTCGGCATGTGTCCGGCTGGTAGGCCGGATAGCGCCCATCGCCACCAGCTGGCCGCCCACCTCCCCGACGAGGAACTCACCGCCGGAATTTATATACACGCGGTGAATATCTTGAAAGTCGGCATCCCAAGGACCGTTGCCGACATGAGCGCCTACCTGGTGCAAGGCCAGGTTGTGCAACTCCCAGACAACCTCCTGATCTGCCCTGCTGTAGCGGCGCATCCGCAAACCTTTTTTGACATACCTCTCGATCGGGTCATCGCTCCAGGCATGCACTTCAATATATCTCTCCGGACCGTGAGCACCGTCTGCATTCCATTCCTCCGGCCGGCCATAGCGGGCGATGATCTCCATTATCTCGTCGTAGGTATAAATTTGGCGCTGGTATTCCTTGCCGTCATCATACTTGCTGCTGAAGGTCGGGAAGATATCGCCATAACAAAAAGACAAAGTATCAAGAGCAAATTCTTGGAGCGGGATTTTTATGAATGCCGGTTCCATATACCAACCTTTTAGGTATTCGCTGGGACCGAAAGAAAGGTAATGCGGCACCGCCAGGAGAGGACGGCCGCCCTTTTGCCGAAAGAGATTCCTCGCCAGCTCTTCCAGCTCTTTTCGGCGGCGGAGGAACCAGGCGATGGTCAAGTCGTCTTTCAGATCGGCAAAAGCCGGATTCATCTGCCTGAGGTGACGCAGGACGGCCTTCGCCTCCTCAATCGGTATGGCGGATATGTTTTGAAAAGGCTCTCGCCCACGTTCAAAATAATGGTATAAATACTGCATGTCCGCCTTCCTCCCCGGCTCAGCTCCGGCTCCCGGCCATTTTACGTGAGCATCACTTTTATTTATTCTCCCCTTTAACTGCTCTCCCCGGCAGCCTGCCGCAGGGCTTCATAGGCGGCCGTTCCCGCCAGGAACTTGTTTTCCTTCGCATAGTCGAAAGCGGTCCTGCCAGTCTCGTCCCGCTGAGCACCGTCGGCCCCTGCCTGCAAAAGCGCTTCCACCGCCTCAGGGTGTTTGGCGAGGCGCGCCGCCCACATGAGAGGTGTGGTACCGCTCGGACCGAGAGCGTTTACATAACAGCCGGCCGCCAATAAAACCTTCAGCACTTCCACATTGGCATTGGCGGCGGCGAGCATCAGCGTCGTCAGCCCTTGGCTGCGCTCATGTATATTCGCCCCTGCCTGTTGCAGTTCCCGGATTATCTCCGGGTCCTCGCTCCGCAATACAGCCACCGTGAGGGCCGACCAGCCGGTATTGGTCTTGGCGTTGGGATCGACTCCGGCTTGCAGGAGCAACTTGATCAACTCAGCATTTTTACCGCTTTGGGCGGCGTACATCAGCGCCGTGGCCCCTTCATCATCCACAGTTTGGACATCGGCTCCGGCCTGCAGCAAAACCTCGACCACTTCAGGCTTGCCGGCTTGGGCGGCATACATGAGGGCCGTCTTCCCCTGCCGGCACTTGGCGTTCACCTCAGCACCGGCAGCCAGGAGCACCGAGACGGCTTCACGGCTGTTGAACCAGGACGCCAGCATCAGAGGCGTCTGACCAAGCCTGTTCCTGGCGTTGGGCCGCGCTCCCTGCTTTATCGCCCGCCGCAACTGCTCCGGAGAGGCCTCGGCCATCTCCTTGGCCAGCAAGCGAGTGGATCTGGTAGCCCAACTGGTGATCACGGCGAGAAGCACGATGACTATGGCCATCACCGGCAGTGCCTGGAGCACGAACCGCAATTCGTCGGTCACATCGGCGACCTCCACATCCAGCACCAGCACGGCAAGAATATATACGGCAATACCGATGATGATCACCCAAGTTTTGGTCGTCATGGCTCTGCACTGGGTCCTCCAGCGCTCATCCGGCGCACATATGCAGGAGCTTTGGACAAATCAGCAGCTGAACTGTATATTTTGGCCGCCGGGAAATATTCGGCGATCAGCTGCACCTGGCCGGCCGCCTCTTCGCCGGAATGCGGCATGACGACCATGCCTTTGGCGCAGGTAACCGCCTCCCGGCGCTCACATACCAAAAGGCAGTTCCGAGGTCCTTGGGCGGCCATGCTCCACAGCACTTGTCGGATGACTTGCTCCGTCGGGCGGATCATCTCCCAAGGTCCGACGAAATCCAGCTCCTCCGCATTGGGAAAGACCAGTATGCCGAAGTTCATGCCTGCACCCTCTCCCTCCTTCCCACTCGCTACCCTCTCTCCTGCCGGCTCACCATCTCCTTAATCCAGATCGGGGCATAAGGTGAGACGCAACCCTTGGAGACCGGGTAGTCACGATATAGCCCCAGCTTTTCCCCGATGGCGATGGCCCGCTCCCGCAGTTCAGGGAAGTTGATGCCTATAGCCGCCAGACAGAAGTTCATCGTCCACTGCACCTGAGGGGCGGCGCCGCCCATCTCAGCCTCTATACGATCAAGAAGCGCCGGCAGATCGAGCCCTGCCGGATCCTTCTCTATCCTTTCCTGAGTCAGGCTCCATCCTGCTCTGGCCGCCCAAGGATCGGCGTCATGCATCCACTCCCGACGCAGGGCTTCTTTCTCGCCGTGGCGTTTGACCACATAAGCGATGAGCCAATCGGCCACCTGGGCACAACCTGAAGAGCGCACCATGGCGTCGAGCTCCTCACGGGAGAGTTTCTTCGGCTTCATGAGCAGGATAGCGAGAAGACGCGCCTCCAGATTGCCGGTATCCCAGAGAGCGGATGCCAAGCCTTCCTCATTTTTATACTCCGCCGCCAGTTTGCGGATATCGCCGAGCTTGACGCCGTACTGATTGTCCCCGGCACCGTTCCTCCGGTTCTGCGCCCGCACTTTTTCGTTCCCCATAGATTCCAGTCGCCTGAGGATTTCCTCAAGAGTGGTTGCCATAGCACCAATCCTCCCCTAATTTCCGCCCTGCACCGTCTCCCGCCCCGACTCCCATTCAAAGAAGCCATATACCCCTATCGTCCGCTCGGCCATCTTTCTGGCCAGCGGCCAGCGCTCAGCCGGCGGCGCCAGGAAAAATTGTCGGGCTTCCAGGCCGAGCTCGCCGTCCAGCGCCTCCAGCCGGGAGAGCAACTCCTTGCTCCGCGGCAGGAAGTGCCCGTTGTTCCTGAACCAGTAGTGCAGCATGGCCACTACCGCCTGATTCAGGATGAGCAGGGCGGTCTCCTGGTCTTTCCCGGCGATATCGCAGGCATCTTCATATAGGGTAGCCGCCAGGTATCGCTGCATGATGAGTCTGGCAGGCGCAGGTTGACTCGGCTTGGCCAGCCATTCCGCCGCCTCGGCCCGCAGCTCAGCCACCACCTGGTCACGTGAGAGGATCACAAAACCGGTGGCAAGCATGTGAGCGGTGACGGGGAGGCCGTCGTCATGCTCCCGGCGGAAGTATTCCCGCACCACCGCCACCGGGTTGACAAAGATCTCCGCCGGCACACCCAGAAAAAACTTCTGTATACGCTGCCTGAACGATTGGCGATTGATGACATATATATCCAGATCGCTCGTGTGATCCGGGCTCCCGCGCAGTATTGTGCCGGCAGCCACAATACCGGCCACATCAAACCTCTCCAGTATGTAAGCGACCGCCTCCCTCAGCGCCGCGGCATAACGCCTGGGCAAATCCGGCCAGCGGCATTCCCCATCCACGCTGCTCTCTCCTAAGTGAAATGCCGTATTCATTCTGCGCTGGCTGCCTCGTTCCTCTAAATCGGATTGTGCGGGGGGTGGCGCGGCGGTAGGCAATGCGCCGGGTGAGGCGAACTTTTTCCCAAAGTTCGGTCGGCTCACTCATGACCGGCGGGGATGGAAAGGCATAGCTACCACCCACGGCCACTAACTGGGGTTTTCCTGCAGACAACCCGACCCGGCACCACCTGTCGAAACCAAGTTTGGTAAAATTTTCGCTCCTCCCCGCTTTTTGGCGCTACTTTGGGAAAAAATTCGCCCCCTCCCCCCCCCCCCCCCCC
>DULU01000108.1 GCA_012840225.1 Bacillota bacterium
CGGAGAAGCTGACGAAAGCGGAGGAGCAAGGTGCCGCCGGTTTGGAAATGCCTCATTCGGCAGCGGCAAAGCCACATCCGCCACCGGAAATGCCGGCCGCGGCTCACTTCAAGGTGAGTTGGCGCCGGCATCCGTCTTTCCGGCCATTTTCAAGCTCATATATCCCAACAAAATTTTTGGCGGTTTTTACAAAAGAATGTCGCCACCCTTAACGAACCCGCTTATGATTGTGCAGCTATATCACTATCTGGAGGTAATGGCATGACCGGTAACCCTGCCCAACAGCAGAATAATAAAAACCTGGTAATTCCCCTATTGGGTGCCCCCGGCACGGCTTTGAGCGGCACCGATCTGCTCTCCAACCTCACCGATGCGGAAGTGCAATATAAAACCGTATCGATGCTATTGGAGCGCTTTCGGCCGGACGGCATCTTCCCCATCATGGACCTGACGGTAGAAGCTGAAGCTTTAGGCATGGAGATCAGTTTTCCGCAGGATGAGAATCCTTCCGTCGTCAGCCACCCCATCAAGGACCTGGAGAGTTTGGCTCAACTGCAGCAACAGGCACGGCAAGGCAACAAAGGGCGGATGGAAATCTTCACCACAGTGGCCGGCAGATTGGCGAAAAACTATCCCGACACCTTGATCGGCGCTTATGTCATCGGTCCTTTCACCCTGGCGGGTGAGTTGATGGGCGTCAGCGACCTGATCACCAACGCTGTGCTCGATCCCGACCTGGTGCAGCGTCTGGTCGATTTCTGTCTGGACTACATCACTCCATATGCCAAAGCCTTCTTTGCTGCCGGAGCCAAGGTTGTCGCCGTCCTGGAGCCCACCGCTGTGATGCTTTCGCCTGCCCTTTACGAAACCTTCTCCCTCAGGGCTTTCCGGCAGTTGAGAGAGGCGCTGGACAACAAACCGCTCATCCTGCACATATGCGGCAATACCAAGCATATTGTGCCGGCGATGGGCCGCTCCGGAGCCATGGGCTTAAGCCTCGACAGCAACGTTTCGCTTCCTGAAATGAGGAAACTCGTACCGCCGGAAGTGGCTCTGATCGGCAATATCCACCCGGTGGCTATCTTCCTCAACGGCACGCCCGAGCAAGTGAGAGCGGCTACCCTGGCTTTGAAGAAAGAGATGGCCCAAGATCCCAATTTCATCCTGAGTTCCGGCTGCGATCTGCCGCCGAAGACTCCTCTGGCCAATATCGAAGCCTTCATGACCGCCGCCCGCGCATAGCCCGACGCTTCCATCACCGGTGTCCGAAAGAGGTATGGTGAAAGAGGTAAGGTGCGGCTGCTCCGCACCTTACCTTAACCCACCTGACCTCAAGCTACAGCCTGTTTCCCTATCGGCTCAACCAATCCGGCCCATTAATCGGCATATTCCTTGACCGGCGTGCACCAGGAGCTATATTTATCCACCCGGCCTCGCACTACATCAAAATAATACTTTTGAAGCTCTTTGCTGATCGGGCCGATCTCTCCGCTACCCACCTGGCGGTGGTCGATCTCCGTCACCGGCGAGAACTGCGCGCCCGTACCCACAAAGAACACCTCATCGGCCACATAAAGCTCCGAGCGGTCGATCAGCCTTTCCACTACCGGCAGTCCCAGGTCCTGAGCCAAGTGGATCACTGTGTCCCTGGTGATGCCTTCCAATATATCGGCATGCACCGGCGGGGTGATCAAAGTGCCGCGGCGCACGATGAAGATGTTTTCCGCACTGCCTTCGCACACATGCCCGTCGCTGGAGAGGAAGATGGCCTCATCATAGCCGTCTTCCAGAGCTTCCGATTTGGCCAGTGCCGCATTGACATAACAGCCGTTGATCTTGGCCCGCATGGGGATAGCATTATCCTCCAGATGTCGCCAGGAGGAGACCTTGGCCCGCAGACCCTTAGACAGATCAAGATACTCGCCCATCGGCACGGCAAAAAGCAGGAAGTCGTCGTCCAGCCCGGTGAGTTTCACGCCGATGGCTTCTGTGGATTTATAAAAAACCGGCCTGATATATACATCTTCTTTATCACCGTTTTTGGCCACCACCCGGCAGGTGAGCCGGCAGAGTTCCTCCAGGCTCAGCATTGGAGTGATGCGCAGGATGCGGCAGGAGTTCAACAGGCGCTCATAATGCTCTTTCATCCTGAAGATCAGTATATCGTCCTTTTCCGGCACCCAATAGCCGCGTATGCCCTCGAAACATGCTGTTCCATATAGAAAAGCATGGGTGGCCACGCTGATCTTTGCCTCTTCCATAGGTATAATCCGGCCTTTTAAGTACGCAAAACGAGACATGATGTTCTCCCTTCCCAATAGACAGCATTACCTGTCTTTTGATTAATATATACCTGACGGAGCACCGCCATCCGGCGGTTCACCTTCTTGGTCGGAATGATCTTCAGTCAGAGCGGCCGCCTGGTTCGGTATGGCTTCCGGAGACGGATTGATCACCACGAGCGTTTCCGTTCCCGGCGTTTCTGTTCCGCCGTTCGGTCCGCTGTTCGTCCCGCCGGCAGCGCCGGCAGCCGTCTCATTCACCACCGGGCTCTGCCGGGGTTCTGGATCTGCATCCTGCCCCTCTTTGCCATGGCCATTTTCAGGCGGAGTTTTCTGGATCTCGGTCTCCGGCGGTGGAGCAGCTGGGGTCTCCGGCCTTCTGCCCAGGAGCACCGGGATTCTCGGCTGCTCGCCGATACCGGTGCGCACCATCTTGGGCCGCGCCTTATAAGTGGTGCGGTTGACCAGCTCCACCTTTTCCTCGGACCCTTGCTTCAGCTTCCGCCATACCGAGACCACATAGCCCACCGCGCCTTCCTGCTCGGTCACCTTCTGCCCCGGCTCCAGGTTGATGTCGGGCACTTCCACCACCGGAATCGGCAACACGTTCTCCAACACGGTGGAGATAGTATAGGGCGGCGCTTTCTCCGGCCCGAGCAAGGCCACATCCACGATGTCGTCTACCACTTGCGCTTTAATATACAAATTGCCGGCCGTGGTATTAGCAAAGCGAAAATCTATGTAATCATAAGCCACCGCCGCATCCAGTCCCAAGTCGACATAAGTCGCCGGTATGGAATGCGCCGACCTTGTCGCCGCATTTAGACCGGCCAGGATCACGGCGTTATATAAGGTGGTCGAAACCTGGCAGACCCCACCGCCGACATCAGGCACCAGCTGCCCCTCCCGGACTACGGGCGCTTCCTTATAACCGCTCGCCGCCATTCTCGGACCCACTTTTTTGTTGAAGGAGAACATCTCTCCCGGCTTGATGAGGGTGCCGTCGAGCGCTTGCGCGGCCAGTTTCAGGTTATGGGTGCGATTCTCGTCGGCTGGGTTGAAGCTGGTCTTATAGCGGGCTACCACCGTTTTGATGCCCCAAGAAGCGATATCCTCCGCTGTCATCTGGGGGCGCACCTCTCTGGCCGTGATGAACACATGACGCTCCTGCTTCAGGGCGACGGAAAATATACGCTCCTTCAACTCTTCTTTATCTATATATTTCCCGTATTGTTCAGGGTGAATCTCGATGCTGTCGTCTCTCTTCAGGATGATGGCGGCATTCACCGCCGGCTGGTAAGCGGCTGCGGCAATTTTGTCTATTATCTCGTCGAAGGCCGGCTCGGTCGTAAAAGAGACAGGCACGTCCCAACCATGTCTTGCCGCCGTGAACCTATCCTTAAGCTGCTGCACGAGGCTGCCGGTGCGCCCGACACTATATGCCGCCTCGACCATGGCTTTGGCGTCGATCCTCACGCCGGCTTGCTTCAGATTGATATTCATCCGGCCATAACCCCAGTTGACCACCACTTCGCCGGTGAGTCGCCTGGCCAGACGTTCTTCCAGGAGAGTCGCCGCTTCTTCCTGCGTCAGCCCACCCACCGGGATGCCGGCCACATGGACGCCGGGGATGATATGATAATTCCATACCGCCCCCCTGAAACCCATGAAGGCGCCGGCCAAAGCGGCTATCAACAAAACACAGACAACCACGGCCACCCGCCCGGACCCTTGGCTTTTATCCACCAACGCTCGCAACTAACTCCCTCCGCGCCGGCTCGTCTGTCACCCAATATAACCGGTCTGCCTACATTCCACGAAGCTCATGAACGTTCCTTTTATTATACCAAAGTATCCCACATCCATCGATAAATGAAAACAAAAGAACGATGCTCTCCGGCTTTATTTTAGCGTTTTTCCCCCCGCCGGCATTGACTTTTTTCGCCTTCCGGCCAACCATATAACGACGATTATCGAAAAATAGCCGAAAACCGGGTAAACCACGCCAACCAGCTCTATGAAACCTATAGTGGAAACCGGCAGGGCCAGGGCCACAAAACTGATGGCGAGCCAACGCTCCAGGCGGCCATTACCTCCGGCAAAACGCCGGCCCAAGGCGAAGGCATTGGCCACAGCCGTGGTGAGGAGCGCCAAAAACATCCCCACCAGATAAAGGGGGAAGATCCAGCGCTCCAGCCTTTCCACCACCAGCAAAATGGGTATGGGCACCTCAAGAGCCGCCGCCGCCTCAGGCACCAGGGTCAAGGTGATGATGCTCATGGTAAGGCCCAAAAGTGTGCCTCCGAGCAGCCCGCCCAGCCTCGCTTGCCTCTCGGTAGGCAACCCGGCGCCTACCGCCGTCAATATCGGCATAGCCAAAGCCAGGTTATATGCCGTATAATCCAGGCTGGCCAGGAACCAATGACGGGGGATCCAACCATCTATTATCCTCACCGGGGGCAGGAAAGATAACACGGCCGGAGTATAACTTTGCCGAAACATTATCAGCAGAATGGCGAGCAATCCCCCCACCATCAGCGCATTGGCCCGCAAAAAGCCTTGCCGCCCGGTATATAGGATCAATATGGCTGCCGCGGTCATGAGCAATACTCCATCGCGCACCGTCAAACCGAAATAACCGCTGCATAGCGCCCCCGCCCCCGCACCCATGATGGCAATGGTTAAAAAGAGAAATAACGAAAATATTATATCCAACACGTTTACCATGGCCGGCGGGAAATAACGGCCGAACAGGGCGCGATGATTGGCGGCCTGCCATTTTTGTGCCGCCTGCATCACCCCGGCACCTCCCAGGGCAAAGAGACCTATGCACAGGTAGGTCCCCCACAGACCATAGCAGCCGAAAGGCAAAAAGAACAGGGCGCTCTCCCTTCCCGACATGGTTCCTGCGCCGATTACCGCCCCGACATAAGCTGCCGCCGCATAGACCACATTCCATACCGCCGCCGGCATCACCTGGCCTCCAATGCTTGTGCTGCCTTCATCCGCCCCTCCACCGGCTTAGTTAGCCTATGCCTTCCCTCCCCTCTTTAGAAGCACTCTTCAGAAGCACACCTCTCTGTGCCGGGCTGGGCTTATGGTTCTTTGGAAAAAACGTTTTCCACATTGAATAAAAGCAGTTCGAGTTATAGAGACTACAGTCTGGGTCATATATTGCCATTGGCTTGTATAATTCGGAGGGATGGCGGTGCGGCTCTTGCTGAAAAATACCACCTTCTTCCAACGGGAAAGGAACCATCCATCATGTCGCATTCATATAGACGATCATAATGCCGCAGCCACCTTGGCCGCAGCCTTGCAGGCCTACCTCTCCGATCCCAAATTTACCGGCAATTTTCCGGTGATCGCCTGCATCGGCACGGATCGGTCCACCGGTGACGCTCTCGGACCACTGACCGGCTCCTTCCTCTATGAACGCCTGGCGGGCACCCCCATCGCCATCTACGGCACCTTGGATCAGCCGGTACACGCCACCAATTTGGAAGCGGTGGCGGCAGAAATAATGAGCCGGCACAAAGGCCGGCCGGTATTGGCTATCGACGCCTGTCTGGGCAAATCCGAAAACATTGGTTACATCACCCTGAAGAACGGCCCTCTGGCCCCCGGCACCGGTGTGAACAAAAAACTACCCCAGATCGGCGATTTTCATATCGTCGGGGTAGTCAATGTGGGCGGATTTATGGAATACTTCGTCCTGCAAAACACCCGCCTTAGCCTGGTGATGCGCATGGCGCAGATCATCGCCCTGGCCGTGACGGAATGCCTGCAAACCATCATCTTGCCCGGCAGCACACCCGCCTGGACCGCCGGATCATAGTCGTCGCCTTGTTTCAAGCCACCCGGCATTAACTGTTAGACACAGCCAATTTAGCTATAGCTTTCTGCCGGGCGACATCATAGATCTCCTTCAGGGGCCGGCCGGTGGCAACAGCTGCCTTCGCGCAGTCCTCATATTCCGGGGCCAGGTTCACCACTTCCTCCCCCCAGCAGCCGATCTTCACCCGGACCGGAACGCCGTCAATCTCCACCTCCTGCCAGGAGCGCCGCAATTTGGTTCTTCCGGCTTTATACTGCCGCACGCCCAAAGTCGAGGTCTGCCGCAGCATCACCTTTACGCAGGCGGGCGCTTTTTCTCTCTCGGTCAGCAGCGTGATCATATAACCCGGCCGCCCCTTCTTCATGATTACCGGCGTCAGGAAGACATCGAGCGCCCCGGCCCTGAACAGCTGCTCGGAGACATAGGGGAAAAATTCCGGATTCATATCGTCCAGGTTGGCTTCGATCACCTCTACCTCATCCCGGTCCACCCCGACTGCCACACCCTCCTCCGGCAGTGTACCGATCACGAGCCTCAAAGCATTCGGCACCGGGAAATCCCGGTCACCCAGACCATAGCCAATCTGTTCCACCTGCATCGGCGGCCACGGCCCGGCAGCATCGACGGTGCATTTCAGGATGGCGGCTCCGGTTGGGGTAGTCAGCTCGCCCACCACTTCGGACCCGTAGGCCGGCAAGCCCTGTAGCAGCAAGGCGGTGGCCGGAGCCGGCACCGGCAGCCGACCGTGGGACGTTTGCACAAAGCCGCTCCCCAGGTGAACCGGGGATGCCATATGCCGCTCCGCCTTTAGCCACTCTAAGCACAAAGCGGCGCCGACAATGTCGATGATGGAATCGACCGCGCCTACCTCATGAAAATGCACCTGCTCCACGGGAACACCATGCACTTGACCTTCCGCCACGGCGAGGGCGTGGAAAATGCGTTGCGCCCGCTTCTTCACTTCAGGAGGTAGCGAAGAGCGGTCGATGATCTCCACTATAACCTGGAAATGACGATGAGCATGTTCATGACGGGTCGGTATCACCTGCACATGGGTACCTGTTATACCCATTTTTTGCCCCTTCTTCACTGCCAGGCGCCAACCGGGCAGCTCAAGAGCTTCCAGTCCTTCCTCCAGCCGGGAGAGGGGCATCCCGGCATCCAGAAAAGCCCCCAGAACCATGTTCCCGCTAATGCCGGCAAAACAGTCGAAATAAGCTATACGCACAGATGCACCCCCACAAGGCGCCTCATTATCTATGTGTCACTGCTGCGCTTCGGCAGCCGCTTCCGCAATCATCCTGTTGATCAGGGCCGCCGCATACCCGGCACCAAAACCGTTGTCGATGTTAACCACCGTCACCCCGGCGGCGCAGGAGTTCAGCATGGCCAGCAAAGGTGCCACCCCGCCGAAATGAGCACCATACCCTACACTCGTCGGCACGGCTATCACCGGTTTGTCGGTCAACCCCCCCACCACGGAAGCCAGCGCCCCTTCCATCCCGGCCACCACAATGATCACATTGGCCTTTTGCCAGATCTCGGCCACGGCCAACAAGCGATGAATGCCGGCTACACCGACATCGGGCAGACAGCGCACTTCATGACCCATCACCTGCAGGGTGACCGCCGCCTCCTCCACCACCCTCTGATCGGAAGTCCCGGCACTCAATATGGCCACATAGCCTCCATAAAGGGGTGAAGCCACAGACGGGCAGACCGTGATAGCACCCGAAGCGGAATGGAATATGGCCTCGGGAATAACACTTTTCACCGCTGCATATATCTGCTCATTCGCCCTGGTAATCAGAAGGCGATCATTCCGCCGGCGCAGGGTGACGGCAATTTGCGCCACTTGATCTGCGGTTTTCCCCGCCGCAAAGATCACTTCGGGAAATCCCCTATGTTCATGGCGGCGATGATCAACCTTGGCAAAACCCAGATCCTCATAACCCACATGTTTTATGGCCTGCAGGGCCTCATCAATACCAAATTCCCCATTTTTATATTTTTCGAGTATACCCTTCACATCGTCACCAGGCAATTAGAGTTCACATCCCCATATGTGATGTTCCACGTGGAACATTTGCCGGCCGGCTGAACATGACGGTATATGTTCCACGTGGAACATGGCGTATTGCAACCTTATCAGTCGTCTTTTTCTTTCCTGACCATGTCCTTAAATCTTTTTAAAAAGCCGCGAATGCCACCCGGCTGCTGTTTATCGTCCTTTTTTTCTTTTGGGCTATTATCAAGCAAAGCTGCCAGGCGATAAAAATCCTGGGCCGCTTTGCAGCGGGGATATTGTTTGATCAAAGCCACTTGTTCTCTGACCGCTTTTTCTACATATTCATCATCGCTGATAAATCCCAATGGGGTCAATTCGTAATGCAGGAACTTTTTGGCGGCAAATACGATCTTCTCCATGGTGTTTTCGGCTTCGGTCGCCGTTTTTGCTCTGTTGATGACCAGTTTTATTGGCACAATGTGACCGGCTCTGGCCAGCACTTTGATCAAAGCATAAGCGTCGGTGATAGCCGGAGGTTCCGGGGTGGTGATCAATATGCCCATCTGGGCGGCGGCGATAAAATTGGTGACGCTTTTCGACAGGCCGCTGGAGGTATCGATCAGGATGATGTCCGTAAAGCTCTCCAATTCCCGGAATTGTGCCAGAAGCCGCTGAAAATCGCTATCCCGCAGTTGGGTCAACTCCTGCAGTCCTGATCCGCCGGGCAATATGATGATGCCGCCGGGTCCCTCCACCAAGGCCTCCAGGATATGCTTCCGGCCGCTGATCACTTCCGCCAGGGTGTAGCGCGGCGTGAGGTTTAAGACCACGTCGACATTGGCTGTACCTAAATCGGCATCGATAATGCAAACCCGCCGCCCTCGCTCGGCCAAGGCCAAGGCGAAGTTGACCACGGCCGTGGTCTTCCCCACGCCCCCTTTTCCGCTGGTGACGGCCCACACCGGTATTGCCGGTTCGTAATCAGGATGCTCCTCAGGCTCTTCTCGCTCATTGAAAGCAGCCGGCTCTTTCCAGCTGAGTGTGAGCGATCTACGCTCCCCGGTTTGCCGGCTGCATACCATGCCGTTAAATATGGTTTGCTCACCATTATGCGACAGGATGATGCGCACGGAGAGACCCACAGGCAAAAAGACCAGGTGTCCATCACGGCTGGGCAGGGAGACCAAAACGGCATCTTTCTTCAGTTCCAGAACGGTCACCTGATAGATGCCGCGAAATAATGGAGCTTCGGTTTCCAGAGCGATTTCCCGGCCCACTTCCAGCAGGCGCCAACCTTCTCTGCTTTGCAACTCATCCATGTCCGGTCACCCGCTTACCGTCTTGCTTCGTTTTCAGCCAATGCTTTCTTCATTGCCTACAATCAGTTCGTAGATGCGGGTAATGTCTTCATCATCGTAAAACTCGATCTGGATATGCCCTTTTTTCCCCTGCTTCATGATGCGCACTCTGGTGCCCAACACCCTTTGAAAGTCCTGCTCCAGTTCGCTGAAAGTATTTTCCGCTTCAGAGGTCGTCGCCTTTTTCGCCTGAGGCTTCTTTTTCAGCCGGTTTTGCACAAAGGCTTCGATCTGCCGCACCGACCAGCCCTCTTTCAGGCACTGGGCAGCCACTTTTTTCCGCAGTTCTCCCGGAGGCATTGAGAGCAAGGCTTTGGCATGCCCGGCACTTAACCCTCCCGATCTGACCAGTTCCTTTATCTCGTCTTCCAGTTCCAAAAGTCTCAGGCGATTGGTGATGGTGGCTCTTTTTTTCCCTACCCGCCCGGCGATCTCTTCCTGGGTCAACTGGTATTCTTCGGCCAGCTGTTTGTAGGCCTCGGCTTCTTCCAGAGCATTCAGATCTTCCCGTTGCAGATTTTCCACCAAGGCCAGCTCCAGGGCCTGGCGCTCATCCATCTCCCTGATGAGGCACGGCACTTCTGCCAGCCCGGCCAATTTGGCCGCCCGCCAGCGCCGCTCGCCGACCACCAGTTCATAACTCTTTTCCCCATCTGTTACAGGGCGCACCACCAGCGGTTCCAAGATGCCATGCTCTTTTAGCGAATCTGCCAGTTCCAGCAGTTGCTCTTCCGAAAATTCTTTCCTGGGTTGGCGGCGGTTTGCTCTTATTTGGCTCAAAGGTATCATCTGCAGATCCTTGTCGCTTTCGGTTTTGCCGGCCTGCGGGATGAGGGCCGACAACCCCCGGCCTAGCGCTTGGCGTCCGCCCATAGGCTGAGCACCTCCTTTGCCAGTTCATGGTAGGCTTGTGCGCCCCGGCATTTATCATCGTACAGATTGATGGGCAAGCCGTAACTCGGTGCCTCGCTCAATTTCACGTTTCTCGGTATCACCGTGTCGAAAACCTTTACTCTTGAAGCGAAAAAACCTCTGACGTCTTCCGTCACCTGTTGGGAGAGATTGGTGCGGCTGTCGTACATGGTCATCACTACGCCGTCGATGACCAGTTGGGTATTGAGATGGCTTTTTATCAGCTCAATGGTCTGCATGAGCTGGCTTAAGCCTTCCAGCGCGTAATATTCGCACTGAATGGGAATCAGCACCCCGTCGGCGGCGGCGAGGCTGTTGACCGTCAGCAAGCCCAGGGACGGCGGGGAATCGATCAATATAAAATCATACTGGTCCAATACCGGCTTGAGGGCATTGCGCAAGCGGTACTCTCTTGATATGGCCGCCACCAGTTCAATCTCGGCACCGGCTAAAGCGATGCTGGCCGGGGCGGCAGCCAAGCCCTTCACCTTGGTGGGCATGATCACCTCGCCTATCTGCAGGCGCTCCAACAGCACATCATACATGCAGTGGTTGATCTGCCCTTTCTCCAGTCCCACACCGCTCGTGGCGTTGCCCTGCGGGTCGATGTCCACCAGGAGAACCTTCCTCCCGGCTTCGGCCAGATAGGCCCCCAGATTGACCGCCGTGGTGCTCTTCCCTACTCCGCCTTTTTGATTCACTATTGCTATTGTCCTGCTCATCCACAACCTCCCGGCCGCTGCCCGGTTACGCCTATAAGGTCATGTTTCGTTTTGCGTCTGACCCTTTCCTCCCCCGGTTTCCAGCCGGTGCTTCATTTCCATATACAGCAGCAGCCGTTCGATATCCGCCGGTGTCACCCCCGGAATCCGGGCCGCCTGACCTACGGACACCGGCCTGATGCGCAGCAGCTTCTCCGTGGCCTCCCTGGAAAGGCCGGTGACGGCGGTATAGTCGAAATCGGCGGGTATTCTTTTTTCCTCCATCCTTTTTTGGGCCTGCACCTGGCGTTCCTGTTTGGAAATATAGCCGGCATACAGGAGGTCGTTGCGCACTTCCCTCACCACTTCCGGTGGCAGGACAGGTCTCTCCGGATCAAAGGGGGCTAAGCTTTCATAGGTCAACTCCGGGCGGCGCAAGAGATCGCTCAATGAGGTTGAGGCGGACAGGGGATTCGTGCCGATGGCCTGGAGCAGCCGGTCGCTCTCCGGGTTCGGCGAGACGAAAACACGGCTCAGCCTTTTCTTTTCTGCTTCAATGGCGGCTACTTTTTGTTTGTATGCCCGGTAGCGCTCTTCATCGATCAAGCCGATCTTAAAGCCCAACTCCGTCAGCCGCCTGTCGGCAGTACCCTCCCGCAGCAGCAGACGGTATTCGGCGCGCGAGGTCAACATCCTGTATGGTTCTCCGGTGCCCTTCGTCACCAGATCGTCGATCAAGACACCGATATAGGCCTCGGAGCGCTTCAGGACGATAGGTTCCTCCCCTTGCAGGTAGCGGGCGGCATTGATCCCGGCCATCAATCCTTGGGCGGCCGCCTCCTCATAACCGGTGGTGCCGTTGATCTGCCCGGCGGCAAACAAACCGGGAATGATCTTGGATTGCAGCGAGGATTGCAACTGCAGCGGATCCAGGCAATCATATTCGATGGCATAGCCGTATTGCGTGATCACGGCATTCTCCAGTCCGGCTATGGTGTGCACGAATTGCTCCTGCACATCCACCGGCAGGCTGGTGGACAAGCCGGCTAGGTACATCTCTTCCGAACTGCGCCCTTCCGGCTCCACAAAGACCTGATGCCTGGATTTGTCGGGGAACAACACGAGCTTGGCTTCGATGGACGGACAGTAGCGCGGCCCCGGACCGGTGATCGCCCCGCTGTATAAAGCGGCACGATGCATATTTGCTTTGATGATGCGGTGGGTCTCCTCATTGGTGTAGGTGAGCCAGCACATCTCCTGTTTTTCCCATATTTTTCCACTTTTGCCATATTCCGTGAAACCCAGCGGTATGGGATCGCCGGGATACTCTTCCATCTTGGCGTAATCCAGCGAGCGGCGCAGCACCCGCGGCGGCGTACCCGTCTTGAAGCGCACCACCTTCAGACCCAAGCGGCGCAACCTCTCCCCCAAAGCTTCCGCCGTCGGCAGGCCATAGGGGCCGCTCACTTTCTGCTGTTCACCCTGATGGATTCTGGCCGCCAGGTAGGTGCCTGTGGTCAGCACCAGCACCCTGGCCTTGATTTCCCTGCCTTTGCCGGTGACCACCCCGGCCACCCGCCCGTTCTCCATCAGGATGTCGGCCACCTCTTCCTCGATCAGGGTCAGCCTCTCCTGCTGCTGCAGGAGTTGATACATCAGGCGGCGGTAGCCGGCTCTGTCCGCCTGCGCCCTGAGGCTCTGCACCGCCGGGCCCTTGCCGGTGTTCAGCACCCGCATCTGTATGGCGGCGGCATCGACAATGCGGCCCATCACCCCGCCCAGAGCATGGATTTCATGTACCAGATGGCCTTTCCCCGGGCCGCCTATGGACGGATTGCAAGGCATGAGCCCGACGGCGGCTTTATCGAGGGTGAATACGGCCGTCTCCCAGCCCAGCCTGGCCAAGGCCACAGCGGCTTCGCTGCCGGCATGCCCGGCACCTACCACAATAGCGTCGAAGCTCTCTTTTTCCCGATTTATATGGTTTTTCATAGGTTATTTTCCCACACAAAATTGAGCAAAAATATCGTTGATGATATCTTCCCGATGTACTTCCCCTGTTAAACTGCCCAGCTGCCACAGCGCTTCTTCCAGATCCATGGCCAGGCAATCGGCGGTGAGTCCTTCCTCCACTCCTTGCAGAAAGTTTTTCATAGCCATGGCTGCGGCCGCCAAAGCCCCTTTTTGCCTGGGACGGCTGATGACCGATTGCTCATACAAAAGACCGACATCCTCTAACCCGGTTTGCCGGAGCATGGCCTGCTCCAGTTCCTCCAGCCCGAAACCGGTCAGGGCGCTCACTTCCACCACCGGGAGGGGTGAAAGCAGTCCTCTGTCCAGCACCTGCGGCAGATCATGTTTGTTGATCACCGCCAGCACCGGCTTTCCCCGGATCAGGCGCAGCACTTCGGCATCGTCGGCGGTAAAGGGCGCCGCCCCGTCGAAAACGGCAAGGATCAGGTGGGCTCTCTCTATAGCTTCCTGAGCTTTTTTAATGCCTATTTGTTCGATCAGTTCCCCGCTGCGGCGAATGCCGGCCGTATCGCTCAGCCTGAAGGCCACCCCGGCGATTTCCACGCTCTCTTCCACCACATCCCTGGTGGTCCCGGGAATATCGGCCACAATGGAGCGTTCGCTCTGCAACAGCCGGTTCATCAGGCTGGATTTGCCGGTGTTCGGCTTGCCGGCCAGGACCACGCTCACCCCTTCGCGCACCCTTTGTCCCCGCTCGGCCTCTTTAAGCAGGGCCCGAATCTCCTGCTCCACCTCTTTGGCCTGGTCGAGCAGTTCCTCCGGGGTGATCTCCTCCACCTCTTCGGGATAGTCTATAGCCGCCTGCAGGTGAACCAGAAAGCGTTGGAGCCTATTTTTGGCGGCCTCTATCTTCCGGGACAATTCCCCCCGCAGTTGCCCCAGCGCCACGGCGGCCGCCCCGCTGGAGCCGGCGGCGAGCAGGTCGCCGACCGCTTCCACCTGCAGCAAATCCAGCTTGCCGTTGATGAACGCTCTTTTGGTGAACTCTCCGGGTCCGGCCGGCTTGGCGCCATAGGCGATGGCCAGGGTCAAAACCTGCCGCAACACCACCGGGCTGCCGTGACAGTGCAATTCCACCAGGTCTTCGCCGGTGTAGCTGTGTGGGGCTCTCATCACCACCGCCAGGCATTCGTCCAGCGGATGGTTGTGTTCATCCCGCACCGTTCCCAAGATCAAACGCCTGTTCTCGGCGGCAGCCAATGCACCACCTACTTTAGCCGGTCGAAACATCTTTCCGGCAATGGGTATGGCAGCGGGACCGCTCAGCCTGACAATACCGATAGCTGCCGTTCCTGGTGCGGTGGAGATGGCCGCAATGGTTTCTCCCAGCAAATTTTTCAGTCCTTTCCATACCGCCGCTAGACAATTAAAGCCCCGGTAGCGCCGGGGCTTCTGCGGCCGATATGCCCATATGCCGATCTGCCGCTGGGTCGATCTGCTTCACAGCCAACCCTTTTCTGTCTTCAGTTCTTTTTCGGGGCTATGACCACCCGGCGATATGGATCATCGCCCTCGCTGTGGGTTTCCACCCCTTTTTCTTCTGCCAGCGCCAGGTGGATGATGCGGCGTTCGGCGGCATTCATCGGTTCCAGCACGATCCTCTTGCCTTGGGTTTTCACCTTGTCCGCCGTCCTGAGCGCCAGACTGCGCAAGGCTTCTTCCCGCCGCTGCCGGTAGCCCTCGGCATCGAGGATGAAGCGCACCCACTCCCCACCCTGGCGATTGGCCACCACATTGACCAGATATTGTACGGCATCGAGCATCTGCCCTCGGCGGCCGATGATCATGCCTAGGTTGTCGCCCGATATCTCAAGAATCACATTTCCCGACTCGTCATGTCTTTTATTGATTTCGGCTTTGGCGCCCAGCCTGTCCAACAGTCCGGCCAAAAAATTGCAAGCTGCTTCCTCTTTTTCTGCCTGCTTCTCCTCGCCCACGAGGCTCACCAATACCCTGGCTTGTTTGCCTCCCAAAAGGCCGAATAGGCCTTTGGCTCCTTCATCCAGAACCTCGATCTTTACCTGATCCCGCTCGGCATCCAATTCTTTTAAGGCTATTTCCACCGCCTCGTCGACAGTGCGCGCGCTTATTTCTACGGATCTCATCCAGCTTCACTTCCCTTTTGCTTAAGCTGCTTTTGCCGGGTTAGCCAATAATGTTGGCCGATGGAGAACAGATTACCGACAGTCCAATAAAGAACCAGACCTGCCGAAAAAGTGGTGCTTATATAGGTCAAGAAGATAGGCATGATGATGAGCATGCTTTTTTGCGACGGATCGGTGGCCGTTTGACTCATCGACCAGTAGGTGGTAGCCCCTGATAAAACCGGTAGAATATAAGTCGGATCTCTCATGGTGAGATCCTGCCAAAACAAAAAAGCTGCCGAAAAAGGCCTGATGAACTGCGTAGCCTCAATTCCGGCCGGAAACAACCTCAGGGCGTTGAAGATCGCCCAGATAAAAGGGAGCTGTACGAAAAGCGGCAGACACCCGGAAAGGGGGTTGTACTTATGCTTTTGATAAAGCTCCATCATCTTTTTCTGCTGTTCCTGGGGATTGTCTTTATATTTCTCCTGGATCTGCTTCATCAGCGGCTGAATTTCTTTCATTTTGGCCGCCGATCTGGTCTGGTTGACGTATAGCGGCCACATGGCTATCCTGGTGGCAATGGTCAGCATGATGATAGCTATGCCGAAATTTCCGGACAGGTTATAAAAGGCCAACAATACATCCTTCATAAAGTCGGTCAAAAAAGCCAAGCCATCTTCCTCCAGTCTATTTAACCGGATCGTATCCCCCGGGATGCCAGGGGTGGCAGCGCAACAGGCGCCCGGCAGCCATACGCCCACCTTTCCACACGCCGTAGCGTGTCACGGCTTCCAGAGCGTAGGCTGAACATGTGGGATAAAACCGACATGTCCGAGGTAATAACGGTGAGACGGCTTGCTGGTATAGCTTAATTAGAGCTATCACCACATACCTGAACGTCAACATGCTTTGCGCTCTTATCCTCATCCATATTGTTAACCGCCCGGTCGCAAACCAATCCTAATTTCTTAAGTCCGGCGAGTACACTGCCCCTTAATTCCTGATAGCCAACATCGACGGCCGGCGGCTTGGGAGCAATGACGAGATCAAAACCGGCCTTCAGCCTCTTTTCGGTTTCCGCCAGCCTCATGATTTCCCGCAGGCGCCGCTTGAGACGGTTGCGCACTACGGCGCCGCCCAGTTTTTTCCCCGTGGAAAAACCTACCCGGTTATATGGCAACCCGTTTGCTCTGCAGTATATGGTAATCAGCCTGCCCCGACTGGAACGGCCTTGCCGGTAACAAATGAGGAAATCATCAGGCTTTCTCAACCGTTGCAAGGGCCTGCCTGCCACCACCTTCTGCCGGCTTTTTGTCTCAAGTCAGGCGGAGATGCTGATTCTCTTGCGTCCCTTGGCGCGTCTCCGCTTGATGACGTTGCGTCCTCCCTGTGTGCGCATCCGGACTAAGAAACCATGAGTCTTGTGCTTTTTTCTTCTGTTCGGTTGGTAGGTCCGTTTCATGTAAAATCTCCTTATCGATATTAGACATTAAGCCGTTTAAAAAACACCATCACGATTATATCTGCTGGCCCAAGGCGCGTCAACCGATGATGCCGCTACTCATCACCTGCTCAATTCTTTTTACCAAAGTCGGCGCCGAGATAGGTGAAGCGATCACTTTGCGGGTGGTGATCACCCAGGAGTTGATTTCCCCATCGGAAGCCACTTTTTGGATGAAGCCTTCCTCAGCGGATGTTTCGATAAAGTTTTTGTTATTTTCGCTCTTAGCCATCGTCTCGCGGTTCATTATCACAACAATCTCTTTGATGGGTACCACCTGCCCTCCCCCGACGTGCAAATACATTTTTCTCCTCCCGCCGCCAAAATAATCAGCTTGCTTATGCGCCTGCTTATACTTCCAGGCTTCCGGCTTTTATGGTAGCCACCTGAGCTTTTTGCAAAAAAGGTTCCGGAAAATAGGCTTGACTGGTGGCCGTGATAAATGTCTGCACCCGGCCGGTGACGCTTTGCAGGAAGAATTGCCTCCTCTGCTGGTCGAGCTCCGACATCACGTCGTCCAGGAGCAACACAGGATATTCATTCGTCTCCTCCCGCATGAAGTCCACTTCCGCCAGCTTGCCGGCCAACACGGCCGTGCGCTGCTGTCCCTGGGAGCCATAGATGCGCACCGGCCGCCGATCGATGAGGAAATCGATGTCGTCCCGCTGCGGGCCCACCATGGTTTGCCCCCGCCTGATTTCCACCGGTTGCAGGCGTGCCAAAGCGGCGCGGAAAGCGGTTTCGATCTCCGCCGGTGAAGCAGGCGAGGTGGTGGGCGGTACCGCCTTCTCATAAAACGGGCGGTAGCATATGGTCAGCTCTTCAGCCCCATTGGTGATCTCCCCGTGAAAGTGGCGCCCGATGGCCGCCAGTTTGGCCACGGCTTCCGTCCGCTTCCACATCACCCGCGAGCCGCAGCGCACCAGCTGCTCATCCCACATGGCGAGGGCCTCCCGCGTTTCCCTGTTCTCCCGGCCTTCGGCCATGCTTTTCAGGAGGCTGTTCCTCTGGCGCAATATGTGGTGGTAATTGAGCAAATCATGCCGATAAGTGCCGCTCACCTGGGCCAACTCGATGTCCAGGAAACGCCGTCGACCGGCCGGGCTACCCTTGACCAGCTGCAGATCGTCGGGAGTGAAGGTGACCACGTTCAGGTGTCCGAAAAGATCGGAATGCCGGCGCACCAGCTGCCCGTTCACCCGGATGCGCTTGTTCCGCCCCCGGCTTAGTTGTATTTCGATCTCCGCCTCGCCGAGATCTTTTTCCACCAGACAGCGGATGTCCGCCTCCCGGCTGTTCCAGGCGATCAACTCCTCATCCAGAGAAGCCCGGAAGGAGCGCCCCGTGGCGGCACAATAAATAGCTTCCAACAGGCTCGTCTTCCCCTGGGCGTTTTCCCCGAGCAAAAGGCAGAGCTGCCCGGCGACGGAGAAATCCAGTTCCCGGTAATTGCGGAAACCCCTCAGGACGAGCCGCCTGATCTGCATTTTATGACGGCCTCCTCGTCCCGCGCTCTCGCTCCGCCGGCCGGGTGTTTGCCGGTCGGTTGCCGACCAACTTGAAACATCCCCGGTTTTGCACCGCTACCAGATCACCGGCCTGTAGCTGCCGGCTTCTTCTCGTCTCCGTCTCGCCGTTGATCGTCACCAGGCCGGCCTGGATCAATTCCTTGGCTTCTCCCCCGGTATACACCGCTCCGGCCAGCTTCAGGAACTGGCCCAGCTGAATGGGTTCCTGCCTGATATAAACTTCTTTCACTGATATGGTCTCATCACCCGGTTGCCCCGGCATCCATCAACCCACCCGCACCGGCATGAGTACATAAATATAATTGTCGTCTCCTACCGGGCGGATTATCCCCTGTCTTCTGCCGTCGCCGATGTCCAGCGCCACCTCGTCGCTGTCCAGATAGCGCAGCACGTCCATCAGATAATAGGTCTGGTACGTGGCTTCCACCGGTTCCGGGCTCTCGTCCAAGTCACCCTGCACAGGGATATCCTCATTCACCTGTCCGACCTCCGCTTCCTGGGCGTAAACGGAGAGCAGTTTCTCACCGGCATCCAGCGCCAGCTTCACCAGGGACATGCCCCGCCGGGAGGTGATCAGGGCAGCTCTTTCCACCGCCGCCAATAGCTCGCTCCGCTGCACCTTTATCGCCTTGGTGCCGCTGTCGGAAAACTGCAGGGCCCGCCGGTAATCCGGGAAAAGGCCGTCGATCACCCTGGTGGTCACCTTCACTCCAGGAAGGCGGAACATGGCCAATTTCCTGGTGATATAAAATTCTACTAAAGCTTCGTCCTCGTTGTCGAGCACCCGAAGCAATTCCTGCAGGGCCCGCGCCGGGATGATCTCCGCCGCCTTAGCCCCCGCCGCTTCATTCACCAGAGGAGTGTGCCTGTAGGCCAGCCGGTAGATATCGGTCGCCGCCATATGCAGCTCCAGACCGTCTATCTCCATCTTTACCCCGGACAACACCGGCTTGGAATCATCGGCGGAGACCGAGAAAATCGTTTGTCTGATCATTCTTCTTAAGTCCGACTGTTTGATTTTCCACATCTGCTCGCCCTCAATATCAGGCAACGCAGGGAAATCGCCTGCAGGCAAAGTGTGCAGGTTAAAGCGAGCGCGCCCGCACTCCAGGAGAGCGATGCCGGACTCCTTCAGCTGGCAGCGCACCTCTTCACCGTCCAGCTTGCGGGCCAGTTGGGAAAGGACCCGGCCTTCCAGCACGATCTTCCCAATCTCTTCCACTTCCGCAGGAATGAAGCATTCCACCCCGATCTCCAGATCGGTGGCCACCAGGTGCAGCTGATTGTCCACCGTTTCGATGAAGATACCGGTGATGGGGGACGAAGCGTCTTTGGTATCTTTGCCGGAAACCGCTCTCTCCACCGTGGATATGCCCTGAACCAGTCGCTCGCGCTGTATCTTGAACTTCATAATATGTTAACCTCCCTGACCGATGCGCCTCTCATGCCCGGCGGCGGTATCCACCTTACTTACCGATCACGCCTTACCTTACTATGGTTTTAATTTGAATATCTGGGATATATATTTCATCGTCATCTTAATAAAGCCTGTGCATTCGGGGGATAAATCGGTAAGTCCGGTTTGTAGGCATTTTTCCCCGTTTGACAACCTGTGCAATATATACGCCGGGCATACACAGAATCCTCTTACCGGGCGGAACGGCGGGAAAGAAGAATAATTATCCACAAATTGTCAACAAGCAATTTAGGCCGTATGCACGGCCAATTCCCAGGGTTATGCAGAGGTTATCCACAACTAATACACAGGGTGGTAGAATAACTTGAATTTCCGGCCAAGCAGCGCCGGGACGGCAGGAGAAAGGCGCGGGGGATAGGGGCGGAGCACCAAAGCGAGCGCCGCCGATTACATAACGTTCAAACATTCAAACGTGCTTTCAGCTCATTAATAGTCGCCATCAAAGAGGGGTTGGACAAGACTTCATTGTTGATTACCTTATAAGCATGCATGACGGTGGTGTGATCCCTGTTGCCGAACTCCTCGCCGATCTTCGGCAGGGAGGCATCGGTCAGTTCCCTGGCCAGGTACATAGCGATCTGCCGGGGGTAGGCGATCTCCCGCGACTTTTTCCGGGAACGCATGTCGACAGTCTTCAGGTTGAAGTAATCGGCCACGATCTCCTGGATGAGGGGGATGGTGATTTTCCGCGCCTGCACGGCAGAGATGGTGTCTTTGAGGGCCTCAGCGGCCAGGTCGCAGTCGATGAGCCGGCCGTGCAGGTCGGCATAGGCCACCACCCGGATCAAAGCGCCTTCGAGCTCACGGATGTTGGAGGAGATATATTTGGCGATAAAGGACAATACATCATGCGGCGCTTTATAATTCTCTTCTTCCGCTTTCTTCCGCAGGATGGCGATACGGGTTTCCAGGTCAGGAGCCTGAATGTCCGCCGTCAGGCCCCACTCAAAGCGGGAGCGCAGGCGATCTTCCAGAGTCGGTATTTCCCTGGGCGGCCGGTCGCTGGAGATGACGATCTGCTTGCCGGCTTCGTAGAGAGTGTTGAAAGTATAGAAGATCTCTTCCTGGGTCTTCTCCTTGCCGGCGATGAACTGGACATCGTCCATCAGCAACACGTCGGCCATGCGGTAGGTGCTGTGGAACTGGGGCATGGTGTTGTTCATGAGTGCCGTCACCATGTCGTTGGTGAAGCGCTCGCACGACACATAGATGACGTTCAGGCCCTTGTGATACTTTTGCACATAATGGCCGATGGCATGCATGAGATGGGTTTTGCCCAACCCGACGCCTCCATATAGAAAGAGCGGGTTATATTCCTTTCCCGGCAGCTTGCCCACCGCCAGACAGGCGGCATGGGCAAAGTGATTGCTGGAGCCGACGACGAAGCTGTCGAAGGTGTAGCGCGGGTTCAGCACCCCGCCGGTGAGCTCAAACCGCCGTCCGGATCCGCCGGAGGCTACGGAGACCGAGACCTGGGCGGGGGAGGGGGAGGAAGAGGGTGCCGCGGTGGCGGATGAAGCTGAGGGCGCGGCGGCAGCGACGCCGGCCGCCATTTCACCCGCATTCCCCCCCACGGTTCCGGCAGTGCCGCTCCCGCCTTGGGCCCCGGCGCCTGCCGGCGGCACCTGAGAAAGGGGTCGCGCCGGCTGGGGATCGTTGAAGGACAAGCTTTGCTGGCCGGGAACAGCCGGACGGGCCGGGGAGGTTTGCGATAACTCACGGCTCTGGCCAGGGTGGTTATATCCCGTGCTCAGGACCAGCTTCAGGCGGATGGCCCGGCCTGTGGTCTCAAAGAGCAGCTCCTCCAATTCCGGCAACATGCGCACTTCCAACCAATCACGGGCAAACTGGGAAGGTACGCCCACCACCAGGGTACCGTTTTCAGCGCTGATGGGACGAGTTCCCTCCAGCAGAAACTCATAGCTGGGAGCATCCAGCTCCTCTTTAACTCTACCCAACACCTGAGACCAAATATCCGCTATCGCTGACGACATAGCTACCCCGGCTCCTTATCGCCGGTGCAACCCCCTTGCGACCGGCACATGGCAGGAATAATCGATAATAATGGCAAATTCCAGCTAAAGACGAAATGTCCGCCTGTTCAGCAGCTGTCGTAAGTAACGGCGCCCGGCGGTCACCCACGATATTCTACGGTCTTTCTGGGTACTCCTGCCATTCAAATTGGATCAAGTCTCGACATAATCCGTGGCTCAATGCACACAATCCACAAGTTATCCACAGTCCGAATCAAGCCCGGTTTAGGGATGGAGGGAGTTATAGCAGTATAGCGAGGTTCTTTTTTCCACAGGCGGGTGTGGATTGCTTGGCGGCGGATAAAATAGGATGAGAAGGGGAAAATATGCCCTCCGGGTTCGGCGGGAGACGTAATTGTCCACAGGTTGTGGAAGAAACTTATTCAGGTTTTTCACCGGCCCCGCAGTAATGCACATTTTATCCACAAAGTTATCCACAGGTAGGAAACGGCAACAGGTGGGGGAACGTTGACAACTACGCACCATATCTGTAAGTTTGAGGCGGAAAGGGGAGCGCATGGTGGCTTCAGATATAGATAAAAACAAAGAAAAAGAGTTCGTACAGGAGATCACGGCCCAGGAGGACGATTTTTCCCGCTGGTACAGAGAGACGATTCAAAAAGCGGAGCTGATGGATTACTCGCCGGTGCGCGGCTGCATCGTCTTTCGGCCGGACGGTTATGAGATCTGGGAACGCATCCAGGCCGGGCTGGACCGCCGCTTTAAGGAGACCGGGCATCGCAACGCCTATTTCCCGCTCTTTATCCCCGAGAGCTTCCTGGAAAAAGAGAAGGAGCATGTGGAGGGGTTCAATCCCGAGCTGCCCTGGGTGACCGAAGCCGGTGGGGAGAAGCTGGAGGAGCGTCTGGCCATCCGGCCCACCTCGGAGACCATCATCGGCTATATGTACTCGCAGTGGATCAAAAGCTATCGCGACCTGCCGGTCCTGATCAATCAATGGGCGAACGTGGTGCGGTGGGAAAAGCGCACCCTGCCGTTTTTGCGCACTTCGGAGTTCTTGTGGCAGGAAGGGCATACCGTCCATGCCACCGAGGAAGAAGCCCGGGAAGAGACCATGAAGATGTTGGAGGTCTACCGGGAGTTTGTGGAGAACGAGCTGGCCATTCCGGTGATCAAGGGGCGGAAAACGCCGAGCGAGCGCTTTGCCGGCGCCGTCGATACCTATTCCATCGAGGCCATGATGAAAAACGGCTGGGCGCTGCAGTCGGGTACCTCGCACTATCTCGGGCAGAATTTTTCCCGGGCTTTCGACATCAAGTTTCTGGACAAGGACAATGTGTTGAAATATGCCTACACCACCTCATGGGGCGTCTCCACCAGGCTGATCGGGGCGGTGATCATGGTGCACGGCGACGACCGGGGTCTGGTTTTGCCGCCGGCTATTGCTCCACTCCAGGTGATCTTCATTCCCGTCGGTCCCGCCAAACGCCGGGGAGAGGTTTTGGCCCGTCTGGAGAGTCTGCTTTCCGGGTTGAAAGAGAAAGGGCTGCGGGTGCGCGCCGACGACCGGGAAGAGTATAGCCCGGGCTGGAAATTCAATGAGTACGAATTGCGCGGGGTGCCGCTGCGGCTGGAGATCGGGCCGCGCGATATCGAGAACCGTCAGGTGACGGCGGTGCGCCGGGACACGGGGGAGAAGCTGGTGATAGGAGAGGACCGGTTGCCTGGGGAAGTGGAGCGGCTGCTCAAGGAGATCCAGGCGGATATGTTCCGCCGCGCCAAGGAGTTTGCCGCGGCGCACAGCCACCGGGCGCAGGATCTGGAGGAAGCGGCGGCCATCCTGGAAGGGCCGGGCGGCTTCATCCTGGCCGGTTGGTGCGGCGCCGAAGGGTGCGAGCAGGCGGTGAAAGAGCGCACCAAAGCCACGGCCCGGAACATCCCCTTCTCACCTCCTGAAGAGATGCCTCATTGCCTGGTGTGCGGCAGCCGGGCGGCGCATACGGTCTGGTTTGCCAGAGCCTATTGAGGCCCAACGGTGCTTTGACATTTTGGCCAATTTATAATAAAATTGATCAGGTAGGGATTTTTCCATGCCCGGATCCCTGCCTGATTTATACCATCTATTGCAGATCGGGTAAGCTACCGGTATGCATTCCAATCGTTTATTACCTGCCAGGTCGTCTGCAATGAGACGGCAGGAGAGAGCGGGCAGGTTTTTGGAGGGTGTGCGTTTGGCTCAAAAGGAGGCTATCAAAGCATATAGTACCGAACAGATCCAGGTGCTCGAAGGTTTGGAAGCCGTGCGCAAAAGACCGGCGATGTATATCGGTAGCACCGATGCCCGGGGTCTGCATCATCTCGTCACGGAGTTGGTGGACAACAGCATCGACGAAGTGCTCAACGGCTTTGCCGATACCATCCGCTGCATTTTGCATGAAGACGGCTCTGTCGAGGTGAGCGACAACGGCCGGGGTATACCGGTCAGCATCCACTCCAAGACCGGTAAATCCGGCGTGGAGACGGTGATGACCATCCTCCATGCCGGGGGCAAGTTCGGCGGCGAATCCAGCGGTTACAAGGTGTCCGGCGGCCTGCACGGGGTGGGCTTGTCCGTGGTCAACGCTCTTTCCGAGTGGTTCATCATGGAAGTGCACAAGCCGCCCACCATCTACAGGCAGCGCTATGAAAAAGGGGTTCCCGTCACCAAGCTGGAGGAGGTGGGCTCCACCGCCGAATCAGGAACCAGGCAGCGCTTTAAGCCCGACGCCACCATTTTCGAAACCGTGGATTTCAATGCCGAGATGATCAGCACCCGCCTGCGCGAGTCCGCCTTTTTAAACAAAGGGGTGCGCATCATCTTTGAAGATAAAAAGGCCGGCAAACAGAGCGTCTATCATTATGACGGCGGCATCGCTTCCTTCGTCGAGCATCTGAACCGCTCGAAGGAACCCCTGCACAAGCCGGTGATATATTTCACCCGCACCGTCGACGATATTAACGTGGAATTGGCCATGCAATATACCGACGGGTATAACGAAAGCGTGTTCACCTATGCCAACAATGTGAAGACCGAAGAAGGCGGCACGCACTTAAGCGGCTTCCGCTCGGCGCTGACCCGCTCCCTGAACGATTACGCCAGGAAATATAACCTGCTCAAGGAGAATGAAGAGAACCTGCAGGGAGAGGATGTGCGCGAAGGTCTCACGGCGGTGTTGAGCGTCAAGCTGATAAACCCCCAGTTCGAGGGCCAGACCAAGACGAAGCTGGGCAACAGTGAGGTGCGGGGGGTGGTGGAATCCATCGTGGTCGAAGGTCTCACCACCTACCTGGAGGAGAACCCGGCGGAGGCCCGCGCCATCATCGAAAAGTGCATTCAGGCTGCCCGGGCCAGGGAAGCGGCGCGCAAAGCCCGCGAGCTGACCAGGCGGAAAAATGCTTTGGAGATCAGCTCTCTCCCCGGGAAGCTCGCCGACTGCCAGATCACCGATCCCGAACAGTGCGAATTATACCTGGTGGAGGGCGATTCGGCCGGCGGCACGGCCAAGCAGGGCAGAGACCGGCGCTTCCAGGCCATCATGCCCCTGCGGGGAAAAATACTGAACATCGAAAAAGCCCGCCTGGACAAAATACTGACCAACGCCGAGATCAAGGCGATGATCTCCGCCATCGGGGCGGGAGTGGGCGAGGATTTCGATCTGAGCAAAGTGCGCTACGGGCGGATAGTGCTGATGACCGATGCCGACTATGACGGGCTGCACATCCGCACGCTCCTTTTGACCTTTTTCTACCGCCTGATGAAACCCCTGGTGGAGAACGGCAATGTTTTTATAGCCATGCCGCCCCTGTATGAGGTGAAGAAGGGGAAGCATGTGCAGTATTGCCATACCGACGAAGAGCTGGAAGAGGTATTGAATAAGCTCGGCCGGCAGGGGACGGAGATCAAGCGCTTCAAAGGTTTGGGCGAGATGAATTACGACCAGTTGTGGGAGACCACGATGAATCCCGAGACCCGCACCATTAAGCTCGTGTCCATCGATGATGCGGCGGCGGCGGAGGAGGTTTTCTCCACGCTCATGGGCGATAAGGTGGAACCGCGGCGGGAGTTCATCGAGGCTCACGCCAAAGAAGTCGGACAGCTCGACATTTAGGCCAAGAAGTAAGCCTTATATGAAGGGCGGAGGGTGAAAGTTTGGCTATAGAATTTCCGATCGGCAAAGTAGTGCCCACCGTGCTGGAAGAAGAGATGCGCCAGTCCTATCTGGGCTTTGCCATGAGCGTCATTGTGGACAGGGCGCTGCCCGATGTGAGAGACGGTCTCAAACCGGTGCAGCGGCGGATACTTTATACCATGTATGAGATGGGCATGCGCCCGGACCGCCCCTACCGCAAGTCGGCCGACGTGGCCGGGCAGACCATGAGCCGCTACCATCCCCACGGCGACCAGGCCATTTACGATGCTATGGTGCGCATGGGCCAACCTTTCTCCTACCGGGCTATGCTGGTGGACGGGCAGGGCAACTACGGCAGCATCGACGGCGATCCTCCGGCGGCCATGCGCTATACCGAAGCGCGCCTCTCCAAGCTGGCCATGGAGATGCTGCGCGATATCGATAAAAATACGGTGGATTTTTATCCCAACTATGACGAACGTCTCGATCAACCGGTAGTCTTGCCTTCCCGGTTTCCGAATCTCCTGGTGAACGGGGCGGTGGGCATCGCCGTCGGCATGTCGACCAATATCCCGCCGCACAACCTGGGCGAGGTTATCGACGCCCTCCTCCTCCTGATAGACAACCCGGAAGCCTCCGTGCTGGATTTGATGAAGAAACTGCCGGGTCCCGATTTTCCCACCGGCGGCATCATCGTGGGGAGCGAGGGGATCAAGGAAGCCTATCATACCGGCCGAGGCCGCTTCCAGGTGCGGGCCAAGGTGGACATCGAAACCGAGCGGGGCGGCCGGCAGCGCCTGGTGGTATCGGAAATACCGTATATGGTGAATAAATCGGTGCTGGTGGAACGCATTGCCGAGCTGCACAACCAGAAAAAGGTGGACGGCATTTCGGCTTTGCGGGACGAATCCGACCGCCACGGCATGCGCATCGTGATCGAGTTGCGGCGCGATGCCAACCCGCATGTTACCTTGAATCAGCTGTACAAGCATTCCCAGCTGCAGGAGACCTTCAGCGCCATCATGCTCGCCCTGGTGGACAATGAGCCGAAGGTGCTGAACCTCAAGCAGATTCTCACCCTCTATCTCGATCACCAGCGCGACGTGGTAACCCGGCGCACCCAATTTGAGCTGGCCGATGCCGAGAAGCGGGCCCACCTCTTGGAAGGCTATCTGAGGGCTCTGGATTTCATCGATGAGATCATCAAGCTGATCCGCTCCTCGGAAAGCGACAAGGAAGCCAAAGAAGAGCTGATGAACCGCTTCCAGTTTTCCGAACTGCAGGCCACGGCCATCCTGGACATGCAGCTGCGCCGCCTGGTCAGGCTGGCCAGGGCCACCCTGGAGAAGGAATATAAAGAACTGCAGATGTCCATCGCCTACCTCAAAGGCATCCTGGCCGATGAGCGGGTGCTCATGGGCGTGATCGCCGACGAGCTCCGGGAGGTGAAGCGCCTTTATGCCGACGAGCGGCGCACGGCGATCGTTCCCGATGCCGACGACATCAATGCCGAGGATTTGATCGTCGAAGAAGAAATCGTGATCACCCTGACCCATGCCGGTTACATCAAGCGGCTGCCCCTGGACACCTATCGCAGCCAAAAGCGGGGCGGGCGGGGCATCACGGCTTTAAACACCAAAGAGGAGGACTTCGTCCGTCACCTCTTCGTCTGTTCCACCCATACTTATGTGCTCTTCTTCACCAACAAGGGGCGGATGTTCAAACTGCGGGCGCACGAGGTGCCCGAAGCCGGCCGCAACGCCAGGGGCACGGCGATCATCAACCTGATTCAGATCGACAAAAACGAGCGCATCCAGGCCGCCATTGCCGTGGAGGAATTCAGCGGCGACCGCTACCTCTTTATGGCCACCAAACAGGGCAAAGTGAAAAAGACCCTGCTCTCCGAATATGACAGCCCCCGCCAGGGTTTGATAGCCGTTTCCCTGGCGGAAGACGATGAGCTGGTCAATGTGGAGCTCACCAACGGCAGCTGCGAAGTGGTGATGGTAACCCGGCACGGCCAGGCCATTCGCTTCAAAGAAGAGGATGTCCGGCCGATGGGCCGCGCCGCCCAGGGGGTGAAAGGTATCACCCTGGAAATGGATGACGAGGTGATCGGCTTCACCGTGGTGAGGGAGGGGGAAGACCTCCTGGTGGTGACGGAGAATGGTTACGGCAAGCGAACGCCGATCGGTGAATACCGCATCACCGGCCGGGGCGGCAAAGGCATCCGGACTCTCCTGGTCACCTTGAAGAACGGGCCTATCGTGGGCTTGGCTGCGGTGACCACGAACGACGACATCATGTGCATTACCAGGGAAGGCATCATGATCCGCATGCAGGTGAGCGACATCTCGCAGATGGGTCGGTCCACCCAGGGTGTCAAAATAATGAAGCTGGAGGAGAACGATACGGTGGTGGCGCTGGCTCCCATCGCCGCCAACGACCAGGAAGACGAGTAATTTCTTGACACCTGATGAATTTTTAACGGCATATTGACGGCGGCCTCTTCTCATGTTAAGCTGTTGCTGCTATGTGGGGACGTAGCTCAGTTGGGAGAGCGCCGCCCTTGCAAGGCGGAGGTCGGCGGTTCGAACCCGCTCGTCTCCACCAAAAAATGCACCTGTCGGTGTGTTTGCCGGCAGGTGTATTTTTTTGTACCCCCGGTTAGGAAGAAAAAAGTGTAAAGCGAGGAGGAAATGTAAGTGAAAAAGTTTAAATACATATTAGGTAACAGTTATAAATTTGCGGTACATAGGGGGTGTCGATTATGAGCAGCCAAAAATCAAAGCGGTTGCTTTGTAAATTAAACGCAATTGTCCTGCTGATTATGCTTATATCTTTATGTGCAGCTGTGTTCGGGGCGGAAGAACCTAATATTTTTATCAATGGCGGATTTGAGCTTTTAGACGCTAACGGCCTACCGGTCGGTTGGCGGAAATATACACCGGTAGGTGGCTCGCCGGATAACCTGCAATTATCTGCTGAGGCCTATGCAGGAGAACGGGCTGTTTTGATAGATGTCCGAGATTTGGATAGAGCCCGTATTACTTGGATTCAGCCATTCATAGGGATCCTCGAGCCTAGTGCTACATATAAGTTTTCCGCCTATTACCGGACCGATGGTGATCCCCGGGCTCGTCTTCAGGCGCAGATATATTCGGAAACGGGTACACAGCTGGATGAGCGACCCTCATTGGAGCTTCCCCCCAGTATTGATTGGCGTTTGGCTGAGTTGATCTTCACCTATCCGCAGGAGGCCCATCGCATTCAATTGGGGCTGTGGGTTTGGCTCGGAGGAAGAGGCCGAGTGTGGTTTGATGAGGCGTCGTTGGTAAAAATAGAAAAAGGAGGTACCCATATAGTGCCAGTTGATTCAGAAAATATCAGTGAAACCGGCGAGCATCTCTTCCCGTCTAATTTCCCACCGCCAATTGAATTTGACCTGAGCCAAGCCAAAGATTTCAGCCAACCATTATCGATGGAGGAATTGCGTAGCCGCATTCCCCAAGGACGACCCCGGCTTTTTGCCCGGCCTGAAACACTTGAGGAGTTACGCCAAAAAAAGGATCGCCCTGGCTTTGCGGCATTAATCTGGAACAAGATCCGCACCTCAGCCCGATCGGCCGCATTCAAGCCGCTGCCGCCGGAACCGCC
>DULU01000109.1 GCA_012840225.1 Bacillota bacterium
AGGCATGGCAAAATTGATGATCTTCGCACTTATGCTGGCGCTTTTGGGGTGGGGAGCTCCGGCGGCAGCAGACACCCTGGTCTATGAAAGCTGGGCTGTTTATGAGCATGAAGGGCGGCCGGTCGGCATGAGCCACGATGTCAAATGGGAAACCGCAGAGGGCTATCGTTATGTAGTCGATCTCGTCTTGCAGATGGGTTTACCCGGCGGTCCGCCGATGATTATAACTCAGTATTTAGAGCAGGTGATAGATAAAAATCTCCTGGCCAAAGCCATGAAACAAGTCCTGGCGGTGGACAAAAAAACTCAGTATTATCAGGAAGCCACCTTTACAGGTGCGGATGTCTACCTCCTCACCAGAGATGCCGAAGGCAAAGAATATGAAAGTCAATGGATCGATGCAGGTCCTCTCTACTTCCGCCAGTCGTTTTTAGATATGATCGCAGTCAAAGGGGAGCTGAAACCGGGCACGAGTCACACCTTCGACATCTGGGATATCAATAAGGCGCAACCGGGAAACGTCACCATCCTGGTGGAAGAGGCGGAACCATATGAATATTACAGTGAAATGATTCCCGTCGTCTGCGTCAGAGAGCTGGATAGCCCGATAAACTATATGCTCGTGGCCGACGATGGCAGCGGAAATGTGTATTTTGCTGTCACTGAAGAAGCAAACCTAAGTCTGAAGCTGACCGGGCGCACGATCAAACCGGAAGATATCCCTGAGCTGCAGGCTTTGGAAATCGACATTTTGCAGATCCCGGCCAATATGTTCATTGCCCGTCCTTTCCAGTCCATAACCAGCTCCATTAAGTTGTCGTGGACCGATCTTCCCATCGAGGAGTTCAACCTGGAAGACAACCGACAAAAATTGTTGCGCCATGAAGAAAAGGAAGGCCGCATTGAGGCCTGGGTGCAAATTAACCGCGATGACAGGGACTTCACCTCAGCCGTTACCTTGCCGGTGAAGGATGAGGATTTGAAGCCTTATCTCGCCGGTACCAGATTCGTCGAACCGCACCTGCCAGAGGTGCAGGAGTTGCTGCCGCAGATCATCAAAGGCGAAACCGACGGCTTCGCAGTGGCCAAAGCCATCCTGGACTGGGTTTTCGACTATATTACCCCGGTCTATATTTCTCAGACTCTCACTACCGGTGAAATATTGAGCGAGCGGCAGGGCAAGTGTGTGGAATATGCCGTGTTATTTGCCGCCCTGGCGAGGGCGGCCGGCCTGCCTTGCCGCCTGGCGCTCGGCGAGCGGTATCAGGACGGAGCCTGGATAGGTCACATGTGGAACGAGGTGTGGTTAGGTGAGTGGGTGGCGGTAGATCCCTCCCACAAGCAGATCAACCCGGATGCCCTGCTGCTGAAGCTGGTACACAGTGAAAGTGTAGAAGGTACCCAGAAGGTCAGACGCGGTCTGATCGGCCGCCTGCAAATCGAGATCCTGGATGTCGAGCTGCCGGTGCAGGAGCGGATGGAAGGCTTTCAGACCGGTATCGAGGGCTCGACCTATACCGATGTGGAATATGGCTTTCAGGTCAGTGCCCCGGAAGAGTGGTGGCTGGATACAGCCCTGGAGCAAAATGTGCTGTTGGTGACCATGCTGTCGCCCGATAAAAATGGCGAAGCCTATGTCATACCTTTCAGCGTACCTGCAGGCATTCCCCCTCAGCAAATTCTGACGGGCAGAGTGGCTTCCATAGCCGCTACCGTGTCGAACTTTTCCATGGATGGAATAACCGAAGAGAACATCAGTTCCCTGCCGGCTACGGTGGGCACCTGGACTTATGAGTATGGCGGCCTGCGCTGGAAACAGCAGAACTGGATCGTTTTGATTGAAGACTTGGGTTATCTGTTCGTCTTTACGACGCTGGAGGATGTCTGGGAAGATTACTCCCCCGCTTTCGCCGCCATCCGGCAGAGCTTTAGGCTGCTTGGGCGGACGGAGAGCGGCTCTGTCGCCAGTCAAGATGGTGAAGCGACTGAGGTGGCTGAGGCTATGACCAGGGAACAACGCTGGCTGGAAGACCTTGATTACCTGGCGCAGACGCTCCCCGCCTCTCATGTGCAATTGTTTGCTCACTATGAAGAAGCGGAATTCTACGCGGACATAGAGCGCCTCAAGAGCGGGGTTGGCACCATGAGCGATGTAGACATCTATGTGGCGCTCGCCAAAGTGTTCGCCAAGATCGGCGATACGCACACGCAGCTCAGGCCTATGCTCAGCTGGCGCACCGTGCCTGTTCAGTTCATGGACTTTGCCGACGGCGTGTATCCGGTAGCCTGGGCCGCCAAATACGGATCTCTCGCCGGCCTGCGCCTGGTGGCCGTCGGGGATACGCCCTTTTCTGAAGTGCAAAACCAATTGAGCACCATCATCCCCCATGACAACCAAGCACAGCTGCAGCAAAGCATACCAAATCTATTGAGCAATTACGATCTGCTGCTCGCCATGGGCTTCATTGCCGACACCGGCGTCATTCCCTATCTTCTGGAAAGCGCCGACGGCACGCGCCGGCTGGTGGAGATGAAGGTGGAAGCCGCCGCCGGCTTAAAGATCAGCCGGGCTTTCGATGCCACGACGGTTCCCGTCCCGCTCTATTTGAGCCGGAACGACTGGTTCTGGTATCAATACCTTGAGGTCGAGCAGGTTCTTTATATTCAGTATAATGTCTGCTGGGATAGAGAGACCGAGCGGCAGAGCAATCCGCAGAGCCCCCGCCTGGAGCAGCTCCCGGATTTTGCCGCCTTCAGCGCGGAGGTGTTGGCGGTACTGGAAAATAACCCGGTCGCCGCCGTCGTCCTCGACCTGAGGAACAATCAGGGCGGCAATTCCTATCTGGGCACCAACTTTATCGGATCTCTGGCCGAGCATTCCAAAGTGCGGGACGGAGTGCCCGTCTTCGGTATCATCGGCCGGTCCACTTTTTCCTCGGCCTTGATGAATGCCCTCGATATGAAGAAAATACTGGGCTCTCCCCTCTATGGGCAGCCCACCGCCGGAAAACCCAACCATTTCGGCGAGGTGAAGACATTTAACCTACCTCACTCCAAATGGCAGGTGCAGTATTCCACCAAATACTTCAAGCTTGTGGCGGAAGATGTGGATTCTTTATATCCTGATGTCCATGTGGCGCCGACCTTTGCCGATTATGCCTCCGGCAGAGACCCGGTGCTGGAGAAGATAATAGCAGAGGTGCTCCGCTGAGGGAGCACCTCTGTGCCGGGACCTTTTGGTCAGAAGGAATAGGTCGCTCCGATCAGCCATCCCTGCAGCTGGGGTCTGACCATCTTGATATCGTTTTGCTCGCCTTTGGCCAGCACATAACCGGCAAACAGTTTCAGGTTCTGCAGTGGTTGGAAAGAATAGCGGGTGGCCAGGAGAGAACTCTTGCCGTTCACATCCACCAAGCCCATGAGCTCTATCTGGGAATCGGGGGCTTCGGTGATGGTATAGCGGCTGTTGAGAATGAGATAGGTATGTGCCTTCTCCGGCTGGCCCGGTGCGGAGAAATACGGGTTGAGCAAGGAACCCTGGCCGTTATAAAAAAGCTGGGCCGAGGTGTATAGACCGCCGGTAAAGGTGTAGTCGGCGCCCACCACCACCTGTGCATAGGGATCGTTGCCCGAGAGAGGCAGGTTGGAGGTGGGGCTTGTGCCCATCTCCAGTTCGGAAAGCTTTTCCGGTATTTTGTATGCCGCTTCAATCCAGGCTACGCCGCTGCTATAGGTGGTAGCCGTAGCCACACCAAAAGCCTGCTGGCGGCGGTATTTGGCCATCGGCATCAGATAAGGGAAGCTCTGTACCGGCTGCAGCCACATCACCGGATAATCTTCCCAGGTGTTGCTGTAGGTAAGGTAAACCTGTGGTCCGCCGGGCAGAGGCATCTCCCCTCTGACGGCTATCTCGTAGCGTTCCGCCTCTTTCGGTTCACTGGGCTGAATACCTGCCAGTTGGGTATTAGCCGGTAAATCTGCTGCCTTATGCCTGGCCACCACCCCGGTGAGCGCCGCCCCGCTGTCGAAATAATAGCTCGCTCTGACGGCAGGTACCGGCAACCAGGCAGGCTCCATATTGGTGAGCGAGGTGAGATCCTGCGGATTGATGGTGCTGGTCGGATTGATGCCGTCGGCCGTGCCCCAGTTGATGGTCTGGTTTCCGGCGCGGATATCGATATTTTCTAAATATATATCCAGATAAGCCTGACCCAGTTCCCATTCCTTTTCCGTCTTATTGGGCTGTGTCTCAAACTTACCTTTGGCTTCAATGTAGAAGCCGCCCAGGCTACTGCTTGACTGAAAAACCAGTTGACCGGTAAGGGAGCTTTTGTAGTTGTCCGCTGCTTCAGTGAGGTAATGGAAACTATAACCCACCTCACCGCTCAGTTCAGCGGCCTGGCTGCCCGCAGCCGCGGCGAGGGCGACCAGCACACACCACGAGGTCAGGATTAACACCAAAGCCGCCGGCTGTGGACGGCAATAAACACTTCTGCCCGACATTGAGCCTTCACACCTTTCATGTTGGTTTTACCGCCTCAGATAACGCAGGGTGAACATCTCCTCGGAAACCTCTTCCCGGCTTTCCTGGAGGATATCGATGATCGTGCTGCTGCCCGAGCTTAAGTTATTTAGTATGATGGTTTTGGGCTGCCAGATCCCATCCTGGCTCTTATGCAGGCCGTCCAATGTCAGAGTCTTCTCCGCCTTACCCGCCCGGTTGAAGAATTCGATGACCAGCGGAATCCTCGATTCCTTGTGCACCACCAGTTTCAGGCGGCCATATTTAGCCTTATCCGACTTCGGCGTCAGCTCCAGGACATAACAGGAAAGTTTATCCTTTGTTGTGTCCGCCAGCCGCTTGGCCGTGTACTCTGCAGAAAAAGAGATGGCGCCGCTGATCTCCTCATAGGTGAAATCGGTGCCCATAAACTGACCTTGGGTGGCGCTTCCGGAGATGAGGCGTTCCCGTCCCAGGGTCGGCATATAGAGCCACATCTGCGTTTCTTTTCCCGCAGTGCCGATGCTCAGGAATTTGGTGCCTTTGATATCGGCCGGGGCGGTGAAGACCAAAAGCTGACTGACATTCCCTTTGCCGTCGTCACGGCGGTAGAGCTCGAGCTGCTGTACTTTTTTGCGCCCTTGTTTGCTCACCACGGTCATCTCCAGCGTAGCCTGGCCGTTTCCGGACAGGATATTGGAACTGCTGATGCTGTCCAGAATTTCCTGGGCGCTCGGCTCGGCGGCAGCAGCTGCGGCTGCGGCATTCAACGGCGGGAAGGTTATACAACAGGTAACCGCCAAAAGGAAGCTAATGCTCATCACCACCACCTGTGCCAAAGCCGGAAAACGCCGGTATGACCTGGTGCTAATCCACTTTGTCCGTTTCATCTGCGATTGTCCCCCTTTTTCTTTTATAGCATTTCGCCTGCACCGGCAGTTTTTTCCATTGCTCCCTGGGCAAAAAGCTGGTAGACGAAGTCTATCAACTTATCCGGAGAGCTGTCGTTGCTGTCGATGACCCAATTGAAGGCTACTGCGTTGATCATGGCAATAAAAGCCTGTGCCAGCGCCCTGGCGTCGGTCCGGCGCAGCACCCCCGACTCCATGCCTTGCTTGAACAGCCCGGTGATCATGCGCTCCAGATTCTCCAGACCTTGTTTGGCCGGACCTTCCATTCCTTCGGCTATTTGCCCCAGTTGTCCGTAGAGAATGGTGATAAACTCCTTTTGCTCCTGGTAAAACTGGAAATGCACCTGGATGATGCTGTGTATTTTAGAGCGGATGCGGGCCGTTTTCTCCAGTTCTTTTTCAATCATGGGAATGAGCCGGCTCATCCTGTCCTTCATCAGAGCTTGCAGGATGTCTTTTTTGCTCTTGAAATAGAGATACACGGTGCCCTTGGCCACATTGGCCACTTCGGCAATCTCCTCCACTTTGGCTTTATGAAAACCAACTTCGGCAAACACTTTCTCGGCCGCGTTCAGGATCGCTATATGTTTTTGACTTAGTTCATCGGCGCTGCTGGCAGGCATCGGGCCATCTCCTTCTCAAATATTGGCCGGCTCTGAAGCCGGTTTGGATCTTCCTTTAGTATACCGGGTCATGATCAGCACCGGTAACAAGGTGATGGCATTCGCCGCCGATATGATCATGGTTAAGGCGATCAGCGCGCCGAAGGTGCGCAGCGGCGGGAAATTGGAAATGATCAGAACCAAAAAGCCCAAAGCCACAGCCCCGGCGTTCAGCACCACCGCCTGCCCCGTAGTGGCCACCGCCTTGCGGATGGCTTCGGCCACCGGTTGCCGGCCTTTTAATTCGATATAGCAGCGGGTGTGGATGTGAATGCTGTAATCGATCCCCATACCGATGGCAATGCTGCTCACCAGCGCCGTCACCACATTGAAGGGAAGATTCAGCCAGCCCATGATACCGAAATTGATCAATATTGTGGCGATGATGGGCAACAGGCACAAAAAGGCACCCGTGACCGATCTGACCAATATCCACACCAGGAGGAATACGGCCACCAGGGAGATCACCAGACTCTCCAGCTGACCTTTGGTGATCAGATCGGACATGGCTTGAGCCATAAACGGCATGCCTGTGATGTCCACCTGTTCGACTCCGGGGATGCGCCGCAACTCCTCCGCGATCTCTTCCATCTGTCTCAGTATGGCATTCCTCTCGGCCGCAGTTACCTTCCCCAGCAACACTTCTATTTTGGCCTGCTCATAATCGATGGTGAGGAACTCCGACATCAGGTCTTCGCCGGACATGGAGAGAAGCAGCAAATATTGAGCTACGGCCTGGCTGCTGTCGGGCAGGTGCTCATATACCGGATCGCCGTCGTGCAGTTCCCGGGAGATCCGCTTGATGATGTCGACTATGGATATGGGATGCGCCAGGTGTTCAATTTTCTCCAACTGCTCCTGCGCTTTTTCCATGCCTCTTAAGACTTCAGGGGAAGTGATATCGCCGGTGATCACCATCTGCAGGTTTTCGGTGCCGCCGAAATGATCCTGTACCAAAGCAAAGGCTTGCCTGGTTGACGATTGTTTATCGAAGAAGTTGATAAAGTCGGTGTCCACCACCAGGCGAGGTAGCCCCAAAGCGGCCGCCAGCACGACTGTGGTTATCGCCACCACCACAGGGCGCTGGTGCTGGGAGACAAAGGTGCCGATGGCCGATAGGGCCTGGCTTGAGAATCGTTGCGCCGCACTCAGGTTGGCGTGGTTACCTGGGTTACCGGGATTCTCCACCGGGTTCGCCTCGTGTTCCCCATTCCCCACGTTTCCCGCATTGCTCTGGCTTTGTCCCTGTCTCTGCTTGCTGCTCTCAGGCCTTCCGGTCCTTTCACCAGGTGTACATAAAGCCAGCACCGCCGGAATAACGAGGAGTGAGAACAACAGAGCCACTCCTATGCCGATGGCGGCAAATAAACCGAATTCCCTGATCCGGATTACGCTGTTGAAGACATTGGACAAAAATCCGGCGATGGTTGTAATACCAGCCATAAGTACTGCCGGGCCTACCGAGACGGCAGTGCGGGTGATGGCCACTCCGGATTGCTGTGCTCCGACAACTTCCTCACGATAACGATGCAGCACATGAATGCCGTAGGCGCTGCCCACACTGGTGAACACCACCGGCAAAATGGCGCTCAGCTGTGTGAGCGGTACACCCAGATAACCCATCAAGCCAAGGCAGCAGATACTGCTCACCACCATGCCCATCAGCGGGAGCACTACCCCCTGCCAACTGCGAAAGCTGAGGAAGAGGATAAAGAGTATCAAGAGAACCACGGCCGGGGACAACTTGAGCAGGTCGTCGCGCAATACACTGTTCATCTCCTGGTAAAGAACAGGAGTGCCGGTGAGGTGGACGACCAGGGGTCCCTGGTTTTCCGAGATAGCCTGCCTGATTTGCGGCACCGTATCATCTGCCTGTCCAGTGCCGGACAGTTTGATCAAAATCGCCGCATATCGACCGTCGGCGGAGATCAAACGCTCCGCATATTGGCTGTCGGTCAGGACTTTTTCCCGGAACTGCGCTACCTCATCCTCATTTTGCGGTAATTCGGGCATCAGCGCCCCGACCTCGATGCCGAAATCGGTGCCCCGCACCTCTTCGATGTTGGTCAGGCTGCGCACGCTCTCTATACCCGGCACCTCAGCTATGGCTTCGGTTAGCCGGTGCAAAGCGGCAAGGCCGGAGACTGAAAACACTTCATTGAGCTCAACTACGGCGATGATGTAGTTGGAGTTACCGAAGGTCTCCAAGGTTTGGTTGTATAGCTGCACTCTGGGGTCATTTTGCGAGAAGAAATTGGTCAAATCAGTGACAATAAAGATGCGCAATGCGCCGACGAGCATGATCGCCGTGATGATTATGGTCACAGCGATCACCTGCCGGGGATACCTTTGCCCGATAGTCCAAGGATTCAGCTTCATACCATCAGCTCGATCCTATATAGAGTTAGGATAATGACTGACCGGTCAGTCATGACTCATTATACATAGCTGCCCTGATCACTGTCAATATATGCCGGTTACATAAAAAAATGCTGCCGGAGGAGACTTGTTCCTGCGGCAGCTATATCTCGGAAGCAGCCAATCCCTATGTTGCTGGCATAATGGGGGTGTTACATACGGAGGTATTCCACCGGCTCCTCATCGGGCCCAACAAAGGACCAGATGATCCACTCCTCCGTTTTCTCGCCGGGCATTCCGGGGGAACCCGAAGGCATGTCGGGCAGCGCGATGCCGGCTATCTCCGGCCTCTTGTCAATCACGCCGGCCAGCAGATCAACCGGCAGATGCCCCTCAAAAATATATCCGTCAATTAGCGCAGTGTGGCAACTCCACACTTTCTCCGGCACACCCAAAGACCTTTTGAAAGAGAGGTATTCGTCATTGCGCATGGTGGTGGAGGTGACCAACAGACCATTCTCTTTCAGGTACTTTTCGTATGCCACGCAGCATGCTCAGCCAGGTGTGTAATACAAAGCCACCGGTGCCGCAAAAGCCGGCTCCGGTCCCGGGGTCTGCCGAACATTGAGCACCGCCAGGAGTGCCACGACGACCAGCACAGCGGCGCCCAAGACGAGATACCCTACCCTATTGGGAGCCTTCTGAGCCTTTGGCCCGGTGTCCTGCTTTTTTTTCTGCTTGACCTTATGCTTGGTCTTCTTTGGCGACATTTTCCACCCCCCTCTTCTGTCGGATTCCTTTGATTGGAGCTTTTCTTCCAGCTTCCCGGCCGGATTCCTGCCGGGGGAAGGCCGGTAATGCTATCCTCACCCCCCACTCATATCCGCCCTCCCCGCTACAAGACGCATGTTGTTCTGGGATTAAGGATAACCTAGCGTCAGATAATAGCGGCTGATTACAATGTGTTTCGGCCGGCGAAAGGAGCGCTTTCGTGTTTAAACACGATAAAAATTTGCTTGAGATAGTCAAAGTAGAGAAACCTAACCCGACTTACGCCACCATGCTCCAAGAACAGTTGGGGGGAGCCAACGGAGAGCTCAAAGCAGCTATGCAGTATATCTCACAGAGCTTCCGCATCAAGGATTCGGAAATCAAAGATCTGTTTATGGACATCGCAGCCGAAGAGCTGAGCCATATGGAGATGGTAGCCACTGCCGTCAACCTGCTGAACGGCCATACGCCTGACGCCTTCCAGACGGCATCTGGTCAAATTGAGACTCATGTGTTGACCGGACTGGCACCATATCTGGCCAATGCCTCGGGCGTACCCTGGATGGCCACATATGTAAATGTCACCGGTGACCTGGCTGCCGATCTGTTGTCCAATATAGCGGCGGAACAGCGGGCGAAAGTGGTATATGAATACTTTTACCGGCAAATTGAGGATAAGCATGTGCGCCAGATGATCGACTTCCTCCTCAACCGGGAAGAAGCTCACAACACTTTGTTCCGACAGGCTTTCAACAAAATTGATCAAACCGGCTCCAACAGAGACTGGGGGGTGGACGAAGACGCTCGCCTTTACTTTGATCTCTCAAAACCAGGCCGGCAGCAGTCTTTCCATGTGACCAATCCGCAACCGCCGTCCTTTACATCACCAAACCCCTCCCCGCCCCAGTAATGCGCTCCAAAAATGTAACCAACCGATAAAATAGGAAGAAACCGGGTGGCTACACCAGACTTCTCCACCCGGTTATCTTCTCATAACTAGCGTTTACCTACGTGGCTCCATTTTATGGCCTTCGGGCCAAACCATCTCCAATGTGGGAAACATGCTTGTTTTTTTCATATATTAACTTTGCATTAACGGCGCGAAATTTTGTGGGTGATAAACCAACTTTTGACTTAAACAAGCGGCTAAAATAGTGGACATCCTCGTAGCCGACCGACAGGGCTATTTGCCTAATAGATTTTTTAGGGTATTTCAGCAATTCTCTTTTTGCCAAAGCCATGCGGTGGTTAATTATCCATTTCTTTATGCTCTGGTTGTTCTCTTGCTTAAATATTTCCGCTAAATATTTAGGGCTAACTGCAACAACCTTAGCCACCTCTTCGATAGGTACTAACCTATTAATGTGAGCTAACAGATACCTTTCCGCCCTTTTTACCAGGGCATGCCGGTATGAAAATACACTTCTTGACGCTTGTTGCATATCTCCAACGCGGTCAATCTCCGCTAATAACGCTCGATCAATTTGTACCAGCATGCTTGATATAATGGAGCGAAGCATGATTTCCCAATTTCGCGGTCTTAATGATAACTCTTCAATTGCCTGCTGAACATAAAAACGCAAACCATACCGATCGCGGAATATGCCACTCCATTCCGGTTGAGAAAAATCCAAATCCGTTTCTCGATAAAATTGCCATTTGATTTCAAATGTAGTGGCTGTATCTGTACCATTCATTATAAAGCAATGTTCATCATACGGTCGTATGATGGCTACATGACCATCAGATACTTCTTCTCGCAAGCCATTTATGTACATTGCTCCCGTACCATTAATGAAATAAAACAACGACCAGTAGTCGTGGACGTGGGGATCAGTACAGTAAATTGGAAAATACTCAATATTCATGATTTTAATGACGCGAAGACCCATAATGTAAAAGTCATCGGTCTCCAATTGGTATCTTACCAATTGCTGTATAGCCATTGTTCCACCTTCTGTATTAGCTCGATTTTTTCGCCATGCTAAATGTCCACATGAACACAAATCGATAAATTTTATTATAGCCGACACGGTATTTAGCAGCAACAAAATGGACTTTATGCGCTAAAACATAGATCAAGAACCGTAATTAGTGCAAAGGGAACCCAGCTCTTGATGGGAAATTTTCATAATAAGTAGACAACAATTAGGGGAAATCATATTAAGCCTAGAGGTGAACATCTGTGTCTGGAGAGGCACTACGTATCGCGGTAATAGGAGCCGGCAAACGAGCTCAAATCGGTTATGTCAAACATTTCGCCTACGTCCAACCAAAGGCCGTTCTTGCCGCTGTAGCAGATCCAAACCCTGAAAACTGCCAGTTGTGCCTTAAATATGCCGGTGAAAACGTCGCTGAAAATGTTGGGATTTATACCGATTGGCAGGAGTTATTGGCAAAAGAGACCTCCTTGGACGGGGTTATCATAGCTACACCCAATGTCCTGCATTACAAACCAGCTATAGCCTGCATTGAACTGGGAGTACCAGCAATCGCGCTCGAAAAACCTTTGGCGTCAAGTCCTGAAGAATGCCGGGACATAACTCAATTGGCTCGCCGGAAAAATGTTCGCATACTGTTAGGCTTTGTCTTGCGGGAAACGCCATTTTATAAAAAGATTAAAGAACTGATAGTCAGCAATGCGATCGGTAATATTATATCGGTGCAGGCCGATGAATTGGTCGGCATCAATACCACTATAGTGATGTTTCGCAGTACATGGAGACGTTATACCAATCTTTCTGGCGGCAGTTTGCTGGAAAAATGTTCGCATGATATGGATCTATTAAACTGGTTGACTCAATCCCGACCGATTTCTCTCAATTCATTTGGCGGCCGGAGGATATTCCAACCAAATCCGGCATTACCCGACCACTGCTTTGACTGCCCCGTTAAGCAGTCATGCATGTATGCTGAAACCAAACCCATTGATGCGCCGGACATGGCTAATGCTTGCATATTCAACATAGAAAGCGATGTGGTCGATCATCAGAGCGTACAAATTGCCTATGAAAACGGGGTGGTGGCCAATTTCCTCATGAATTTCAACGCCGGACACAAATCGAGCTCCCGCAGCATTAGCATTGTCGGTGTAAAAGGGCGTATCTGGGGACGACTGGACGCCAACCAGTTATACCACCTTGACTATATGTCGGGTAAACTAAGTGAGTATAACTTTACCAATGTACACAGTGGTCATCATGGTGGCGATGTAAGGCATGTTGAGTCCTTCTTAAGAAGTATTACGGGCGATGCGAGCAAGGACACATCCAACGCATACGATGGTTATCTGAGCGCTATGATGTGTTTTGCCGCCAATCGATCCATGGCTGAGCATAAACAAATTCATTTTATCTACCCCGGCAATGACGAGATCCTGCTGAGTTAGTAGTACCAAGGCATTGCGATCTAAATAGAAAGGTGGTTATCAAGAATGAAATATTGGAGATTGCTGGGCATTATGTTACTGGTCTGGTTGGTAGGAATCGTCCCTTGTTCGGCAGCAAAAACAAAAATCGTGCATTTGCGGCCGCGGAATGTTGGTCCGCAGTCGACGCAGTGGCTGGAAAAGATTGCTGAGGAATATGAAGCTTTAAACCCGGACATCGAGGTAGACATCTACTATGCGGGAAGTACCGCAGAACTTATCCAGCAGGTACTGTTGCAATTTGCGAGCGGAGTTGCTCCGGATGTAGTGGAAATTGCTGCTGAAGACGGCTACCCCTTAGCTACTCAAAATATTTTCGCAAATCTATCGCCAATAATCGCCGGAGATAAAAACATTGATATACAAGAGCTGTATCCGGTTGCAGTGCAGGCAGCTACCATGACTGAAGGAGCCAACGCCGGCAATTTTTGGTTTCTGCCACACGTGGTCAATACATCCATAATGGTACTAAATGACGATATGTTCCACGAGGCAGGCATACAACCGCCTTCGCAATGGAATTACCAATGGACTTGGGATGATTTCGTTGACATTTGCAAAAAGCTAACTATTTATGATGGCGACGGCCAAATCATCCGCTATGGAGCGAACGTGCCTAATTTCTATAACCGATTTCCGCTGTGGGTGCATAACGCCGGCGGTTGGTATTTTGATCGGTTGTTTAATCCCCGGGAAAGCCGCTTGACTACAGAGCCGGTTCATACGGCACTAAGTTTTCTGCAGGATATATATCACACTCACCGAGTCGCGCACTGGCTCAATGGAAACATCCTTAATAATACTGCTGCAATCGCTTTGGGTCTGCCCACCTTTAAAGCGGGTTATGATGCGGCCAAATGCTTCTTTGCCTATTCATTCGCCCTGAATCCGAAATTAGTTAGAGGCGCTAATATCGTGCAGGTACAAGGCCTAGCCTTGACGCAAAATTCGCCAAACGCCGAGGCAGCTTATAAATGGATTAAATACGTAGCATTGGAACGAGCGTTGGAACATCAAGCTGCTACAGGTTTTATCTCCACCTGGAAAAAAATCTCGATGAGGTATCCTGATAAGTTTTGGTTCAGTGTTTTAAATGACGACCAAAACATCCCCAGGCCTGTGTACGACCTTGACATAAGAAATGAACTGCAAAAATATGTAAATGCCATAACCCAGGACCAAAAGCCGGTCGCTCCCACCTTACAGCAAGCTCATGAAGTGTTAAATAATTTACTGAAAGAAAAGGCCTCACGTTAAAGTTTATCACCAATCGGCACCGGACCCCATTGAGCAAATGCTCCTGGGGTCCGGTTCTTTAAGCTAATTGAGGTGTTGGTATATGTCTCAACAAAGTTTAACTCCCCGCAAACGAGTCGAAATAGCCTTAAGAGGGGGGTATAGCGGTTCTGTTCCATTTACTATGTACGCCACAAAATTACCACCCGGACCAGCAGAACAAGAACTGCGCCAACGTGGTCTTTGCGTTGTCCATCGCCAACCACCAGTATATCGGATCATTTACCCCAATGTACAAATACGCAAGGAAAAAGTGTGCTTATCAGGTAAAACCATGATTCGCACATATTATGAAACACCTGTAGGAACAGTCAGCACCCTAAAGGAGCCGGCCGGATTTACCTCCTGGTATCACGAGCTTATGCTCAATAGCCCGGATGATTACAAGGTGCTGCGCTTTATAATTAAAGATGCTGTATACCAGGAAAATTACTCGGAGTTTCTGCAAGCGCAAGAGGCTTATGGCGAAGGCTGTATATTTCGTGCTAGTTTTGGTTTGGAACCTTTACAAGCACTAATATCCGGTCCGTATATGAAGATGGAGACTTTCTGTATCGAATGGATGGAGCGACGTGATGAAATTCTGGCTCTTTACGACCTCATCGTGCAAAAACAGCGGGAAATATATCCTTTAGTTGCTGCCTCCCCTGCTTTATTCGCCAACTATGGTGGTAACATAGTCCCCGAAATCATTAGTCCAAAGTTATACCGGGAGTATTACTTACCTCACTACAATGAAGCTGCGGAGATTATGCACAAGCATGGTAAACTAATCGGCTCTCACTACGATGACGACTGCGGAACATTGGCGGAAGCCATTGCCGAAAGCGACCTGGACTATATTGAAGCTTTTACTCCGGCACCCGACACGGATATGACGTTGGGCGATGCTCGAAAGGCTTGGCCAAATAAGGTTTTATGGCTTAACTTCCCTTCTTCTCAACATCTAAGATCGGATGATGACGTGGAAAGGATCACTGTGGAGTTGCTCGATCAAATTGACGATCCCAGCGGTGTGATAATGGGAATTACAGAGGACATCCCGGAGCATCGTTGGTATCATAGCTGCCGAGCCATTATGAACGGACTCGACCGCCATGCATCAAAGTTTGTTATTAAAAAGTAAACGTAAAATATCATACACCTGTTACAAGCCGGTGTAGGATCTTTGATAACCAAAAAAAAACCGCAGTTGCCTACTAGATGGAGTTGAATATGGCTTAACTCAAGGTGGGTACTATTTTACGCTTACGTCGCTGATGGCACGATGGCTATTCCCTGCCTGCCAGAATCGTAATACCTCTACAATTTCACGCACAATGAACACCCTCCGTCCCATTCCTATGCCCCCCTTTAGATGGGGCAGGAATTAGCTATTGATTCGGCATATGCCTACTACTCGGTGAGGGGTGGGTCAATTGCTTGACAACCTACACCATGTGGACAACCATCCGTAGTTGCCCACATGGCTTGGATAACTCTGCGAGTTACCCACATACCCACAGGCCAACTACGACGAATCTCTTTGGTCGAAGGAGGGATTGGCTGCAATTCCAATAATTGGTTAGACTGAGAACGCCCTAGCGTCGCTTCGCTCCGGTTACGAACTTGTTCCAGCGTTTGATAAACTGCAGAATGAGCGTGCGTTTAAATTCATCATCATTGGACATCTTGTCAACTCTAATAGGGGTGAGGACTGAGCTAGACTGTCAGTAGGGTTTGATTGACTGCAGAATTTCAATACTGCAACCAGTCGTGACCCCCGCAACACCCACACCAAGCGTCAGAACCGCCAGAAGCGACACTGACCGCAACTACCACTTCTGACGCTCTGCTAGGGGTACCGGGGTGGTGCAAAAAACTGAACTGCAAAGTAAAAAACGGCCAACGGGTGAGCGCTCGTTGGCCTCTTTTTGCATCCATAAACCAGAACACATGGCAGTGCTGCTCAGGTCACTGCCTGTCCAGCTGGTCATACCTTACAGCCTAACGCGCCTTCAATAGTGTATTCCGGCCTTTACCCACCTCTCCATAGCTTTGGTCAAGCTGGCATCGTCGATGGTCAGCGAGATGCGGAAATATCCCTCTCCGTTTTGGCCGTAGCCGACGCCCGGGGTGATAACTACATCCGTTTTGGCGAACACTTTCTCGGCAAAGGAGAGGGAATCTTCGCCTTCGGGGACGGGGCACCAGATGTAAATCGACGCTTTCGGGGCCTCAACCGACCAACCAAGACGGTGCAGAGTGCTTATCACCAGATCACGCCGCTTCTTATATATCTCGTTTCTCTCCGTGATCTCCGTTTCGGGCATCTGTAAGGCTTCAACGGCAGCGAGTTGGATGGGCGTGAAAACTCCGGAGTCGATGTTGGTCTTCAGCGTGGTCAAAGTGGTGATTGCATCTTTGTTGCCCACCGCCCAGCCGATACGCCATCCGGTCATGTTGTGAGATTTGGACACCGAGCCGAACTCGATACCGATATCTTTGGCGCCGGGTACCTGCAGAAAACTCAGCGGCTGGTAGTCGTCGTAACCCACTTCGATATAGGCGGCGTCATGGCAGACCAGAATGTCAAATTGGCGGGCAAACTCGACCACTTCGGTAAAAAAGCGTTTATCGGCCACCGCACCGGTGGGATTATTCGGGTAGTTTATATATAAGATCTTCGCTTTTTCCGCCACTTCCGTCGGGATGGCCGCCAGATCGATGAGAAAGCCGTTTTTGGCCTCTATAGGCACAAAATAAGGCTCCCCGCCGGCCAAAACCACCCCACTTTGATAGACCGGATAGCCGGGATCAGGGACCAAAGCGATATCTCCCGGATTGATATAGCAAAAAGCAATGTGAGCTATTCCCTCCTTGGAGCCGATGAGAGCCACCACTTCCTTTTCTGGGTCCAACTCCACTTGGTAACGCTTTTTATACCAGTCGCTCACGGCCCGGCGAAATTCCGGGCACCCGGCTGAAGTGGGATACTGGTGAAACTCCGTCCGGTAGATGGCCTCCCCCATCGTCTTGACTATGCGCAGCGGCGTAGGCAGGTCGGGATCGCCGATGCCCAGGCTGATCACATCCCGGCCTGCTTCTTTGGCGAGGCGTATCTTTTGTTCCAGACGGGCGAAAAGATACGGAGCCAGATTTTGCAGTCTTTTTGCCTTTTCCATCAGTAAACCCCCGACGATATAGATTGCCGGTATTCCCGGCTGATTTTCCCCGTCATCACTTCCACGGCCGGTCCGGTCATGAACACCGGGCCTTCTCCCGCCCATTCGATAACCAACTGCCCTCCCGGGAGTTGCACGGTTACCGGTGAGGTGCAGAGTCCGAGCCTGATGGCCACCACGGCGCTGGCACAAGCCCCTGTGCCGCAGGCCAAAGTCCGGCCGGCTCCTCTTTCCCACACATCGACCAGCAACTTATGCTCGCTCTCCACCTTGACAAATTCCACATTGGTTTTTTGCGGGAACATGGGATGGTTCTCAATCAAGGGACCCAAGGTGGTGACGCAATCCGGCCGGCTTGTCCCGGATACAAACAGTATGCAGTGCGGGTTTCCCATGGAGACGGCATGAATTATATAATCCGTCCCCTCTACGTTGATCGTTTGCTGCAGGCATTCGTTCCTCTCGCAGTTGACCGGGATCAAGGCGCTATTCCAGATGGGTTCACCCATATTGACCTGGTATGATCCCGGTCCCACAGGAGTGATTTTCTTCACCCCGGCCTTGGTGCTGATGAGCAAGTCGCCTATGACCAGATGGCGGGAGTAAAGGTAGTGGGCCACGCAGCGAATGGCGTTGCCGCACATCTCGGCTTCGCTGCCGTCGGAGTTGAAGATGCGCATTTGGTAGCCGCCGGGCCCCCTGCTGCAGAATACCAGGCCGTCGGCGCCGATACCGAACCGGCGGTCGCATAACTGCCGGGCATAGCGGGCCAGCTCTTTGAGCTTCTCCCCCTCATCCATCACGATGATAAAATCGTTTCCCAGCCCATGCATTTTTACAAAATCCGTCTCTGTTTCCATCTTTATCACCTCCAAGGAGAAGTGGCCATCTGCATATCTTCCCCTAAACGATGGCCACTTTATACCGTCTCAGCCAGAGGTCGACCTGGATAAGGTAGCCGAAAAGCTGCGGCGCCCTCATCAGCTGACCGAACCAGGGTCTGTCGCATATGCCAGGTGAGTTCATCAGTTCTTGCAGCGCTTTTTTGTTTAGGAGCGGGTTGAGCGGTGAAGTGGAGTCTTGCAGTATTTTTTTCAGAGAAGCGACGGTAGCGGCGAAGTAATGCGGATGATGAGTCTTGGGATATGGACTTTTTGGCCTCCAAAGGACATTCTCCGGCAAGATACCCCGCAGGGCCGCTCTGAGGAGCCCTTTCTCCCTCCCCCGGCTGAATTTATAATCCAGGGGGACATTCCACATATACTCCACCAAGCGGTGATCGCAAAACGGCACCCTGATCTCCAGACCTACCGCCATGCTCATCCGGTCCTTGCGCTCCAGCAGGGTGGGCATCCAGCGGGTGAGGGTGAGGTAGGTGAGCTCCCTTTGCCGGGCGGCAGGAGCGTTCTCCCCTTCCAGGACGGGGACTTCCGCCAGGGCTTCCTGGTAGCGGGCGGCAATATAGCCGTCAATATCTGTTTTGCGCAGCACGTCGGGAGAAAGGATGCTCCGGCGCAGATCGGTCAGGAGCGACCAGGGAAAGGTTTGTGCCTTGATGGCCTCTTCCCGGCGAAACCAGGGGTAGCCTGAGAAAACCTCGTCGGCGCATTCGCCGGACAAGGCCACGGTGGCTCCCCGGCGGATCTCCCCGGAGAAGAGGTAAAGGGAAGAATCTATGTCGGCCATGCCCGGCAGATCCCTGCCCTGCATGGCTTGGTCGAGCGTCCGGTGCAGATCGCCGGGGCTGATCATCACCTGACGATGATCGGTGGAGAGAAAGCCGGCCACTTCTTTGGCCCAGGGCTGATCGGCATCCGGCTGGAAGTCGTCGGACCGGAAGTAGAGCTCATTCTCCAGGTAGTCCACCGAATAGGTGGTGAGGTTTTTTCCGCTTTGTCTATATTCCATTGCCGCCACCGCCGTGATGGCGCTGGAATCCAGTCCGCCGCTCAAGAGGGTGCATACCGGCATGTCGGATACCAGCTGCCGTTTCACCGCATCGGTGAAGAGGTACCTCACTTTTTCCAGAGTGGTATCGTAGTCGTCGGGGTGCGGAGAGCTGCTCAGAGTCCAATAGCGCTCGAGACGGAGGCTTCTGCGCCCGGCATCATATAATAGCCATTCGGCCGGTCTGAGCTCCCGGAGGCCTCTGAACACCCCATGGCCGGGAGTGCGGGCCGGACCGATGGCGAATATCTCGGCTAAACCTTCTTCATCCACCTCGGCTGAGACGAGCGGGTGAGCGAAGAGCGCTTTGATCTCCGAGGCAAAGAGGAAGGCGCTGCCCCTTCGGGTGTAAAACAGAGGCTTCACTCCCAGCCGGTCCCGGGCCATGAACAACGTTTGCTTTTCCGGTTCCCACACGGCGAAAGCGAAGATACCGTTCAGATGCTGCACGCAGGCGCTTTCCCACTGGGCGTAGGCCTTCAGCAAGACTTCGGTGTCCGAATATGAACTGAAAGTGTGGCCCAGATCCAGCAGCTCTTTCCTCAGTTCATCGGTGTTGTAAAGCTCGCCGTTATAGACCAACACATAAGTGCGGCCTTCCCGCTCATAGAGCATGGGCTGTTGCCCTCCCAGGGGATCTACCACGATAAGGCGGCGGTGGACCAATCCGGCCCGGGAGGACAACCACATGCCCGATTCATCCGGCCCCCGGTGTGTTAGGCAGGCCATCATCCTTTCCAGCACGACCTTTGCTTTGGTGAGGTCCATCTGAGTGTCGATCCAGCCAGCGATACCACACACTTTTTCTCATCTCTTTCTTGGTGGTATATGCCGAATAACAAATAGCCGAATTGCCACACAGAACGGCCGGGCAGGCGGCCTGGCGGGGGCGGGAATCAGATATCAGGTGATGCTTAGGTACCTGTCGACTTCCCAGGGGCTGACCTGGATTCTGTAGCTATCCCACTCCAGCCTTTTCGCTTTGAGGAAGTGCCTGTAGACATGCTCGCCCAGAGCTTCCTTCATGAGGGGGCTCTGCTCCAACAGGTTGCAGGCTTCCTCCAGGCTGCCCGGCAGGCTCAATATGCCTTCCTTTTCCCTCTCTTCCGGCGTCATCTCATAGATGTTGTCGAAGCGCTGCGGCCCCGGATCCAGCTTGTTCTTGATCCCGTCGAGCCCGGCCTTGAGCACCACGGCCAATATCAGATAGGGGTTGCCTGCCGGATCTGGGCTTCTCAACTCGATACGGCTGGTTACTCCCTTGGCGGAGGGCACCCTGACCAGAGCGCTTCTGTTCTTTCCGGACCAGGCTATGTAGACGGGAGCCTCATAGCCGGGCACCAGGCGCTTATAGGAGTTGACCAGGGAGTTGGTTATGGCGGTGTAGCTTCTGGCATGCGTCAGCAAACCGCCGATATAATAACGGGCCACCTGAGAGAGGCCGAGGGGGTCGTTCTCATCATAGAAGGCATTCTGGCCGTTTTTGAAGAGCGACTGATGCAGGTGCATGCCGGAACCGTTCTCGCCGAAGATCGGCTTGGGCATGAAGGTAGCATATAGTCCGTGCTGATTGGCTACGGTTTTGGCTATGCTCCTGAAGGTGGCGATGTTGTCGGCGGTGGTGAGGGCGTCGGCATATTTGAAATCGATCTCATGCTGGGAGGTGGCCACTTCATGGTGGGAGGCCTCGACCTCAAAGCCCATGGCTTCCAGGGCCAAGACGATGTCGCGCCGGCAATCCTCGCCTTTGTCGATCGGCGGCAGGTCGAAATAGCCGGCCTTATCCCTGATCTTCAGAGTCGGCTCCCCGCATTCGGTCTCGAAGAGGAAGAATTCCGGTTCGGGGCCGACATACATCTCAAAGCCCATCTCATGTGCTTCTTGCAGCACCCTTCTCAGGACGCCCCGGGGACAGCCGGCGAAAGGCTCCTGATTGGGGGTATAGACGTCGCAGATGATCCTGGCCACCCTGGTGTCATTTTCTTTCCAGGGATAGATGGCAAAAGTGTTGCAGTCGGGACGCAGGTACATGTCCGACTCCTGTATCCGGGTGAATCCCTGGATGGACGAGCCGTCGAACATGATCTTCCCATCCAGGGCTTTTTCGATCTGGCTCACGGGAATAGCCACGTTCTTGGTTGTCCCCAAAATGTCGGTGAACTGCAATCTGACAAAACGCACTTCATGTTCTTTTATTAGGCCGAGCACATCTTCTTTGGTGAATTTGGTCTCCATAATTGTCGCCTCCAAATCATGTCAGGTTTGCTGTCGTCATGTCAAATTTACAGTGACTATCATGACATATACTATGTTTATTGTCAACATGTTGTGCGGTTAGAGCTGTTAAATAAATCTAAACCTGACACGAGCTACAACTGGTAGGGCAGGAGTCGGGATTTCAGTGTGCATATAGCGAGCCGAACGGGCGATGGCCGACGGGCGTGATTTTCGAGAACGCCTCGGTGAACCGGAAGGTTTCGGCGAAGGCTTTGGCAAATGGCTCCAGGCACTCCTGCAGCTTGACGTCTTCCTCAAACCTGACATACTCCACTTTTACTTCCTGGCTTAACCTGTCACGAGGCACTTCACCCCGGATATAAATCGTCCCCCCATGCATGCCGGTGCCGATATATTTGCCTACGCTCTCGGCCGGTGTCAGGTTTTCTCCCAGCAGCACGATGCAGCCGCCGGCCATATACTCGCCGAGAAAATCGCCGGCGCTGCCCCCGACGACGATCACCGGGGACTTTTCCAACCCGGCTTTCATGTGAATGCCCACGCGGCAACCTACCCGGCCCCGGATGTAGATCTCCCCGCCGCGCATGCCGTAGCCCACGGTATCGGAAGCATTCCCATGGATGATCACCCGGCCGTCGTTCATGGTGTTCCCCACCCCGTCCTGGGCGTTGCCGAACACTTCGATGTGCGCCCCGTCCAGCATGGCGGCGAGGTTATTGCCGGGGGTGCCGTGGATGGTGATCCTGATGGAGCGGCTCAGTCCGGCGCCGATGAAACGCTGCCCGTTTACATTGCGCAAAGTGTAATGCTGGAAGCCGTTCCCTGCCGCCTTCCGAATATAGGCGTTCAGACTCTGGTAATGCAGTCCGCAGGCGTCTATTAGCTGGGTTTGCACTTGGCACTCTCCTTTTCCGTCGTCCTTTATGCGGTGAGGTCCCGGTAATACTCGTCCCACCGGGCAAAGGGGATCTCCAGTAGCTGCGGGGTTTTGGCCAGAAGGCCCTCTTTAACCTCGTCTACCTCCACTTGCTTATAGATGAGATGGCGCAGGATCCCGGCGCGCTCGGCATCGTTGATCAAGGTGGCGCCGCATAGCCGGCCGTCTCTGAACACCAGTTCCCGGTATACCCCGGGAGCCGGCCGAGAAACCAAAATCTCTTTGTTTTCCCCGGCGGCGGTACTCTCGCCCATGGTGACAATATTGGTGGCAAAGAGGTTCAGGGAGTTGCAGACCATGCTGCCGTCGAAAGCGAGCGGGAAACCGGCCATATTGTAACCGGCCACCCGGCCTTGCATGGCGGCATTCAGAACAATGCCCACCACTTTCTGCTGTCCGCTCAGCATCTCCCGGAATTCCACCATATCGCCGCCGGCATATACCCCGGAGATGTTGGTCTGCATATGCTGGTCCACCAGGAGACCGCGGCGGTGGGAAAGCGCCGTCCCCTGCACCAAATCCAGGTTGGGTGCCACCCCGACGGCCACCACCAGGTGATTGACCATGAGCTGCACTCCGTCTTTCAACGTGACTGCCAGCTCTCTGGGGCCAATCATCCGTACAGCCGCCACCGAGTTGTTCAGCTTCACCTCTACGCCCTGGGCACATATAGCCTCTTGCACCATATAGGCCGCTCCGGCACCCATGATGCTGGAGAGGAGATGGGGAGCGAGATCCACCACCGTCACCCGGGCGTTGAGGCTGGTTAAGCTTTCGGCCGCTTTCAGCCCGATCAGGCCGCCGCCGATGATGAGCACCTTGTCTTCCGGGGTGACCAGGAGTTTTATCTTCTTGACATCGGCTAAAGTGTGGAAGAAGAAATGGGGAACCGCCTTGAGCCCTTCGATGGGCGGTACGATGGGTTTGCCCCCGCAGCCCAGGAAAAGCCGGTCATAGGTGAAGCTTTGCCCGGTGGCGGTGAGCACCGAGCGGTTGGCCAAGTCCAGCCTGACCGCTTCCACCCCGGTGCAGAGCCGGATGCCCAGCCGGTCAAAAAATTCCTGCGGGCGCAGGCTCATTTTCTCTTCCCTGATCTTTCCTTCCAGCCAGTATGAAATCAGCGGTCGACCGTATGGCAGATCCTGCTCCTTGGTAAGGCAGGTTATTTCGCCGGTGGCATCCTTTTGCCTGATGGCTTCCATGGCGTGGATGCCGGCGCTGGAGCAGCCGATCACCAGATATTTCATCAATTCTCCCCCCGATCTTCATAGGTCAAAGCCTGGTTGGGACAGGCCTCGACGCAAGCCGGTATTTCCCGCCCCTGGCAGAGATCGCATTTGACGGAGACGGGCCGGCCGGCGACGAAACCTTTGCGGATGGCGCCAATGCTGCAGACGGAGAGGCAGGACCAGCAGGCCACGCATTTCTCCGGATCGCTCAAGACAATCCCGGTGTTGGGGTCTTTGGTCAAAGCACCTGAAATGCAACTGTCGGCGCAAAGCGGATGAAGGCAATGCCGGCAGGAGACGGCCATGGAGCGGGGACGGGATTCTTCCACCTGGATCCTGGCCACCGGTCGGATCCCGTCGCTCGGCGAGAAGGCTTTGATGAGGTCCGGCGCAGGAGAGTGCGCTGCCAGGCAATAGATTTCACAGAGATGACAGTTAACGCAATACTTTTCGTTGCAGTACACTCGCTTCATGAACTGACCTCCTGCGTTTACATCGATTCCCCGGCGGGTTTGACTCCCAGCACCTTGAGCTCCACCTCATTAAGCCCGATCCCTCTTAAGTGCAGGCGGTTTCCCCGCAGGCTCTCTATGGCGTTGATCCCCATGGCCCCGATCACTTCCTTGATCTCCAGGGTCCAGGCATTTACCAGATTGACCAGCCTCTTCACGCCCAGTTCGGGATTGACCCGGCGGGAGAGGTATTCATCCTGGGTGGCGATGCCCCAGCTGCATTTGCCGGTATAGCACTTGCCGCACAAGTGGCATCCCAAGGCCACCAGGGCGGCCGTGCCGATATAGACGGCGTCGGCCCCCAGGCAAATGGCCTTCAGCACATCCGCACTACACCTGATGCCGCCGCTCGCCACCAGGCTGACCTCATCTCTGATCCCTTCCTCTCTGAGGCGCTGGTCGACGGCGGCGATGGCCACTTCGATGGGGATTCCGATCTCATTGCGCACTACCTTGGGTGCGGCGCCTGTGCCGCCTTTCATGCCGTCGATGGTGATAATGTCCGCTCCGGCTCTGGCAATACCGCTGGCGATCGCCGCCACGTTGTGAACGGCCGCTACCTTCACCGAAATAGGTTTTTTATAATCGGTCACTTCTTTTAGCGTGTCGATCAGCTGTTTGAGATCTTCAATGGAATAGATGTCGTGGTGCGGCGCCGGAGATATGGCGTCGGTTCCTTTGGGGATCATGCGCGTCCGGGCCACTTCCCAGGTCATCTTCTCCCCCGGCAGGTGACCGCCGATCCCCGGCTTGGCCCCCTGCCCCATCTTGATCTCGATCACCCGGGCTACCTCGAGGTATTCCTTATCCACACCGAAACGTCCGGAGGCCACCTGCACGATGCTGTTGGCGGCATATTTCCTCAAGTCGGCGTGGTACCCGCCTTCCCCGGTGTTGAAAAGCGTGCCCAGCTCGGTGGCGGCTTTGGCCAGCGCTTCGCAGACGTTTTTGCTGATGGAGCCGAAGGACATGGCGGCGAACATGATGGGCGTCTCAAGCTTGATCCCGATGGGCATAGGTTTCTGCAGGCGGAAGGTAACCCCGCTGCGTTTCACTTCCACCCGCGGCGCTTTGGACCCCAGGTAAGTGCGCACCTCCATGGGTTCACGCAGGGGATCGATGGCCGGATTGGTGACCTGGCTGGCATTGAGGGCCAGGCGATCGAAATAGATGGGGTAATCCTTGTCGCAGCCCATGCTGCCCAGGATGATGCCCCCGGTCTCCGCCTGTTTTTGTATGTCGTGGATCACGCCGGCCGTCCAGTTGGGATGCTGGCGGACGGAATGGACGTTCTCCATGATTCTCAAAGCGCGAGTGGGACAAAAGACTACGCAGCGTTGGCAGCCGACGCAGTTTTCTTCTGTCGAGACTACCTCGCCGTAGGGCTCGGCCTGGGCATGAACGGAAAAGCCGCACTGTCTGACACAGACGCCGCATTTGATGCACCGGGTAGTTACCCTCTCCACAAAGAAAGCTGGTGGCACTAAGCTGCGTGGCACTCCACATTCTCCTTTACCAGTTGGATTACAGCTTCTCCACCCTTTGGATACCAGACGCTTTCGGGCTCGGGACATACTGCCCGGATGGCCGCCTCTTCGCTGGCTACAAACACCCATTCCTCATTCTGGGCGGCGACCAAGGACCGCAGTTTCAGGCGGTCGTTCAGAGCCATCATGCCGCCGGCAAAGCCCACAATGATAGAAAAGGGGCCGTTCATCAGCAGGCTGCCGTAGGTCCGCCGCAAAGCGACGGCCAGTTCCCGCTCTTCGGCCGGCATCCGGTCGATCTCCCACCAGTGAGGGGGAGCAAACACCTTGGCGATTATCTCCCAGGGCAACTGGTGGCGGCGGTGCAGGAAATCGCAGGCATAGGCGATGGCTTCGCTGTCGGTCTGCAGAGTCATGTGATAGCCCTGGCTTTCCAGGTAGCGGCGATTGGCGCCATAGGAGGAAATCTCCCCATTGTGGACCAAAGTCACATCCAGGAGGCTGAAGGGGTGGGCGCCGCCCCACCAGCCCGGGGTGTTGGTGGGAAACCGGCCGTGACCTGTCCAAAGATAACCTTTGTACTCATCGAGCCTGAAAAATGCGGCGATGTCTTCCGGGTAGCCCACTCCTTTGAACACACCCATGTTCTTGGCGCCGGAGAGGACGAAGGTACCGCCAATATGTTTATTGATCTGTAAGGTGGTGGCGGCCACCAGCTGATCGGCATCGGCATTTTCCTTCTGAGGTTGAAGGAAGTACCTCATGAGAAAAGGTGTTCCCGCCACCCCGGCCGTCCGGCGGGTCGGCAGAGGTTCCTTGAGGATTACGGTAAAGTTTTCCTTGAAGAGCTCATCCACCTGACTGATACCGGTCTTGTCCTGTGCCAGCACATGAAAGGCATAGGCTTCTTTCATTTCCGGATAAATCCCATACCCGGCAAAGCCGCCGCCGAGCCCGTTGGAGCGATCATGCATCACGGTCATGGCCCGGGCGATCATCTCCCCGGAAAAGGCCTGGCCGTTCTGGTTTATAATTCCCGCTATGGCACAACCGGACGGAATCCTAACCCAACCTTCAAGCATGCCTATCTACTCCCCATATAAACTTAACATGAAACGAATATCTAACATGACTTGTTGATTTACGCCTAATATTATGCTAGGTCGGGGGTCGTTGTAAAGAGAGATACCGGTATATTTGCGCTGCTAATGTCATGTATTCAGTATGCATTACATATGGTTTGCGAGCGTTGTTACATATTTGTCAACTATCCTTGACGGCAGTAAGCCGGATTTGTTACTGTATCTAGAGAAGGTGGTACTGAGGTTTATTAAATATATGGGAGGTTTCAGGCAAATGACCGAATCGCCTCACACCTCCACCTATTCCATAGGTCAGGTGTGTGAGAAAACCGGTTTGACTTCCAGGCAGATCCGCTATTATGAATCCCAGGGCCTCATCAGCCCCATCAGGACGCAAGGCAAACAGAGGAGATTCAGCGCCGGGCATATAGAACGCTTGCTGCGCATCAAAGCCTTGATGAATGAAAAATCCAGCATCAAGGCGGTGAAAGAGCAGCTGGACGCCGAGGAGGCCACCGGGTCTGAAGGCGCGACCAATGACGAGCTCAGCTTTCTGCAGATCAAGAGCAACCGCACCACACTCACCTCTATTTATCCCATATCGGACCGGGCCGAGTTGACCAGATTGGTGCGGAACATAAACCTGGACCATCCGGACTAGGCCTTAACACCATCGCTAGAAGTCGCCCGCACCGGGCAGGTAATCGTAATCGAGGCAGGGAATGACGATATGAAAGCGGTTTTAGTCCTGGAAGACGGTTCCAGTTATCAGGGCAGTTTTATCGGCACCGAAAAGGATGTGGAAGGTGAAGTAGTATTCAATACGGCTATGACCGGATACCAGGAGGCTTTGACCGACCCTTCATATCGCGGCCAGATACTGGTGATGACCTATCCCTTCATCGGCAATACCGGCGTAAACCGGGAGGATGCGGAATCCGCCGCCTTTCAGCCCAGAGGGCTGGTGGTGAGGGAGATTGCCAAAGTGCCCAGCAATTTCCGGTCCGAAATCAGCCTGGTGGAGTGGATGCTGAATAAGGGTTTCCCCTGCATCGAAGGGGTGGACACCAGAGCCCTCACCTCCAGGATCCGCCGGGCAGGCAGCATGAGAGGGGTAATCTCGGCCACCGGCAGCAGTATTGCAGAACTGGCCGAGCGGGCCAAGAGCTTGCCTTTCCTCCATGAGCAGGATCTGATCGGCGAGGTGAGCACGCCCATACCATATACCTTCGCACCGGGCGACGGCCCGACTGTGGTCGTGATAGACTTCGGGGTAAAGAGAAGTATATTGCAAGCCCTGGCCGACAAAGGCTTCAGGGTGCGCGTCCTGCCGCATAATACGGGGATCGCCGAGTTGCGGCGCGAAGCGCCG
>DULU01000110.1 GCA_012840225.1 Bacillota bacterium
CCCCCGGCTGCGTGATAATTGCCGGACTGTCGCCTTTGATGTTGCTATTTTCACCATCCGTCGCCGTCACTACATGTTCCGTGCCGGCTACGGTGGAGACAGTGAAGGTGACGGTCGCCAGACCGGTAGCATCGGTAACTGTCGTCTGGGCATCGAAACTGCCGCCTCCCGTCGCCGACCATTGCACCGTCCGGCCGGCTTCCCTGATTGGGTTGCCGTTTTCGTCGGCCAACTGCGCCTGTACCGTCACGGCCGAGCCATTAACCGGCTCCGTATCGCTAACCGTAACGATATATTTGGGAGCGGCCACATATTCAAACACCTTGGCTTGATCGATATAAGCTTTCTGATTCACCTTGGCAGCGGTGCTGCCGAGCTTAAAGCGGACGGAAGTGGGGACTCCCAATGCCGTAAAGCTAAAACCGGTATCCGGCGTGACATAGTCGCCATTCAGCATGACCTTATAAGTCCAGGTGTTGGCATCCCATTCGATGCGCACCGTATGCCATACCCCATTATCCACACCGGTCGCCAAGACCTTCAGCGTCGAACCATCCCGGCACCTAAGCGCTTTCGCCGTGTCGATTCGGCATTCGATGACGTTGCCGGCATCCGTCGACCTTATCTCGCCAAAAATTTCCCCCGGCTTATCGGTGGAATTGAGCACAACGAACTCAAATGTCCCCTTCTTTACCGGTGCTCCAAAGCTGCGTTCCAGCATGGGAAAGCTGTTTGAACTCTCGTCGGCCAACTCGAGCGCCCTCCCGCAGGTAGCTCCCGACAAATCCGGCACCTGACGAATAGCCACCGTAGCCTGCTCATTCATGGTAGGTGTCCAGTCGGTAGGTATCCCGCCCACTGGTTCGCAGAAGGTTTCATTTACGAGCAATGTTTGCGCATAAGCCAAGCCGACAAGCAGGAGCAAAACAAAACCTACAAGCACTCCCACACGGAAATCAGGAAATTTCCAGGTTTTCATTTGCCTAATTCCCTTCCTGTTTTCTGTTATTTAAATATTTTCCCCATTTATCAGACCCAGGCCGAATGGGGAATCCCGGCCATATCCTTTTATAAAACTCAAATATTTTGCGTTGTCATGCCGGTTCACTCCTTGTCGGTGTTTTGCGTTGCTTATTACCAGATGTTTCTATTGGTGGCAGCCGTCTCCTTCCATATACATGTATTCTATGTGCATGTTTATGCACGTTTCCTGCCATCTTTACCCCATTTCAAGTTCATAGAGGTTGTATGCTGTGAGTAGAAAGAGTCTTTGGGGATGGTGACAGGTGTGCTGTATTGAAATTAGCAGGCATAAACATGCATCCCATTCGCCCGACTATGCCGTAAATTAATCTTAATATCCATAAAAAAAGCGGGGCCGCGCCCGGCCCCAAAAAGCCGGCACAGCCTCGCTTTATTAGATTCGCTTTGTCCCCGTTTACCTATCCGGTGCTTACCCGCTAATTCCGGCTACTCTACTTGTCCGTGAGCGAAGTTTTCCATTCCGCCAGGGCGATGTTCCCGAGGCGGGCGATTTCATCAAGTCCCTGCTTGACATTCCCGTTCTGGGAAAACTGCAATTTATAGAACTTCTCCAACTCCGGGGCCATAGTGCTGTTCCAGAAGGGCACTTTGGGTCGGGAGTAGGCCACTTCCATCTGCTCGTAGGTTGCCCGGTAGCGCGGCTCAGTGGCAAAGCACTCCCGCAGGATCGGATGGTTGAACGAAGAGCGTCTCGCCGCCATATAACCGGTGGACGCAGAGAAGCGGGCCAGCTGTTCGGTGGAGGTGATAAATTTCAGCACTTCCCAAGCTGCTTCTTTCTGAGCATCGCTCCCGGTGTTGAACAGCACCAGGTTCCCACCGCCGATGGGAGCATAGCACTCTTTGTTGCAGGCGAGCGGCGCCACACCCATGTCGAAGAGGCCCTGGGATTTGCTGATGTTGTCGGCGAGGGAGGCCGTCGAGCGCTCGCCCATGGCCAGCCGGTTGGTCCAGAACAAATTGTAGCCGCTCTCCCCGGCATAATAGGCGACGTTATATTTGTGTACCAGATCCTGGGTAAACTGCATGGCTTCCACAGCCTCGGGAGAATTCAGGGTGAAAGCGGTCAGGGAATCGTTCAACACCCGGGCGCCGTTCTGCCCAATCCAGGCCTCGAAAAGCCAACCCCAGGCATAGAAGTCGATACCGAAAACATCGGTGCGGCCGTCCCCGTCTTTGTCTTTGGCGATCTTGCGGGAGAACTCCAGTATTTCATTCCAGGTCTTAGGAGCCACAGGAGCCAGACCGGAGAGCATGAACAAATCTTTATTGTAGTAAATCAGGGGAGTGCTGGTGTTATAGGGCAGGCCGTAGATCGAACCGTCATAAGTCACCGAGCCCAGCATGCTCTGGGAAAAATCGTTTAAGTCGATGCCGTTGAGCCCGTTGATGAAGTCGTCCAGCTTCAGCAGACCGCCGAAATAATAGAAGATGGTGTTGCGGGTTTGTTCCAGCATGGCTATGTTTGGTGCCACCCCGCCCGCCCAGGCTACCTGCATTTTCTCCAGAGCCTTGCCATAACTCCCGGCATATTGTACTTCCAGTTGGATGTGGGGATGAGTGTCGTTAAAATCCTTGCAGATCTGTTCAAATTCTGGAGCACCGGTTCGTTCATCGAGCGAATGCCACAGCATGACCTTCACCTGACTGGCGCCTGCCGGTCCGGCCAAGACCAAAAGCAGGAAACACAGTAAACTCAACCACCGACAGAAAGCTCTGCAACTCATAATATTAACCTCCTATTCCCAAATGGTGTTTTATTATGTTATTACATTTCAATGGTTACTTTTCCTCCTAGTTCATTAGGGTTAATCATTGAACCTTGACAAGTTAATATAGATCTTTAATCAGCAAATCAAACAGTTTTGCAAAGGTTGGGGCATTCCTCCCTCTGGGAGGCTTTGGGGGAGGCTGGTTGTCCTTGGGAATCGTGGTGTCCATACGGGTGGCACGTAATCGATGCCTCGCCAGGCACGGCGATGTAGAATGACCGCCTTTACGCAGGATATTTGCGGTAGGATGGGGCAAATCAGCAGCTCAAGGCGTGTCGATATGCATTCTCTAATCGAACAATGCATCTTACCGCCGGCTGACGCCAGCCACCGCCCGCCACCGCCCGCCACCACACGTCGCCGGCTTCGATGAGGGGGTGTCCAAATAACTCCATTAGGTATCCAAATTATTCCGCTATCTGACCGGGTAGAGGAGGACGTGTCCAAATCATGCCATAATAGGCCGACACCGGGCCGGTGGAGGTGGGATATTTCCAGTATATGGCAATTTTCGGCGGTATTTCCTTCCATTTCTTTCCTGAAACCGCCCATTATGGCCCCAGCCGAAACCTTGAGGGAATAATTTGGACATCCCCGGCGAGTTCACGTCCCTATTTGGACAACCCCCTCAGCCACCTCCACGTTTCGGTATGAAATGGACACTCCGGCGGGCGGAAGGTTCTCAACAGAGAGTTGCTTGTATCTTGGTATGTCGGCCAAAGAGAACCTTCCCATCCCCCTCCACTCCTTTCTCCTCCCCGGAGGGCTGGTTGTTCCGGAGGATCAAGGTGGCCTATACGGGCAGGGTTTTAGCCATACACTGCCAGACGCAATGAAGAAAACGACCGCCTTTACGCAGGGCGTTTGCATTTGGATGGGGCAAATCAGCAGCTCAAGGCGTGTCGATATGCATTCTCTAATCGAACAATGCATCTTACCGCCGGCTGCCGCCCACCACTGCCCCCACCATACGTCGCCGACCTCGGTGAGGGGGTGTCCAAATAACTCCATTAGGTGTCCAAATTATTCCGCTATCTGACCGGGTGGGGGAGGACGTGTCCAAATCATGCCGCAACAGGCCGACACCGGGCCAGTGGAGGCGCTTTATTTCCAGTATATGGTAAATTTCGGCGGCATCTCCTTCCATTTCTTTCCTGAAACCGCCCATCACGGCCCCAACCGAAACCTTGAGGGAATAATTTGGACATCCCCAGCGAGTTCACGTCCCTATTTGGACATCCCCAGCTAGATTATGTCCTTATTTGGACACCCCCACAGACTCCCCTCTACATTTGGGAAAAGAAATGGACACTCCGGCGGGCGGAAGGTTCTCCACAGAGAGTTGCTAGTATCTTGGTATGTCGGCCAAAGTGATCCTTCTCACTCCCCTCCCCCGGGGGTCTGGTTGTTCCGGAGGATCAGGTGACGAAAAACGACTGCCTTTACGCAGGAAGTTTATAGTTGGCTGGAGCAAATCAGCAGCTCAAGGCGTGACGATCTGCATTCTCTAATCGTACAATGCATCTTTCCGCCAGCTGACGCCCGCCACTACCCGCCTCCACACGTCGCCGGCTTCGGTGAGGGGGTGTCCAAATAACTCCATTAGGTGTCCAAATTATTCCGCTATCTGACCGGGTAGAGGAGGGCGTGTCCAAATCATGCCGCAGCAGACCGACACCAGGCCGGTGGAGGGGCTATATTTCCAGTATATGGTAAATTTCGGCGGTATCTCCTTCCATTTCTTTTCTGAAGCCGCCCATCACGGCCCCAGCCGAAACCTTGAGGGAATAATTTGGACATCTCCGGCTAGATTGCGTCATTATTTGGACACCCCCCTTAGCCCCCTCCATGTTTCGAGTATGAAATGGACGGGCGGGAGATTCTCAACAGAAAGTCGCTAGTATCTTGGTATGTCGGCCAAAGCGATCCTTCTCACTCCCCTCCCCCGGAGGGCTGGTTGTTCCGGAGGATCAGGGTGGCCTATATGGGCAGGGTTTTAGCCATACACTGCCAGGCGCAATGATGGAAAACGACCGCCTTTACGCAGGGAGTTTGTAGTCGGCTGAGGCAAATCAGCAGCTCAAGGCGTGTCGATATGCATTCTCTAATCGTCCAATGCATGTCCCCACCCTACCCCACACACCGTCACACGCTGTCATCCATGGTGAGGGGGTGTCCAAATAACTCCATTAGGTGTCCAAATTATTCCGCTATCTGACCGGGTAGAGGAGGACGTGTCCAAATCATGCCGCAACAGGCCGACACCGGGCCGGTGGAGGGGCTATATTTCCAGTATATGGAAATTATCGGCGGTATCTCCTTCCATTTCTTTCCTGAAACCGCCCATCACAGCCCCAACCGAAACCTTGAGGGAATAATTTGGACACCCCCGGCTAGATTATGTCCTTATTTGGACACCCCTCTCAGCCCCCTCCACGTTTGGAGTATGAATTGGACACTCCGGGAGGCGGGAGATTTTCCACAGAGAGTCGCTAGTATCTTGGTATGTCGGCCAAAGTGATCCCACTCACTCCCCTCCCCACTTTCTTCTCCCCCTGAGGGCTGGTTGTTCCGGAGGATCAGGGTGCCCACACAAGCGGGGCGTAAGCGATGCACTACCAGGCATGTTGATTAAGAACGACCACTTTTACGCAGGGCGTTTGCATTTGGATGGGGCAAATCAGCAGCTCAAGCTCAAGGCGTGACGATATGCATTCTCTAATCGTACAATGCATCCTACCTCCGGCTGCCGCCCACCACTGCCCCCACCATACGTCGCCGACTTCGGTGAGGGGGTGTCCAAATAACTCCATTAGGTGTCCAAATTATTCCGCTATCTGACCGGGTAGAGGAGGACGTGTCCAAATCATGCCGCAACAGGCCGACACCGGGCCGGTGGAGGTAGGATATTTCCAGTATATGGCAATTTTCAACGGTATCTCCTTCCATTTCTTTCCTGAAACCGCCCATCACGGTTCCAGCCGAAACCTTGAGGGAATAATTTGGACATTCCCGGCGAGTTCACGTCCCTATTTGGACACCTCCGGCAAGTTAGCGTCCTTATTTGGACACCCCCACAGACTCCCCTCCACGTTTGGGGAAAGAAATGGACACTCCGGCGGGCGGGATATTCTCTGGCCGACGAAACCGGTCGAGACCGGCCGACCGGCTGGGTTTTGATTGACCTGCATGGGAATTTGGCATATCATAGCGCTGATAAGATTAAGGAAAAGGGGCATTTTTCCGTGATACTCGATCTAATAGAGATCCGTCGTGACATCCACCGTCATCCGGAAACGGCTTTTAAGGAAGAGCGCACCGCCTCGGTGATCCAGCAGCACCTGAAGCGCCTCGATCTGGACTCCCGGCGTTGTGCGGGCACCGGAGTGATCTGCGACATTCAGGGTAAAGGGCCCGGTCCGACGATAGCGCTGCGCGCCGACATAGATGCTCTACCTATAACGGAAGCCACCGGTCTGCCATTCCAAAGCGTGAACCAGGGCGTCATGCATGCCTGCGGCCACGATTCCCACGTAGCCATTTTGCTGGGCGCCGCTGAACGGCTGGCCGCCACCCGGGAGCAATGGCCGGGGACAGTGCGCCTGATCTTCCAGCCGGCCGAAGAGGTGGTTGGCGGGGCGAGCAAAATGGTGGAGGATGGAGCTCTCGCCGGCGTCCGGGCAATATTCGGCTTACATAACGACCCGACGCTGCCTGTGGGCACCGCCGGGGTGGCCGCCGGCCCCGTGATGGCGGCTTCCGACCGTTTTGCCGTCACCATCACCGGCAAGGGCGGTCATGCTGCCTACCCGCACCAGACCACCGACCCGATCCTGGCTGCGGCGGCGGTGGTGGTCGGCTTGCAGACCATTGCCAGCCGCATCATCAGTCCGCTGGAACCGGTCGTGGTCAGCGTGGGCCAATTCCACGCCGGCACCACCGGCAACATCATTCCCGACCGGGCGGAGCTGAGAGGAACCACCCGCTACTTCAACCTCAAGGTGGGCGAGGAACTCCCCGGGCTGATGGAAACGGTCATCGGTCAAATCGCCAAAGGATATCGCTGCCGGGCGGAAATCAAATATGATTACCTGGTTAAGCCGGTGGTCAACGATGCCTCTCTCACCGCATTGGTCCGCTCCGTCTGCCGGCAGGAATTGGGTGACGGGAACGTGAGGGACTTCGATAAGGTCATGGGTGCGGAGGATTTTTCCGTCTACCAGCAGATCATACCTGGCTGCATCTTCCGCCTCGGCTCGGAAGGTCCCTTCGGTCTGCACCATCCGCAATTCAATATAAATGAAGAATGCCTGGATATCGGTGCCGGACTCTTAGCCGAAGTGGCCAAAAAGGCCCTGGCTGAGCTGGGCTGAAAGCAAACCCGCCCTCCAGGGCCCTGGCTGGGCTAAGTGTGGCTATTTACAGCTCCACGTGATAAAGAGTGGTGCCTTCCTGATCTTTGATCGTAAGTCTCAGCCCGCTCTCAGAGAAAAGGAAGCCATCCGTGCGCTTAACTCGTCCGGGATCATTTTTATCCGGGATGCTGATGCTCAGCTTATCCCTTTCGCCTGCGTCGGTACCGGAGAAGGTTACCGTGAAGCCAGCGCCGCCACCTTGATCCTTTGCCGGCTGAGGCCGCAACACCGTATAGAAGGAGACCGCCGCCACCGGTTCCTTGGTGCTTATCCGCAGCTTGATGGAGCTGCCCCAGTTGCCTTCATTGGGGTCGCCGGGATAATACGAATACCCTTTATGCATTATGCCCTGGCCGACATATGACTCCGTGGGAGTTGTCGAGAATGAGTAAATCTGCAAACCAGCCCGCGGGCGGGTGAACACCCACTGTCCGGCGGCTTGTTGCACGAGCCGGCCCTGACCGTCGCCGTTGTTCATATGCCAATGCAGGTCGACGATCTCGGCACTCCGGGCAGCTATCTCATCCCACACCACGAAATAGCCGGGATCCTTGACAAAGAGCACATGCCGCCGCACTTTTTCCGGATTGTTCACATAGCTGGGTGCGGCCTCGCTTACCAGGTATTCGACCCGGTCGTCGGTATATGTCTTGATGATATTGGCCACCGGGGTTTTGCTTTGATCGGCCTGGTTGAAGGTGATGGTGTTGTGGCTGCTGGTTTTCAGATCCCAACTGCTGCGCAGGGGACTGCGATAACTGGCCCGTCCGGGAGCGACCAGCAGATATTCCCCGCCGGCGAAGAGGACCAGCGCATTGCGGTCCGGCCGGTCATGGGAATACTGGGTCCGGCCGGCACCTCCGCTCCTCAAGCCCAGCACCACGCCATTCTCCTCCCAGGAGGAGCGGATCACGCCCACACCGTTGTCGAAGGCGCGCTTCAGCGGCAGGCGGCGCTCCTCCGGGCTGACCGCTGCCGGCACCTGGTCCTGGCACGCCCCCAGCACTGCCAACAGCAGCCAGTCGGCATCGGCGGCGGCCGTTCCAGAACCATGATATCGCTCCGTCAGCCAGATACCGAGGCCGTCCTGCAGCACCGCCGACAATAAATAGGTGACAATATAGTCGGGATTGGTGGTGTAATCATCGTCGCCAAAATTCAGCCTGCCGGGCTGGTATTTACCATCGCCCTCGCCGGCGACAAAGGCAAAGTAGTAAACCATCCAGGTCAAGCTGTCCTTCAGCCCTGATTGCTTTAGGAGTGGGGTGGTGCGCTCCAAGCCCATCGCCAGGAGGCCGGGGATCAGACTGCGTATCCCGTAATTGAAATAGCCGATCTGCTCACTGTAGCTGCCGTCGGCTTCCACCAGTTCCAGATATTCGCCCAATTTGCTCTCCGCCAAGGCCATAGCCTGGGAATCCCTCAATACCTTACCGGCAATATAGGCCCCGGACCCCATCACTGCCGTCCAATTGTTGCGTGTGGTATTTCTCTCCAACCACCGCAGGCACGGCTCCAGCCCCTTCATCCGCAGAGCGTGGCGGATGGAGGCCAGCTCTTCTTCAGTGAACAGATCCGGCGCCCAGGCCAGCACCATGGACAACCCACTGGTAAGATGAGCGGTTTCCAGACCTCCGACAGGCATAGTCGGATCGAAGCGGCGCAGTTCGGCATGGATCCAAAATTCCATAGGCCGTGCAATGGCATCCAACACAGCCGCCCGCAGGAACTTGCCGGTCGCCGCATCCCTCGTCAGCAGATATACCAGGGCAAAATCCGGCAAGCCGCCGATTAGATCATATATATAAGGTTGTTTGCCGCCGGGAAAGGCTCCTTGCATCAAGGCTCTCAGCACTTTGGTGCGCAAGCCTTCCCAAACGCCGGCCACCAAAGGGTTGGTGCGGACGAGCTGCGGCAAGGCCGACAATTGCTCTCTGCTGAAGAAGAGAGGCTCATCTATTTTCTCCAGTATCAGCTCCGGCTGTTGCAAGGTAAGCTTCACCTCACTGAAAGCTCTGGTGATCGGTATGGGAGGAAAACTGAACGGTGCATCGCTCGCCGCCGTCTCCATCGCGCCACTACCTGTCTCAGGCTCAACTGGGCGGGTGATGATCAGATGCCGGACATAAATCTCTACATCGGAAGGTGTTGTGCCGATTATTTGCACGTTTGACGCTATAGTATTATTTTTCCAGTCCATACCGGCAAAACCAGGTACAGGAGAATCATCAACCCATATATTGGTGATTCTCTTCCGGTCAGCGTCCAGGGCGAATTTGATGCGCACAAACCGGCCGGAAGGAAATTCAAATACTTTTTTAGGTTGATTGCTCGGATCCATGAGGCAGGCTTCGTGCCATCCCCCATCTCCAGTCGAGCTACCTCGTACTCTGAAGTCTAGAACATTTCCGACAAGTAAAAAGATCGCCCAGCCGGCGCCGGTTTGATCGATGCCGGCTTCGAATTCTACATAATAGGTGCCGGTGATCTGTTTGGGGTCTATGGCGAGAGGCAGCCGTAAAATGCGTGCCTCACCCGCAACATTTTCGATGCGGAGAGATTGACCGGACTCTCCCAAAGCCCCCGTCACGATAGAGAAATGGCTGCGATGGCCCTCGCTGATGACCCATCCGGAAGGGAGAGGGGCAAAGGGATCATCGGCCTGGCTCCAGTCGACTTTAAAAACTTCGATCATACCGGCATTCTCTTTGCTTTGCTCCACAGCCGCCGCCGTGAGTGGTGAAGCGAACCCCCCCGGCAAGCCCGCTCCGGCCATACAAAAGGCCAGCACTAATAAAGCGGATCGAAAAATCTTTTTCCCAACCTTCATGACCCTTTTTCCCCCTCCCTGCAGCCGTTGTTTATGTTCATCAATTGGCTTTGGCCGCCATGGCTTCCGCCACCATTACCTCGATCTGTTGTGCTACTTCATTAAGCACAGCTTCCGCCGGAGCCTCACCGTTTATGATCCTTCTCACATTGCGGCTAAACATGCTGCGCATCTGAGCGTACCCGATGGGATAGTTGTCGATCACGGTATAGTTGAAGCTGTTGATGATAGCGCCGGTGTTCATCAATGAACCGGGCGCCTTGAACTGGAAAGCATCTACGTTGCTCCTGCTCCAATGCTCCGCCAAAGCCCGCAGTGAAGCACCGCCTCTACCCGTCGTCAACAGGCTAAGCTGCGCTTCCCTAGAGGCCAAGAATTTCAGCACTTCCCAGGCTTCATCCGGATTTTTCGCCCCTTTGGGAATGGCCCATCCGGCTGTGGCGCCGCGCCCCACTTTATATCCTTTCGGACCATAAGGCAGCTCTTCCACATCCCATTCATCGATCAACTGTGCCCCCCAGGCGGTGATGTAGTGCGGCCAGTTGAGGGTCATAGCCACTTTGCCGTTGACCCAATCGGGGAAAGTGGCCGAGCCACCGATGATATCGGTATGCACCACTTTGGCGCTCAGATTGAGATCAGCCATCCACTTAAAGCCCGCAATCACTTCCGGGTGATTCAAATTGCAGCGCAAGCCGTCTTCAGACATGAAGCTTACGCCCCACAGGAGATTGATGAATTCCCACAGCACGCCCCAGTGCAGTCCCCACTTCTCCACGTTACCCATAGAGTCGCGGACCGTCACCTTGCGCGCCGCCGCCGCCATATCATCCAAGGTCCAGTTGGCCGTCGGATACTGTACCCCACAATCGTCGAACCTGGCTTTGTTATAGGCCATCACCATGGTGGTAAACTGCCAGGGGAAGCCGGTAATTTCTCCGTTGGGGCCGGTATAAAAGCGCATCAGCTCTTTGGGAAATATGCTGAGATCGAAATTGTCCCGCTCTATGTAGGGGCGCAGGTCCATAAAGGCTCCCTGATCGGCAAAATCAAAATGCCATTCCTGATGGGTGGTTACCAGATCCGGAGATGTGCCGCTGACGATGGCCAACAGCACGGCCTCGCCATTGCGTACACCGGCTTTGGTGTCGTAATTGAGCTTGATATCCGGTCTGGCATTGCGGAATATATCCATGGTGACATTTTCCAGTCGCAACGATTCACCGCTGGTCCAGGTCCAGAATTCCACTTCTCCAGCATATGCGACGCTAAAAGCGAAGAGGACAGCAAAAAGGGTTATCGTCACTCTTTTATACATAAATATCCGTCCTTTCGTTTTGATTTCGACAACTAACCTTTCCTGTAAATCCAGCAGCCAACGAGACTATTATTTATTTGTGTAGAACCCTCTTCCGGCTCGACCGGAATTCACCTCCTCTCCTGGCTCAAAGATTTCCCAAACCTTCTATTTAACTACTTTATCTCTATGGTCTCACCGACTTATACACTCTCGGCCTCAGCGAACTCTGGCACATTCCACAGTTCCTGAAAAGCTCCGGGTATGTCGATGCCGAGGAAGCGCAAATGATGACAAACTTGCCCATACCCAACCTGGCCGGTCGGACAGGTACTGCAGGAAACAAGCGGGCGGACCACGACCTTCTCCCCCGGCCTTGGCCTCTCCGTAAGGCAAGGGCCGACGGACAAAGAATGCCTCTCCTGGTAATAAATAGCTTTCACTACGGTCCTTCCTCCAATATGTCGGCCGTCTCATACCACCCCTGCCTCACAGCCTCGGTCAGCGCCAGCATGGCCGGTCCAAAGCCGTGCGGGTCGTCCGTCCTCTTTTCCCTGGCTTTATAAGCCGCCAGATCGCCCGGGTATAAACAGCCGATGCAGACTTTCTGGATGGAGCCGTCCTCTCCGATGCACCCGGCCAATCCCCGCATAGCTCTCCGGAAGTTCTGCCGCACCATCGCCGGCAGCACGCCCAGCCTCAAGCCGACACCCAACCCATAGGCAATCAGCCCCGTAGCCGATGATTCCTCATAGGATGTGGGATCCGGCACCTCCTGGCACCACATGCCCGAGGGAGACTGATGCCTGAGCAAAGCGGCGACCAAAGCGGCAAACCGCTTTTCCACCCCAGCCCGGTGAGGCGAATCCGGTGGCAGGTATTGTACCAACTCGGTCAAACCCAGCAAGCCCCAGCCGTTTCCCCTCCCCCAGTGATCTTCTGATAAAAGGCCCGGCCCGGCGAAATTGTAGCACTGGTGCAAAAGCCCGCACTCCCGGTCCAGCAGGAGGTCGTACATCTTCACGGTTTGCGCCACAGCTTCATCTATGTAATCGTCCCGCTTCTCGGCCAGGCCGGCAAAAAGGAGAAAAGGCGTCACCGCCAGGCACACGTCGATCCAGATCCGCTCCTCCCCCGGATATCTCGGGTGACAGAATATACCGTTACCGGCCCGGGGCGCCTCATGGATCAGCTTTTCGACTTCATACACCACCGCCTCCCTGGCCTCCGGCAGATGCCCCCGCATGAGCATATAAGCCGAGGGTACGCCACCGATCCGGTAGAGCTGGAAATTAATGGATTGTGCCACCTCACCCCGCAAAAAAGGGCGCAATATGCGGCGACAGCGCTCAAGCAAGTACGCATCACCCAGAACCTCGGCCGTGCGACACAAGCCGTAGATGGCGAGTTGGCCGTAATAATTCTTCACCTCGGTCAGAGACTCGTAGTGGTTATATAAGTTAATGGCGATATCCAGCAATTTCACTTCCAGATCCCTCAATCAGTCAGTCAATGCCCGGACACTGCTTTTGCCTCAAGGTGATGCCCGTCCGGGTTTGGTTGGTTTCATATTTGGAATCAGATTCCATATTTGAATTGTACAGCAGAGATGCAACTTATGTCAAGCAATACCTACATAGAGCCTTCATTTTGGTCTTGGCGTTTGTGCGTGTGTCTTGTTTTACGAGCCGCCTTCCGGCAGGCCTCCCGCAGGCGCGCGGTTAGCCCTCTGGGCAAAGAAGGCGACCGATGAAGGACACATGCTGGATATTGAATAAAGCCGGGCTCTTTGTCGAAATAAGCCGGTACCATAAACCGATTATGCCGGTATCTTTTTCCTCCCCAACACTGCGGCTCTGAATTGGGAAGGAGTGTAGCCGGTGTGCATTTTAAAATAGCGAGAAAAGTAAGGCAGGCTATTGAAACCGAGAGCAGCCGCTATCTCGCTTACGGAGCGGTCACCTTGTTCAGTGAGGAGAAGGCGCATGGATTGTTCAATGCGCTGCAAAGACATGTATTGCCTGATGGAAATGCCCATCTCTTGCTTGAATAGCCGTTCCAGGTGAGGCAGAGCATAATGATGGCGATCGGCCAGAGATTCAACAGACACACCCTCAAGTAACTGGGCGTGCACGGTAGCAATTATGTCGCCTACTATACGGCGAATTTCCGCATCACTGCCAACAGCTGGTTGATTATACGTCGCCTTCTCGGTCAATCCGGCAATAATAACATTGAGCAACCAAGAAATGATGGTCATGGACTCTTGATGATATTGACCGGGGTGTTCAAAATAAGCAAAAAGCTGATGCACGGCCAAATCCAGAGAGTATCTGTCCCTGGTGCGCAGCAAAATGGGGCATGGCGCTGCTATCAGGTTCATAAATGCCGGCGGGGCGATTTTACTTAATAGATCAGCATCCAAATGAAGCAGCCAGCGGCTGTAGGGAGGTGATACCACCTGTACCCGGTGTTCCTGGCGGGCATCGAAGGCCACCAAGCTCCCACCCGGGACAATGATCTGATCACGACAGGTTTCCAGTTGAATTTGACCCGAAAACACGCCGATGATTTCTATCCCGTTATGACTATGCCATAACATCCCCCAATCCTGTACGGCGGTCAAATAGGAAATACCATTAACAATAGGCGGCAACGGTTGGGACGGTAAAGGCAGCCTTAACCTGTATGGTTGTGTAACCATAGCCACCGGTTGCTGCATGCGGATCATTCCCTATCCCATCATTCATCATAAATTAATTACATCATTTATATATTATCATATTGATATGCTGCACGAGGTTTGCGATAACAAAGATGTTGAAAACATGCAAACAAGAAATTATTATGACGAGCGGGGCAGCGCTATTTTCCTGCTTAAATTTACTGAATCATAGCCGGCTCTAATAATTCCGACCATCTCTCGCCCCCACTCTACCAAGGCCGCCGGCTCACTTTTTCTGGCCACAGCCGCAATGAATTCTTGCAGCACAGCCACTCCGGCGTTCCCACCCTGCTCGGCTATCTTGGTCACGAGTGCTCTATTGTTTGTCAGCACCAGCGGGCCATGGGTCTGATAATTTATGCGGCCGTCCACACCCACTAATTCGTTATACTCCACCGTCTTGCCGGCCTGCATCGCCAGCATAATAGCCGCCGTGCTACCCCCGGGAAATTCCAGCTGGGCGACCACGGAGATTTCCATATGGGGATTATCAGGACTGAAAAGCATGCGGGCGGTGACAGCTTCCGGCAATTCGCCATGCAACCAGCAGATACGATCAACCAGGTGAATGCCATGTGTCAGCCAGGCACCGCCCCCGGCCAACTTAACGTCATATTTCCAAGAGGAACGATCGGACGAAAAATATGGCCAATACCTGGCGGTGATGGAGAATAAAAGGCGGCCTAGCTCACCTTCATTCACCATCATCCGGGCAGCGGCGATGTTCTGAAAATAACGGTGCCGGTGACCAGTCATCAAGGTTACTCCGGCCCGGGAAGCCGCGGTTATAATACGGTCGCAGCCTTCCATCGTTGGTGCCAGAGGCAAGTCGATCAATAGATGAGCACCGGCAGCTGCGGCGGCAATGGCCGCCGGTTCATGTAATAGTGGGGGTAGGGCAATGATAACGGCTTCCGGTTTCTCCACGGCCAAAAGTCGTTTGTAATCATCGTAGATCGGCACCTGCAACTGCTCCGCCAACACCATTTTTCGCCTTGCCGAGTTAACTGTCGCCGCCACCGCCACCAATTCCAAACCCGATACTTCACCCACAGCTTTGCCATAAGCGGCGGCGCATCTGCCGCCGCCCAGGATAGCCAAGCGCATCAACCGCCTCCTGACCTTATAAAACTTTTGCCTGTTTTAAGCATAACAGCAAAAGGCAACGGGTACGACAACCGTCGTCAATATGTTGTAAACGTGCAAAGGACCGCCCTTTGTTATGAAAATATATAATAAATTACTGTTTGCGTTTGTCCGACCCAGACAGGCACAAGGAAAGGAGGCTCTATCCGGCCATCAGGCAAATGCATTTTTCACTTGCCGAGTAACGTATAGCAAAACAAAGAAAGGAGCGTTTTAGTTGATGACAAAAAGAGCAAAACGTTTACTGACCATCGTCACCATATGGTTATTCACTTTTATTTGTGCCGGAGTGGGGCAGGCCGAAACTGTCATCGAGTTCTGGTATGGCGAAACCGGCGATGCTTATGTCAACGCCATGAATCAAATTGTCGAGCGTTTTAATAATTCCGGCAGAGGTTTTAAGGTGAATATCACCCACAAAGGATATATTGGCGGCGCTCAGCTCGATCAGTTCCTGACCACCGTGGTCAGCGGCGTTGGCCCTGATGTAGCTTATATCGACGGTACTACCGCCATGGAATATGGCATCACCCATAATATCGTCATACCATTGAACGAAGTCGTTCCGCCAGCGGTGCTTTCGGGACTTAATTTGCTACCGGTACCTAAGGATGCCTGGTATCTGAACGGCACTTGGTACGGCATAGCCATGCGCACCGATTCCCGCGGTATATATATCAACGAGCGCCTCTTTGAAGAAGCCGGCTTAAATCCTCGTGCCGGCTGGAAAGACATAGTTGAGTTTGATCAAATTGCCGCTAGGTTGACCAAGTGGGATGCCTCGGGGAAAATTCAAATCCTCGGCTTTGCTCCCAAGGGTAACAACTTTGCCGGCGAACTGGCTTGGCTTTGGGCCTTTGGGGCTAAACTTTACGACTACCAACGCAATCGCCCCACGTTATCCACCGAACCTAAGGCTTTGGCGGCAATGAACTGGATTCTCTCTTATGCCCAGAAGTACGGAGCGACCGCCCGCACCTCGGATAGTATGTTCAGGAATGAAACACTGGCCATGTACTTGACCAGTACCACGCAGCTGGAACGCTACCCCATTGAAGTTCCTGATCTGCGCTGGTGGGTGGAACCTATTCCTGTTCCGGCCGGAGAGAAACCTATGACCTTCTCCTCTACCAGAGGGCCGGCTATTCCCGTGTGTGCCAAATACCCCAAAGAAGCCGCCGAATTTATCCTCTACCTCCTGCAGGCGGATGTGCAAGCCTTCTGGTTCCGCGAGACCCAGTCCATTCCCGCCAACTTTGATGCCTTCAAGCAAATACTCAGGGAAGTGCGGGATCCGCGCACCAGAACCATGATCGAACAATTGCCTTATGCTGTAACCTATCCGCCGTTCTTTGCTAAAGTGGTGCGCCCGGCTTTTGAGGTGGAAGTGGAACGCATGCGCAAAATGGAGATCACGCCTTCGCAGGCTTTGGAAAACGTGGAGCGTGCCTCCCTGGAAACTTTTGAACAAGCTTTCGGTAAATAGGCAAAGCGGCAAAGAGGTAAACAGGAGCGACTCCTCCGGCGGGCCAAGCGAGGTGGTGTGCCCGCCGACCTGCACGGAGGATCGCTCCTTTTTTCATCCCTCCCACCCTGGCAAGCAATCTTGACACTAAAATCATTAACCGGTATAGTTCATATCAGGAACAGCGTTTCTAATATAAATAGATCTGGATGGTGTTGTTGATTGACCTATATCGTACCCATCTTGAAACGCACCCTATTGCTCCTTGAGCACCTCAGCAAGCATCCTGAAGGGAAAAGCATTACCGAACTGGTCAACGATCTCGACATTCCGAAGACAACGGTGTTCCGGATGTTGAAAACCCTGGAAGAAGGCGATTATGTAGCTAAGTCGAATGTCGGCGACCGTTACGTACTCTCCACAGGCTGCTTGCGCATCGGCCTGGCGGTATTGGAAAACATCACTGTGGAAAAGGCGGCTCGTCCGGTGATGGCCGCCATTGCCAATACCTATAAAATTCCGTGCAAATTGTCCATCCCACTTGCCGAGGGAGTCATGAGCATCGCCAAAGAAGACGGCAGAGAAGGCCTCAGCTTGCTTTCCGGCATCGGCACCATATTCCCCTACCACGCCGGAGCGACAGGGAAGCTACTGCTTTCCTTCCAGGACGACCAGTTTATTGAATCCATCCTGACCAACCGGAAGCTGGCACAGTTCACCAACCGCACCATTACCGACCCGGACAAACTGCGGCAGGAGATCGCCCGCATCAGAAAGGACGGTTTTGCCACAGAAAGCGGTGAATATAAGCTCGGCATCGGTGCCGTGGCTTATCCGGTTTTCAACCATAAAGGGCAGGTTGTTGCCGGGTTGAGCGGGGTGTATCTAACCGAACAATCCACTCCGGAGGATATTGCCGGATATATAAAGCAAGGTGCAGCCGAGATCTCCGCCCGCCTGGGCTATAACCCGAACAAAAACTAAAAATGGATGGAGGGAGTTCGCCTCAATGAATACATCAGACAAGTTGAAAGTGGTGATCACGGGTGCCGGAAGCGGCATCGGCAAAGCTTTAGCCTTGCGCTTGGCACCCCGGGGTTATACCATCGGCATCCTTTCCCGCACCGCAGCCCATGTCGAGGAAACGGCTGCAGCGGTGGAAGCGGTCGGTGGCCGACCGGTGGCCTTGGTATGCGATGTCACTGAGGAAAAACAGGTGGACACGGCCATGGCTCGCTTTGCCTCCCAGGCCGGCGGTATTGATGTCCTGGTCAACAATGCCGGCTTAGGGATCCCCGGGGCCATTGCGGAAACTCCCCTGGAAAACTGGCGCCTGATGGTGGAGGTCAATGCCACCGGCACCTTTCTTTGCTCCCGGGCGGCATTGCGCTACATGTTGCCCGCCGGCCACGGCCACATCATCAATGTCGTTTCCCAAGCCGGACTGCGGACCAACCCAGTGGCACCGCTATATTGCGCCAGCAAGTTCGCCCAGCATGGCCTGACAAGCGGTCTATACGATCAGGTGAAGGAGAAAAACATCAAAGTCACCTCGCTCAATCCCGCCGCCGTGGATACCCCCTATTGGGGCGAGCGGCCCGTGGATCGCAGCAAGTTTCTCAAGGCGGACGAGGTGGCCGCAGTGCTGGACTGGCTGATCCATACCCCGTCCCATGTCTGCGTCACCCAACTGGTCATGGAGGCCATCGGGCGCTAGCGCCAGATTCGGATGCCGGCTAAATGCCGGAGAATGACAGAGCTAGAGAGGCAGTGATTGATTATATATGTCGATGCCGGATAAATGCTCCCCGGAGGAGATTATAGAACGTTATCTAAAGGTACATGTGGCGGCGGTAAACGATGTGCTCCGCATCCAGCACGGCTTGTTGTTCCAGAGTTTCCCCTCCAACTACCGTCCCCTGCAGAGCGGCATGAAGCTGGCCGGCTTTGCTTTCACTATCAAAGGCATGCCTTCCCTGGAGATTGAAGGCGAAATGGAAAAGCGGGCGGAGATGCTGGAAGCCTTGCCGGCCAATTCCGTCACCGTCTGGGATTGCACCGGCGACACCGTGACCGCTCAGTGGGGCGAAGTGATGACCATGGCTGCCAAAAAGCGCGGCTGCCTGGGAGCGGTGGTCAACGGGGTACGAGATACCGATCGCGTCATCGTACAGAATTTTCCGGTATTTCACCTCTACAGGACTTCCAGCGGTATGCTCGGCCGTTTCAGAATGATCGGCTATGGAATGAAAATCATGATTGGAGAAGCGCTCGTCTCACCCGGCGATTTTATCTTCGGCGACGACGACGGCATTGTGGTCATTCCCCGGCATCTGATTATGGATGTATTGGAAAAGGCCGAGGCGATCTTGCGCAACGAGGTTATGATCAAGAACTGGGTGGCGGGCGGCATGAAACCGGCCGAAGTGGTGCGCAGAGGGGGGTATTTCTAGATGACCAAAGCAGGTGGCAGCAACTGTGGTAGCGGTGGTAGCGTTGGTAGTGGTGGTAGCGGCAGCAGCGGTAGTAGCGGTAGTAGCGGTATTTTGAAGTGCTTCGACTTAAGCGGCAAAACAGCTTTGGTAACGGGTTGCAACAAAGGCATTGGCCGGGCTTTGGCTTGCGCTTTGGCTGAAGCAGGGGCCGACATCATCGGCGTCAGCTCTTCCCTGCCGGCCAGGGGGAGCGAAGTGGAACAAGATATCACCGGTCTCGGGCGGACTTTTCACGGCTATACCTGCAATTTGACCGACCGGGAGGCCCTGAAGGCCTTTATCGCCAAGGTAAAAGCCACCCACGCCCCCATAGATATATTGGTGAACAACGCCGGCACCATCATCCGTCAACCTGCCGTCAACCACGAGGATGAGGCTTGGGACACGGTGATAGAGCTTAACTTAAGAGTGCCTTTCATCCTGGCCCGGGAGTTCGGCCGTGACATGGTAGCCCGCCGGTACGGCAAGATCATCTTTATCGCTTCCTTGCTCAGTTTCCAAGGTGGGATCCTGGTGCCGGGCTATGCGGCCGGCAAAGGGGGCGTCGCCCAGCTCACCAAGGCACTGGCCAACGAGTGGGCGCCCTTTGGGGTGAATGTAAACGCCATCGCTCCCGGCTACATTGCCACCGACAACACCGCGGCTCTCAGAGCCGATCCCCAGAGGAGCCGCCAAGTTCTGGAACGCATTCCCGCCGGACGCTGGGGCACACCCGACGATCTCAAAGGAGCGATCGTCTTTCTCAGCTCGGACGCCGCAGCTTATGTCCACGGCACCATCCTCACCGTGGACGGCGGTTGGCTGGGAAGATAATACCATGCCCACCCCAGATACGCCTCAAGCACGCACAGCTCCATAGGTAGTCATCGGTTCATACATGATGCCGGCCATTTTCACTGCCAGATGTTTTATTGCATGAGATGGAAGGCTCAAGGAGATCGATTCCTTTACTATTTGGGCAACCATTGCACTGCCGGAGACAGAAATGAGCCCAGATTAGCCTATATATACTGCCGACTGTGATCTGCATGAAGTGCACCCGGCGCCGAACCTCAGTTACAACAGATCCCGCGTGCACTGGTCATAAACAGTCTTCCGGGGGAGGTGATGGCCAATATATTACCGGATCCGCACGCTCAGATTGCTCAACTGCCTGTTCAAGAGGGAATATGAAGCCGGGGAGCTAACCCCGGCTTTATACTCGGCATCAACATAAGCGCCGCAATGGTCCGCCATACTCCACCACCGCCTCATGGGCCGCCCGCTTGAGAATATCCAGCTCTTCTACCGTCACCCCTTCAGGATGGAAGGGATTGCGGGCGATCTCCCGGCCGGTGAGCATCTCATACCATACCGCGCCGGCCAGATAGCAACCTTTGTCGTTGGCGTGTCGCTCATCTATATGGAACTCTGCTTTGCCCGACGGAGTGTTGCCTGTGCGCCAAAAGTAGCCGACGATCAAGGACTTACTCTGTTCGGGGAGCTCAAGCGGTTTTGGATCGGCAAAATTGAAGTGAGGATCGACAGTATACGGCATGACAGCCTGCGCTTTCTGAAAAGCCGTACCGCAGGGTATGATGGGGCAATTGAATTCCCGGGCCACAGTGGCGTAGGCCTCACGCAGCTTAACATACATCTCCTCCTGGGTGATGCCCCACTGTTTCATGAGAGGCGAATCAATGTGGTAGGCCCAGGTTTGATGGATAACCGGTTGAGCTTGGGGAGCAAGTTCCCGGATAAGCCGGTAGAGATTGTTGATATACGGATAATAAGTTTCCAGCTGCCAGCTGAGGTTGCTCACCTGCTGCAAAGTGACATAGTCCCAGGGATGAGAGGCCAACGCTTCCCGCAAGGTGGCCTCCCGCGGCTCGCACCCGGTCAGGCGAAAATGGTAGGGCTTGACGCCGGGCAGCATGTCGCACTGCTCCACGAGATTCCAGTGCTTCTCAAGAGAACATCCGCCCAGATTCATCTTTCCCACCAGCAAACCGCCTTCCCCGTCGGCCTCCGTCATCTGTTCCAGGAACTTGGTGGCATTTTCGGCCAAGCTGTTGCCGATAGTGAGCACGCTGATCATTTGTTCCATCCCTTCGTCCCATATATGTTAAAAGGCGGAGCTGAAGCCAGTCCTTTTTTCGGCATCGGCTCCAGCTCCGCCTTCCATCTTTTAGACGTAAATAACTTCTCTATCTCTTCAATTACTGTTTCAGGGATTTATTGAACTCTTCATACATGGCGGCCATCTGCGCCTGCACATCGCTCAGGGCTTGAGCCGGCATGGCTTTCCCCTGCACAACCTGCTGCATCGCACTGTTGAGTGCACTGTTATATTCAGTCCAGAGCGGCGGGCGGGCATTCAACTCCGCCACCTGGTCAAGCAGGTGCCCATAGGCAACCGGCAGATCACGGGCGATCTGGAACAAAGCGTCCAGATTCGCCGGCAGAAGCTCTTTATTGTTCCTATACCATGTCACCTGCGCCTCTGTGGAGATGAAGTGCGGGAGCAAGCGCAGAGCCCCTTCCTTGTTAGTAGCATTAACGGGGATGACCACACATTGAGCTCCACCCCAAGCACCGTTCCGTCCTCCGGGAACATGCGGCACCCGACCGGTGGTGATGGGCACATTAAGGGGTAAAATCTGCTGGCTTACTTGTGTGGTGGAAGCCGCCTGCATGGCTACATAGCCATCCGCCAACTGATAGGGATATGAGCGGTTATATCCGCCGGCAAAAGGCCTGAGCACTCTCCCCAGCCGGAGTCCCCACTCGGCGAGCCAGTTAAAAGCGTGTATATTGGCCGGCAGATCAGCCGTGGGGAAAAAGCCTTTCTCCGTCTCGGTAATGAGTTCGCCACCAAAAGCCCAGATCCAACCGGCCCCTCCCCAGTTGCCTTCCCATGGCAGGAAACCGACCTGCTGGTATTTGCCGTCCGGGTGCTTGATGGTCAACTTTTGGTTCCATTGGTCGAGCTCCTCTATGTTAGCCGGATCCTGAGCAGGGTTGATGCCGGCATTCTGGAGATAGTCCACCCGCTTGACCAACCCGCGCACAGCTATATATAGAGGAGCACCATAAATTTTGCCCTTATATGACATCTCCTCCAGGTCGCTGGGGGCCATATTCATATCGGCCACGGCTTTGGTAATATCCGTCAACAAGCCTTGTGAAGCCCAGCTTTTCACCAGACCGCTGTCCATCCAGGCAAAATCGGGGGCTGTCCCGGTAGCAATGGCTATAGATAGTTTTTGCAAGAAGTCGGCCTGAGCTGTGGCAACCACCGATAATTCCACATCCAGGCTTGGATCTTTCATTTTGGCTTGATTGATGAGAAACTCGTAATGAACATCCATTTTATTATTTGATGTAGTCCATACCACCACTTTCTCTGCCGAGGCCAAGGCACCGGCAAGCAAAACAATAAACACCGATACTATTGCTGCTACCGACCATAGATTTTTTTGCGATGACATCGTTGCTAAATCTCCTTTACCTGACTTCTGTTTTACTACTTGCTTTTCACCTAATACTCATATAGCCGCACAACCACAAGATGCTCGCCTGACGAGCTTGCAGGGCAGTAAGATTTGCGCTTCCGACACCTCTCCTTTCACCAACCGCAAAAGCAGGGAAACGGCTTCTTCTCCCAGCTTTTGAATGTCGTAGTCAACAACCGTGAGCGGCAGCCGGCTTTTTTTTGCGGCTTCGATACCATCAAAGCCGATTACTTTCAGTTTTTCGGGTATGCTCACTCCTTCCCGGCAGAGATGGTTGACCACAATGGTGGCCACGTGGGAACGGTCGCATATAATGGCATCAATGGCCGCAGTTTGCACTTTGGACATGATATCGTTAAATATCTCATTAACGCTTTTGGTATATTTCATTATATATAGGCTGGCACCAGCCGGTCCGGCTGTCGTTGTGTTGAGGGCGTGTCGGCACCCCTCCAGTCGTCTGGTAAAGCTCGACAGTGGCCTATCGTATTGGATATACAGGAAACGGCGGCAGCCATGCTCCTCGAGCAGGTGAGCTGCGGCCATGGCCATACCTCGCTCATTATCGGCAGAGACCGAACTGACTCCTCTGCCGCCATGTTGATTGACCAGTATGGCCGGAATTCCGGCAGCAACCACTTCCTGCACAGCACTGTCGGCGGTATCCAGACTTAAGAAGAAGATACCGTCCGGGTCTGTGTTAATCAGGTTTTGCCAGGCAAAGTCGCCAGGTATGGCCGGAGCATAAATGATGGAAGTGTTTCCGAGGTTTGCTGCCGCGCTCTGTATGCTGCGGGCAATCCTGGACAGTATCTCCGTATTTTCCAGCCGCTTAATCGCCGCATTGTAGGCAATGCCGATAGTCATCGATATGCCGCCGCCCGGCGCACCGATGGGATAACCCAACTCGGCTGCAATGGTAAGAACCCGTCGCCGTGTTTCCTCATTGATCGCCCCTTTGCCGTTTAGCGATAAGGAAACAGTGGCTTTGGAAACACCGGCCCGCCTGGCAATGTCGTTCAGCGTAGGACGACGTGCTGCCAACAATAATCTCTCCAGCCATTCTTTGGTGCGGAACCATATGTTAAGTTCATCAATAAATGGCGTTTACCTTCCGGTTAGTAAATTTTTATTTAACTGAGGGCTATAGTGCCCGGAGGACACTACCAGCCGGTACTTGGCGGGAGACAGTCCCAGCAGGCGCAGGAAGGCACGCTCCAGGCCGCGCCGGGTCTCGAAACCGGCAGCGCTGGCCACAGCGTCGATTTCCACCTGCCGGGCCAGCAGGGCACAGGCCTTCTGGATTTGCAGTTCCAGGCGGCATTGGCGAGGAGAATAGCCGATACACTGGCTGAAGATGCTTCTCAGCCGGCTGGCGCTGATATAAAAGCGGGCGGCTATCTCGTTCAGGTTTTCGTTGCTGTGCGAATGATGGTGCATATAGGAGAGAACCTGAATGATCAGGCGCAGGTTTTCATCTATGATCGGTGTTCCGGCGAGAAAATCATTTTGCGCGATGCGGTCGAGAATGTCGGCGACAATGGTTTTAGCCAACGTATCGCTATTAAGTTGGGTGATCTGCCTAAACACCGGAGCTGAGAGTGAGGGCGGCGGAGCGAGGACCATAGGCTTCTCGGCCGCATGGATCTCCTTCAGAAAGCGGCGGGTAGCCGGGTGGGCGGCAACTTCCGGATGCACATATAAGGTAAAACGTTGAAAGCGGCCGCTCAGGGCTCTGGATGAGTGGGGGATGTGACCGGGATGGAGCACCAGCTGGCCAGGGGTCAGATAGAAGACGCTGCCGTTCATCGACACTTCCACCAGGCCGCGCTGCACGAAGAGCAGCTCAATCCCCTGATGACAATGCTCGTGGATGGTACCCGGCCTCGTGCTGCTGATCTCAAAGGCATACCCTAGGCGATTAAGCTGGGGTTTCAAAATGGCACTCGTATCGACAGCCATCTGACTGAGCGCTCCCAATATTTAATGCCAAAGATGGAGCCGGTAACTGCTTCTTAGGACCTGGGAGGACAAAACCGGCTCCATGACATACACAACTACACTTGGCACTTGGCGCTTGGCACTTGGCACTTGGCACTTCACAGTTGCTTCTTGTTTTATATTATATTACTTTTTAGCCGCCAGCATTTCGTCAATGATGGCCTGCTTCTGTTGGTGAATTGTTTCCAGGTGATTGATGGCCGGAGTGGCACCCTTCCAGATCGGACTCATATCCACCCTCCTGGGATTGAGGTCGTTGGACAAGGGGTAGCTGGCCTCCGGCGGCTGTACGTAGGTAGCCTGCTCAAAGATAGCCCGGTAGTTTTTGTTTGTCGTGTCCGTCAGCACGGGATAGATCTGCTGAGCGCTGAGCAGTGCCGGGAAACCGCCCGTAGCTACAGCTAAAGCCTCGGCGTTCTCTTTGTTCGCCGTGAAGAACTTCACCCATTCCCAGGCTTCGTTGACATGTTTGGTAGCAGCCATGATGCTCGGCCCTGTCCCGCCGCCAATGGTGATAGGTCCGGCCGGCCCACGGGGGAGCAGAGCCAAATCCCATTCAAACGAGGTATTCTTCAGGTAATTGCCGATGATAGTCAGGCCGTCCTGGATGTCGATGGCGGTGTTGCCGGTCCAGAAGTAATACCTTTGCTCATCGGCCGACGACATGGCCAGGTGCGGAGTGATACGCTCGGTGAAGATCCGTTCATAGGTCTGGATGGCCGCCAGTACTTCTTTGCTGTTCCATAGGCTCTTGATCGGCTGCATCATATTGTCGTAGGCGTAAAACCAGCCGCCGAACTGCAACACGGCCAGGCGCCAACCGGCACCCCACGGGCGGTCGAAACCATAGAATTCGCCGCGGCCGTCCCCGTCGCGGTCGACGGTCAGTTTTTTACCGGCGGAGATCACCTGATCCCAATCCCACGCCGCTCCCATCTTATCCGGGGTGATTAAACCTGCCTGATCGAACAGATCCCTGTTGAAGTAGGTGATGAACATAGCGAGCTGCGAGGGCATGGTGTAGATGGCATCGTTTATGGTCAGACCACGCAGCACTGCCGGGTTGTATAGCCTGGTGATGCCGTCCCGCTCCATTAGCGGTTTCAGATTGACGAGCTGCCCCGCCGGACCCAGGTGGGCAAAGTCGGGCAAGTCTATGACATCAGGCGGCACGCCGCCGGCGATCATGGTGGCCAACTGATCCTGGACACCGATAATAATCTCCACTTTAATGCCGGGATGGGTCCTGTTGAACTCCTCAGCTTTCTTCTGCATATAGTCATGGTAGTTGGCTCCCGAATGCTGGTAGGCCATATGCGTAATGGTGATCTCCGCCGCCAAAGCCCATGCCGAGAAGCCCAGCACAAACACTAATGCCACGGAAAGAACTATTGCTTTTCTCATTCAGGTTACGCCTCCTTTTACGCTATGCTGTTATTTGCTGCTCGATTTACCCGCAGTTAATCAGGTCTCCTGCGACCAAATCGCTTTACTTGTGAGAGGCGTGTCTGAAGCGTGTGTGATGGTTTGGGTGCCGTTAACAATACGCTTTTACCAAAAGTGTCTTCCCTCGCGCCTCTGCCGGCAGTTGCACTTCCAGCGTTCCGGGATAACGCTCCAGGTAGGGTGTGGGAACATCATCGATGGTGACCTGATAGGAGGAAGCCGCAGGTTTCAGGGTGACGATGGCCACCGGCTTGTGTCTTGGCTGACCGTATATGGAGAGCCGCGCCTTTAGCCGGCTGTAATCGGCAGCGACCGTGCATGTTTCGATGCGCAGGTTGTGCCCGCCGGTGAGGCGTCCGGGTCGGTGGTAGGCGGAGTACCAGCAGAGAACAGGGGTAGACAGCCCGCTGAAATGATGCCAACCGCCTCCCCGCCCCGTCTTGACGTTGATATGCTCAAAGCAGGCGTAGGCCTCCCCCACTTCTCTCTGCCAGGTGGCCAGAGCGGTGGCGGCTATCCTGGCCGCCTCATCACCCCTGCCGCAATCCAGGAAAGCTTTCCAGATAAACCACTGATGCGGAAACCAGACACTACCATTCCAATAACCGTCGTCACGATAATATGGTGCCCGGCGGTCGACAGTGGAGATGCCGTAGGGTGTCCAAAGCCCTTCTGCACTCATGATGTGCTCGACCAGGCGTTTTTCCTGTTCCGCAGTGCAGATGTCTGCAATGAGAGGAGTCACTCCGTCGAGGCCCATGTTGAAGTTGACGCCGCTCTCATGCCGCAAAATGGAGCATGGCCGGCCTGCTGCATCATGGCATACATAACTGTAGTAACCGCTCTCCTCATCCCAGGACCACTTTTGCAAGGCGGCTGTAAACTGTTCGATGTCTTCCTCATATTCGCCGCCGTCCAGACCCAGGGCGGCCGCTAGGGTGTGCAGCATCTTGGCTGTGCGTATGGCATGGGCCGTATTGACTGCGGGGGCAACCCGCCCTGTCAGGCGGGCGGCATGCACATGAGCCTGAGGTGGATAATCATCCCAGCCGCCGCTGTTATAAAAGTAATCCCAGGTTCTGAGCAGATGGGATTTCAGGTTGTTGGTGGTCGAGCTGCCGTAGCGCCCGACCAGAAAGCGATGGTATTGCTGCAGCCTGGGGTAATAATATGCCGCCAACTCCCCGGATCCGGTGCGGTTCCAGAGTTCCCAGAAGAGGTAGAACTGGGTGGGGAGAGGAGTGCCGTGATGAATGAAAGCCGCTCCGGACTCGCCCGGCGGTGTGAGATAAGCATTGAGAATGTCCAAAGCCCGCTCTGGATCCAGCTCGCACAGACCTAAGCCGATAAACCCGGCATCCCAGGTATAGAGGGTTTCGTAAAAACGGCCGGGGGTGTAGTGCTTAATGTAACGGCCCCGGGTGCGCACCGGATATATAGCATTGGTCAGGGTGGTGGCAGCCATCCTCTCCTGGCTGAAGAGATAGGCCTCACCGGCCGGATTGCTCCTCAGGTCGACCTTCCGGGATCGGGCCTTCTCATTGATAAGGCGCAACCGCTGCCGGGCGGGAAAGTGGTCCGGGGTGGGAGCATGGCTTAGAGCTGGGGCAAATTCGGCTAGCCGCCGGCGTACCTCATCCGGCTCGCCCGTGCAGAGCAGGCCGTAGACTGTGCTGGTGGTCCCTGGAGCCAGAATGATGGGGCGCAGGCAGATGTTGGTGAAGTGTCCGAAGCCATTGCCGCGGAAGGTGGGGTTGAGCTGGTGCAATGCGCCTATGCACATCCGGTGCGCCCAGGGTTCCAGGGAGTCGTCGTATATATGGCGCACTTCAAAAGGCTGGTTTTCCCAGGCGATACCATAGACGGCATCGACATGCTCGTAGCGGAGAATTAGAGAATGAGGAGCCGGACCGGGTAGGAACTCCGGTACAGGATTCCAGTTTACATGCGGAAAAGCCAAATCCTTGCCGACCGCCTGAGACAGCAGGGCCATCCCGTCCAGCATAATTTCGGCGCCGCCTGCCGAGGTGAGCCGCAGGTCGTATGTCCCCCGCTTCACCTCGCCGATAGCCACCACCAACGTCACCGGCTCCTCACCAGTCTGCGTCACTGTCTTCTCGCCGGCCAACGTCGCCGCCACCGGTCCCGTCACTTCCCCGGCCACCCCGGCGCCGCTGCCGAAGTGGACTTCCCTCTCCAGGTCCAGGAGACCGCTCAGATACATCTTCAGGGTTTGCCCGGGAGCCATAAGATAGCGGAAGACCAGAACAGCGTCCTTTATATCGGCCGGCACCGCCAGGCGATAGGCGACCCAGTCGCCCCTGCCCGCTCCGAACCCTCGCCCCAGGGCCGTACCGCCGACAAAATGATGCAGGCGCATTTCGCCACGCAGGTGGCCATCGTAGACCAAGTCCGCCCGGTGGTCGGGTTTGCTGAAATGAATGTCCACATAATCGAGAGCATCGATCCACAAGGCCCCCTCCGGCAGAACGACCCGGCAGGGTTTTAATATCTCCGTCGCCTGAGGACGAAGCGGTGGGAAGTTGAGGGAGGCGGCATATTGCAGCGCCAGCGGCTGGGTCAACCAGGTGTTGTTGACGAGATGAGCACAGATCAGGACGCTCTCTTCATCCAGGCGGCAGTAGTCGACATCGCAATAGAGCCGATCCTTCCAAATCAATTCATGGCGGAAACGGTAATATGAGAGATCCGGCGCAGCTTCCCAGGGATAGACGCCGATATCTCGCTTGGCCACAGGCACCACGGCCGTCCGGCGATATTGCCCCGCAAAACAGCTGAAATCAAAGCGTATTCCCGCCGCCATGTCCGGCACATGGGAAATGCCCAGATAACTCAGGGAATATGGCCCCCAGGAGGATAAGCGCAGATCATGGGAGTTCCGCAATGCGGCAAGGCTATCGGCCCAGCGTGTCACCATTTCCGCCTCTTTCCGTTAACGATTTAGATATGGTCTCCACGCCGGGCCTTATTGGTTGCCTTTATGATAATATCCTGCGACAAAATCGCTTTGCTGTCTATTTTTTAAATCAGTTGCCGGCCGCCAGCATTTCGTCGATTATAGCCTGCATCTGGCGGTGGATCTCCTCCAGGTGATTGACAGCCGGGGTGAGTCCTTGCCATACCGGGTTCATATTCACCATTCTGGGGTTTAGGGAGCTCGGCAAGGGATAACCGGCCTCAGGCGGTTGCATATAATTCGACTGCTCAAAGATGGCCCGGTAGTTTTTGTTCTCTATACCGGTCAACACGGGATAGACATGCTGGGCGCTGACCATAGCGGGGAAACCGCCGGTAGCCCGGGCAAGTTCCTCGGCATTTTCCCTCACCGCCGTATGGAACTTCACCCATTCCCAAGCCGCTTCGATATTTTTAGAACTGGCAAAGATGCTCGGTCCTACGCAAGAGCTCAAGGCGATCGGCCCGGCCGGGCCGCGAGGTTGCAAAGCCATATCCCAGTCGGCCGGCATGTCTTTAAAATAGTTACCGATGGCTGTCAGCTGATCCTGGATGTCGATGGCCGTCCGCCCGGTCCAGAAATAGAATTTCTGTTCCTCAGTTCTGGGCAGTGCCAGATGAGGAGTGATGCGCTCCCTGAAAACCCGCTCATACGTCTGAATGGCGGTCACCACTTCTCTGCTGTTCCAAAGACTCCTCACTGGTTGCATCTTTTCGTTGAAGGCATAAAACCAGGTGCCGTGCTGCACCGTGATCAGCCGCCAACCGGCTCCTCCGGCGCGGTCGAAGCCATATACATCGGGTTGGTTGTCGCCATCTTGGTCGATGGTCATTTTTTTGCCGGCCGCGATCAAGTAGTCCCAATCCCATGCCGGACCCAGCTTATCGGGAGTAATCAATCCCGCCTGCTCGAAAAGCTCTCTGTTGAAGTAGGTCAGGAACATGTTGAGCTGCGACGGCATGGTGTAAATGGCATTGTTGATGGTTACCAGCCGCAAAACTGCCTGGTTGTAATTTTCAAGGAGCTTGTCGCGTTCCAGCAGCGGTTTCAGATCAAGCAACTGTCCCGCCGGTCCCAGATAACCAAAGTCGGGCAGGTCGAAAACATCAGGCGGCACCCCGCCGGCCATCATGGTCGCCAACTGATCCTGCACGCCGATAATGATTTCCACTTTGATGCCCGGGTGAGTTTTGTTGAACTCCTCAGCCTTTTTCTGCAGGTAGTCATGATAATAGGTACCCGAATGCTGATAGGCTAAATGCGTGATGATCACTTCAGCAGCAGAAACATTTACCGATAACAGCAGTATCGTTACAGTTATTAATACCAAAACTTTTCTCATTCGGCATTCCCCCATCTTTGTATTAGTGATGATGATTATAGAAGCGATGGTTTATCGCCTCACTTTACGTAAGTATTATCTAAAATGATCAGCTCTTCCTTCCAAGCGAACTGCCCTAATTATTTGGCACCAAGCCGGCACATAATAAAAAAATGGGAGGAGGAACGGCTTGATTATCGGGAATATGAATGGAGTGGAAGAGAAAAATGATCAGGATATAGTGATCACCGGCGCCATCATCGGTATATTGGCTGATGTGGTGAAACTTGGCGTCAATTATATCATGTACCTCGCCGGATTCACCAAAGTCGTCTTCTGGCAGCTGGTGGCCACCCGCTTCCTCGCCAAACAATATCTTTTCAACCCGGCGGCTTATTTCGTCGGTGCCGTAGCGGATATCACCATCACCGCTTCCTTGGGCATCCTTTTTTATATTTTCATCCGCCTGATGGGCAAAAGGCACCTGTGGATCAAAGCGATCGGCTTCGCCATGTTCATCTGGACGGTATTATTCGGCACCTTGCTCGACCAATCCATTGCGGAGAAACTCCCCCAAACCGCATCGGCGGTGATCGTCACCATCGTTGCCCATTTCTGCTATGGTTTGGGGCTGTGGTTTTTCACTTGGCGGTTCCTGCGCAAAACACCGGTCGACCTTCCGTAAAGACGGGGTTTGTAAGCTGTTACCGATTTTTTCACCTCACCCCCGCTGACAGCTTCACCAATAAATGGTATATAATAACGGTGCCTGGGCAGGGTTCATTTGAGGAGGCTTGTTTTATGAACAAAGTTGAGAAAGCATTAATGCACGGGTTATTCGTGCACCTACACCACAACATAGACAAGGCGATCGATTTCGGCGTATTCAAAGAGCTGAATGAACTCGTCGCCAAAAATTCGCCGGGTAGCCTGTTGATCGGTCCCGACGCCAATGACGACGCCGCCGTATTCCGCATGCCCGGAGACGACGGCCTGATGGTGGCCAAAATGGAAAGCCACTGCTCGCCATGTGTACCCAGGCCATATGACGCCGCAGCCACCGGAGCCGGCGGGGCTATGAGGGATGTGGTGGCGATGGGCGCCCGTCCGCTGTTCCTCCTGGATTTTATCGGTACCAGGCCCCTGGACGAGGAAGTGATCGTAGGGCCTTGCGGCTTCAAAGGCCGGTGCACCTGCGGTAATTGCCGGACCATGACGAGTGGAGAAAGAATAAACATCATGGTCCGGGGCATCAGAGATATGTGCCGCACCATGGGCGTATTTGTCATCGGCGGCGGCCTCTCCACCTCCTTCAGCGATATTGTGCCGGCTGTGGTGGTGGCGGTGATCGGTCGCTTGGTAGGGGACAAGCCGTTGACCAAACCGGCGAAGAATGCCGGCGACAGGCTGCTATTGGTAGGTAAGACCGGCAACGACGGCAACGACACTCTGTTCCGGGCCGGTTTGGTGGATGTGATGCGCCCGGCGGAAGCTTTGTTTGAGGAAGAGAAAATCACTATGGAAGCTTCGCTGGCCGCCATAGAGACCGGAAAGATCAATGCCTGCTCCGATCTGGGAGCGGCGGGCATTGGGGCGGCAGTATGCGAATCCGTGCGCTACGGCGGCTTGGGCGCCCGGGTGGATCTGTCCAAAGTGCCCTGCAAAGTAGACAACATCACCCCGGAAGAGATCCTGATCTGCGAGACGCAAGCCCGTATGCTCTTCCAGGTGGCGCCGGAAAATGTGGCCGAAGTGATGGCGAGGATCCGGGCCAAGGGTGCCGAAGTGGCCGAGATCGGCGAAGTGACCGCCGACAATAAAGCTATCTTCGTCTACGGGGACAAGCCCATCGCCACGATACCCAACACCCCGCCCAAAGATCTGGTGTAGTATCGTTTAGTGAAGTGTAGTGCAGAAGGCGGGCATCAAGCAAACCTGACGGCGGCGAGCAGCCAGAGGACAAACAGCAGATTGGTGATGCTGTCGACCATCTTCTCGCCCTCGCCGCCGCCTGCTGATTGCCTTTTACCCGAGCGGACCCACGACGTCAATAAATCCTCAAGCGGCCCGACGGTCAATATGGCTCCGGCAATACATAAGGAAGCGATCGACCCGTCCGACAAAAAGCGGATTATCCCGTAAACCACCGTAATAGTGCCGCACACCCAGCTCAGAAAATTCAGGAGGCTGATTTTGTCAGCCGATGCCATAGACATTCCTCCCGCCTAAACATATGCCCCCAGCGAAGAGAGCAGAACCAAATGGTGACCAAGTGGTTTGAATGGTCTTCCTGCGGATAAACTATAATGTAAACCTGGTGGCGGGAGGTACGGCACATTATGCCGAAAGACTGGATCATCTTCGGGGTCTTGGCAGGGTTTGTGGGTAACATCGTTAAAGAAGCCCTGGCCTGGATCTTATATGCCTTTGGCTGGGTACGCTACACCTTCGTCCACATCGGCGCCGGCTATTTTGTAGATGCCGAATTTATAGATAATCCGGTCAGCCTCCTGACCGGATTTATAGCCGATTGGGTGGTGGCGGGCACGATCGGTGTGATTATAGTTTATTTGCTGCGGATCACCGGCAGCGACTATGCCATCCTGAAGGGAGTCGGCATCGGCGCCGTCACCTACCTCTTGTTCTATGGGGCTTTGATGGCTCTGGATGTCACTCGCGCCAGCCTCCTCACCCCGCTCCCCAACCTGCTCCTCTTTTTCCCGCACTTGCTCTATGGTGGCATTGCCGGCTGGTTTGCCGAGAAATACGGCCGCAAAACCCGCCTATAGTCATCTAACTTGCCAGGGGCGAAGCTGTTCGTGGAAGTGAACAGGGATACCAGGGCAGGCTGCGGCAAACATCTCGGTAAACACCCGCAGTCCCGGCGTCTCACTCACCACATGGGAGGTTTCAATGATGGGGATATCCAGGTCATAGGCGGCATGCATTACATATTCATCGCATTCGCCGCAGAGCAACACATCCGCTCCCATATCCACCATCTGGTGCACATATTTGATGTTTAGAGCCAGCCCCAGTCCTCCCCAGGGCAGGCCGGCTTTGCTCACCACCCGCTTCGGGTCGCCGCATACCCTCACCTCTCCCACGCCAAAAGTCGCCTTACCCCTTTCGGCGAGCTCTTCTACGGTGGTCGGCTGCATGTCGAAGACATGAGAGAAGTGCTCCACCTTTACCGGACAGTCCAAGCCCCACAGGCGGGCAAAGGTGCCGTAGATGCACAAGCGGTCTAGAGAGGCGTGAGCCCTGAAGACCGTCACCTCTCCTTTGGCCAAAGCATCCACCCTTTGCCGGTTAACTTTCCAGCTCAAATAACGTTCCCTATGCGGATCGCTGATGACATAAGGATAAAACAGATCCTCATGGCAGATGATCAAGTTGCAGTTTTTTTCCTGGGCAGCCTTGATGGCATCAAGCCTCGCCTTCCAGCATACCAATACACCGGTCACGGTCATCTGCAGATCGCCGTAACAGAAATATTCTTCATGATTAAAGCTGCCTACCATCTCTTTTAACTTATCTATGACCTCAGTTGCTTTCACCGGCATCCACCCTCCTCATACATCATCAAATATAGCAGGCATCCTTTCAACAGGCAAAGCGGTAGAGGATAATCAGTTGACACCGGCCAATTTAACATTTAAAATTAACGAACTCGCCGGCAGGAACCGGCATATGTCGCTGAAGAGTCTACGACTGGAGGCTTCCCGCCTTGTCCATCGTGTCCGACAAACCGAACATCCCGAACATGCCGAATATCCTCTTTATTCTCGCCGATGATCTGGGTTGGAACGATGTCGGCTACCATGGTTCGCCGATCCGTACACCCAACATCGACCGGTTGGTAGCTACAGGTGTCGAGCTGGACTACCATTATGTATGCCCGGTTTGTACCCCGACTCGTACCGCTCTCCTGACCGGACGGTACCCGGGGCGTTTCGGCAAGCACGCCACCGTCCCCAGCAACGATCCTATCCTCCCCGATCGCTATGAAACCCTGGCCGGAGCCCTGCGTCGGGCGGGCTACGATACGGGACTGTTCGGTAAATGGCACCTGGGTTCACGCAGTGAATATGGCCCGAATGCCTACGGCTTCAACACCGCCTACGGCAGCCTGGCCGGCGGGGTGGATCCATACAATCACTGTTATAAGCGCGGCCCCTATATGAAGACCTGGCATCGCAACGGCAGCCTCATCGACGAACCTGGCCATGTTACGGATCTGATCGCCGGGGAAGCCTGCCGCTGGATCGCCGCTCGTTCCGACACTTGCAACACTTCCGACACTTCCGGCACCCCCAGATCCCCCTGGTTTTGCTATGTTCCCTTTACCGCCGTACATATCCCGGTCGATGTGCCGAGCGCTTGGCTGGACAAGTATGCAGACAAGAAATATGACGACGACCCGGCACGGGATATGTCATATAAACGTTATGCCGCCTACACCAGCCACATGGATGCCGCCGTCGGCCGCCTGATCGATACTTTGAAAGAACATAACCAGTTTCATAACACCATCGTGGTCTTTGCCTCGGACAATGGCGCCACCATGCAGGTCAGGGGCGATCTGGATAACTATCCCGGCTGGCACTGGCCTGCTCCCCGCCTCGGTAGCAATGCTCCTTTGAGAGGCCAAAAAGCGCAGCTATATGAAGGCGGGATCCGCACGCCGGCAGTTATCTCCTGGCCCGGCATTTTGTCCCCCGGTAAGTGCTCGGTGCCGATTCACGTGGTAGACTGGATGCCGACCTTCACCAAGCTGGTCGGTTATTGCCCGGAGAGCGATCCCCAGTGGGATGGAATGGATATCTGGCCGGTGATTGCCGGTTCCCCCACCGCCTCCCCCGCCTCCAGATCATTCTATTGGAACCTCCGGGGTACCCAATTCGCCGTGCGCCGGGGGCCGTGGAAATTGATCTTGGATGAGGCGGCGGAAAAATGCGAGCTGTTTAACCTGGAGGCCGATCCCCATGAGCAAAACGAGCTCAGCGCGGCACTTCCGGAGATTGTCGGGCAACTGAAAGATGTGATCGCCGCCGAGCGGCAAAAGGACGATAGCTCCAAGCGCCCGGATGCTCCCAATTGAGCGGCCGGGGGGAGATATAAATGAGGAAATAAAAAGAAGGAAGGATGGTCAAAATGGCTCGTAAAACCCTCACCGCCGCCATAAAAGAAGGGCGTATCCTCATTTCCGACGGTGCCTGGGGGACTTTCCTGTTGAGCAAGGGGCTGCAAATCGGCGAGTGCCCGGAACTGTGGTGCTTGGAAAGACCCGACGATGTGCTGGATATCGCCAAAGCTTATGTGGCGGCCGGCTCGGATATAATCGGCACCAACAGCTTCGGCGGTTCCCGTTTCAAACTGGAAGGTTATGGCTTGGGCGAGAGGGTGCGGGAGATCAACCAAGCCGCCGCCTCCCTCTCCAGGAAAGCCGCCGGCGAGGACAGGTGGGTCATGGCTTCCATGGGGCCCACGGGGAAGATCTTGCTGATGGGGGAGGTAACTGAAGAAGAATTGTATATCGCCTTCAAGGAACAAGCGACGGCGCTGGCTGCCGGCGGTGCAGACGCCCTCTGCATCGAGACCATGAGCGCCATCGACGAAGCCGTCATTGCCGTCAAGGCCGCCAAGGAAAACACGGCCTGTCAGGTTATCTGCACTTTCACCTTCAGCAAAACGCTGAAAGGCGAATACAGAACGATGATGGGTGTCGCCCCTCAGGAGGCGGCTGAAGCCGCAGTGCAGGCCGGAGCCGACATCATCGGCACCAATTGCGGCAATGGCGCGGCAGGCATGGTGGATATCGTCAAGCAGATGCGCGCCGCCCTGTCCGATGTGCCGCTGATCGTTCAAGCCAACGCCGGCATGCCGCAGAATATCAACGGCATGGATGTCTTTCCCGAAACCCCGGAAGTGATGGCTTCATATGTGGAGCAGCTGATCGAGGCCGGAGCCAATATCATCGGCGGTTGCTGCGGCACCACTCCCGGGCATATAAAAGCCATCAAAGCCGCCGCCCTCCGGGTGGGAAACACCGGAAGATAGCCGGCGGCAACCGACCACATTTAAAGACACCCGAAACAGCTTAAGAAAACTGCCGGCGACGCCTGTTTAGGCGCCGCCGGTATTTTTATTGATCAGTTGCAACAACTTGGCCTGGTCAAAGCCGCGGACCACTTCGCCGTCGATCACGGTGACGGGCACGCCCATGCCCGCATTCAGGCTGAAAAATTCATTCAAAGCTTCCCGGTCCACATCTACCTTGCGTTCGACATATGCGACGTTGTGGCGTGAAAGAAACTCTTTCACCAAGGTGCAATACGGTCAGGTTTGCGTGGTGTAGACTTTTACATCCATTGCCACGGCCAACGCCTCCTCCTCTTTTGCCTTTTTCCCTTTCCGTTACTTGGCCTGCTTTTGTCAATATTCACCCTTGCTGCCGCCTTTATTCGCTACCTTTTCTCCGGCACCCTTCCCATCCCCTCCACATATGCAACATCCGGAAAGGAAGTTGATCATCTCTGCTGGAAATAATACGGGAACTACCTTGACGGAAACTATCTTGGCGGTAAGTCCTGTGAATTGGAGAAATATAGAAGCTCATGCGTGTACCGGTATTTATCTACCACTTGGAGATGACTGATCCGGCGCAACTGATCCCGGCCACAAGACCACTCGGCACTCCATTTACCTTGATGCAGGCTGAGATCCCTTGCCCTGAACTGAATAGATTTTTATACACAGCGGTAGGCAAAGATTATCATTGGACCGACCGCCTAAAATGGTCGGAGGCGGATTGGCGCAGCTACCTGGAAAGCGGGAATGTGGAGACATGGGTGGCATATGTATCGGGAACCCCGGCCGGCTATTTCGAGTTGGAGAAGCAAACCGAAGGTAATGTGGAGATAGTGTATTTCGGCCTGTTGCCGCAGTTTACCGGGCAAGGGTTGGGAGGAGCGCTCCTGACGACCGCAGTGCAGCGGACATGGGCACTAGGCGCCAAGCGGGTCTGGGTCCACACCTGCTCCCTGGATCACCCCAATGCTCTGTCCTGTTACAAGGCTCGCGGTTTCCGCCTGTTTAAAATCGCCTCCGGCGAACAGGAAACCGGAATTCCTGAAATAAAACCATAACCTTCTGGAGGGATGCCTATATGCGCATCGGTCTTATCGGCGCATCCGGCCATTATGCGGCTGTTTTGAAAATATTGGCGGAAGAGATGCAGGGCTCGGGCTCAAACCAGTCGGAGGCGGGTAGAAGTCCGGCGGGACGCTCCGGTCGCCGGGGACACTCCGGGCCGGCTTATCTGGCGGCCATCGCCATGACCCATGAGACGGAGAAGGCCAAAATAGAGAGTGTACGCCGCCACCCGGCTTATCTAAAAGGCAAGACGGTGGAATATGATTCGGCTCAAACCATGTTGGCGCAGGCTGATCTGGATGCGGTCATCGTCAATCCGCCATACGGCTGGACGGCTTCCTACATACTCCAAGCCCTGGAGAGAGGGATAGCTGTTTACAGCGAAAAGCCCTTAGCCACCAAGCTGGCCGACCTGGAGCTAATTCAGAAAAAGGCGCATCAGACCGCCACCCCTCTGGTAGCGATGTTTGAGTTGAGAGCCCATCCCGTAACAGCCACAGCGGCCCGGCTGGTAGCCGAAGGAGCCATCGGCCGACCCGTGCTGGCTTTCGGGCAGAAATCATATAAGCTCAATCCCGACGGAAGGCCGATCTGGTATGCCGACAGGGAGTTGTTCGGCGGCACCATCCCCTGGGTGGCCATTCACGCCATCGATTGGACGCGCTTTATCACCGGGTTGGAATTTGCCCAGGTATATGCCAGCGAAATATCTGTGGCCGCCGGCCGGCTCGCTCCTATCGCCACCGCCGGAGCTATCCACTTTACCTTCAGGCAAGGCGGCACTGCGGCGATCACCTTCGACTACCTGCGCCCTGCAGAAGCGGAAACCCACGGCGACGACCGCTTCCGCATTGCCGGCACGGAAGGGGTGCTCGAAGGCTCCCTGCCCAGGAACGAACTCCTCCTGATTCGCCGCGGTCAAGGTACCATCCAGCCGCCGCTTGATGAAACCAAGCCGCTTTTCCGCCGCTTTCTCGATGCTCTGTACGGCAAGACTCTACACGGCAAGGCGGAGATGCCGATGACGGCAGATGATGCTATAGCCAGCACACGGGCGGCTCTCTGGGCGCAGAAGGCAGCCGACGAAGGAAGCCTGCTGGATATTGCGGAAGGCAAAGATGTGGTCGGCTGACCAAAGCCTTGGCCATGATGCCTTGACCATGAAGCCTTGACCGCGAAAGGAGGCAATAGTCCATGCGTTTGATACAGGTCGGCGTGCGCAGAATGGGCAACCATTGGGTTAAAGTGGGGCTGAATAATGCAGATGCGGAAATGGTGGGCTATGTCGATATCCTGCCCGAGCATCTTGATCTGCTCAGCCGGGAGCACGGCATCAGCAAGGACATTTGTTACACAGACCTGCAGACCGCCCTCAATGAGCAACGGCCGGACGGAGTGATCATTGTCACTCCACCCCAATTTCATGCCGAACAGATTATCATGGCGCTGGAGGCCGGTTGTCACGTCCTCACGGAAAAACCTCTGGCCGACACCTGGGATAACTGCCGGCAGGTTGCAGAAGCAGCAAAAAAGACCGGCCGGGTGGTAATGGTGGCGCAAAACTACCGTTATTCACCTGTGGCCCAGTCCCTTTACCATTACATCCAGCAGGGCAAGATCGGGGTGCCGGGGGAGGTGACGCTTCGCTTCTTCCGCGGCCCCCATTTCGGCGGTTTTCGGGAAGAAATGCCGTATCCGCTCATCATCGACATGTCCATCCATCACTATGATCTGATGAGATATCTGCTGCAAATCGAACCGGTCGCCATCACCGGCCGCAGCTGGAACCCGCCCTGGAGCTGGTTCCGGGGCGATGCCTCCTCGATGGTTTTCATCGAAGCCGCCCTGAAAAGAGATCCCGCCCGCCGGGTATATATCACCTACACCGCCAGCTGGTGCAGCAAAGGCGGAACCACGCCCTGGAACGGCGAATGGCTGATCTTCGGCGATGAAGGCTGCCTCAAGCTGGAAAATGATCATCTATATATAAAAGCCGACGATCAGCAGCCGTGGGAGGAACTGCCTATACAGCCTATGGAAAGAACCGGGCAGGATTATTTGCTCCATGAATTCATCTCCGCCGTCAAACAGGGCTGTCAACCCGAAACCAATTGCTTCGACAACATTAAGTCGATTGAAATGGTTTTCAAGACGGTGGAAAGTTTCGAGACGGGCCGGAGAGTATTGCTGGCGGGTGAATAGCTTTCTACTCCCCGTAGCCAAGCCCCGGATGCCGGAGGACGGAGGTGTCGATGCAGCCGTTTTTCACCGTAAACAGCTCCGGCAGCTTCTCCTGCCATACTTTGTTGGCTGCCGGCACAAACTGGCGGGCATTGCCTTCCACCGCCGCCACACCGGGGATATGGGCGGCCAGCCCGGCCGACCAGGCAAATGCCCGGCCCGGGCAGGTTAAATCCTGAACACATAAGAACATACCGAATTTCTGGGCGGCCGCCGCCATCAGGAGCGATTCCGTCTGCCCTTTGCACGCCTTTAATGCCACCCCTGAATAACCCAGCTCACGGGCACGGAGCAAGGTGGCATAGTCGGTGAGCGATTCATCGATCACCACCGGCTTTATTGCTGCCACCTCATGCATGGCAAAAGCCTGCGGACCGAATAGATCACGGTCGGTAGGCTGTTCGATATACTGAATACGGTCGAAAGCCGCCTCCGACTGCCGGCGCACCCCTTCCAGGCACGACAGGAGGTAGCCGACATCCCGGCATTTCTCATTGAAATCGAGAGAATAGCGCCATTTTATTTCCGGATTGGTCAGTGTCGCCACCCGATCGACAGCTACCACCCGCCCAATATCCCAGTCGAGATCCTCGCCATTCAGTTTTATTTTCAGGTGAGTCAGTCCATCCCGGCGTATCCACTCATCAAGGCTCTCCGGATATTCATCTCCCACCGGATTGACCACCTCGGCCGGCGTGAGCGGGTCAAGAGCACCGACCAAGTGATATAGCGGCAGTTGCCTGACCGGCGTCCGCCTGGTATAGCGGTCCAAAAATTCGCCCTTGAACCGGTCGTCCAGATAATGGCTTAAATCCTTCTTTATATATTCGGCGCTGTAGCAATTATAAACCGAACGACCCAGCAGACGGCCATAGGCATCATGAACGGCGGCATCAAGGGGGCTGACGGCTACCATCATCGCCATTTTGGGGATGGGACGGCTCAATTTCAGCTCCGCCTGCAGTCGGGCGATAACCTGCATACCTATTCTGTTTATTTCCTCGCCGATCTCCATGGGATGGCCCGGCTCAATTTGATCCAGCTGGCGGGCCACCCGTCCGGCTATGGTCAGGAGGGTGGAGTATTTGACATCCATCGGCACTTCAGGATCCGGCCAGGACCAGTTGGTACCCATGGTCATGGAACCGGTTCCACCGGCCGAACCGCCCAGTTTATCCCTGACATGTACTATGGCGTTAAGAATGGTTGTCCCTGTGCCGACCCGTCCCCCGAATTTGATCGGTGTGCGATAATCATACTTCTCGCTGCTTAAAGCCACATCCAGTATTTTGATATCGGTCTTCATCCAGGCTACCACCATCCTCATCTTTACATATCAGCATACCGACCTATCAGTTTCACCTGGCCGATTTGCAGGACATCAGCCTCTTCGCCTGCGGCTTGGTCGGCTTGGTCGGCGGTCAGAGCCAGGCGGAAATATGCTATCTTTTCTGCCTCGGGCAACTGGGCTGTCAGCAGCACCTTATACCATCCGTCGCCTGCAGGTTGGCTCGCAGGTGAAAGTGAACCGGCACCTTCCCCGGCTTCCCCTTCCCCGGGTCCAATAGACTCAATCCGATAACCCACACCTTCCCAAGCAACATTATCTGCAGAAATGCTCAGTATGAGGTTTCCGGCGATCATCTCTGTATCTAATTTACGGGCATATACAGTGACCCTGGCTTCGATGAGAAGAGGCGTTTCCCACACCAGATACTCATATTCAGTTCCGCCGGAAAAGGCACCTCCCGGCGCGGCAGCCTGCGCCCGGCGGCGACCGGCATCGGGCGCCAAGGTAAGACGATCCGCGTCCCCATGGAATTTATCCATGTCTGTAGTATCGTAACGCCAGCCTTCCGACATGAAGATAGTCTTGGATCTATCGATCTTTCCCATAAATCCCCAGTCTATTGGCGGCAGAATATCATCCAGTATTTCCCAGTAGTTATCGATCTCCACAACCCTGGTGCTTTCCGCCACTGCTCCATCCCTGCTCTCCGCCACAACTTTGAGATTATATGACCGATCCGGCCACTGCCTGGAATCCACGGTCAACCGGATGGTAGCAGAGGGGGAGGAAAGTGCAGCTGAGGAAGTTGTGGAAACGGAATGTATCAGCACATCATCCAGGTAAACCTCGGCTCTCTTCAGATCCGCTTCCGGAAAACCAATCTCGATTTCCACAGGCAAATTACCCTGCACTTTTGTCATAAGCTCGGGCTTATTGATCATTACATTAGAAACTTTAAAGTCCACAGTGCGGATGGAGATCGAACGGCTGTGGCCCTCTCCCCGACGCCAACCTGCAGCTGTCCCCAACTGGGCATCAGTCTCAGGCTCAGTCTCCGCCTCAGCCTCAGCTTCAGCAATCACAGTCAATACATGCTCTCCATCGCTGAGCTCGCCCCTATTGATATAGAATCCTGCCAAACTCTCCAGACCGCCCCGATACACTTCCTGCCCATCCACCAGCAGGCGCAAGCTTATATCCGACCCTATATTGCCGGTCTTGGTCACCCCGATGTCCACCGCAATGGGACCCCACCATCCTGCCTGCTTATCATAGTGGCCCAACAGGTCGATCTTGGTGATGTAAACAGCAGGAGCGTCGGGAGAAAACGGCATAGACGGCGGCGCATTAGGTCCTACTTCCTCCGCCGTCAGAGGACCGCGCAAAAGCGGACGGCCATCATTTTCAAAAGCGCCCACATCAGGCCGGCCATCTCTGGGCTTGCCTTCTATATCCTTATCAAGGCAAAATGCCGGGAACAACGACGGCTCATACGCCGCATCAATCGCCGGGCTGTCCTCGCCTATATAGTGCACGCCCATCAACAATCCCCCGGTCATCGAGACCAGCCTGGGATCGACGATGCGGTTCCCCCTGTTGTCGTTCGCCGTCAAATCGATGCCGATAGCCGTATTCACCCTGGTATTCATCATCATATTACCTATCCAGGTGATATCGGCCGCTTTCGCGACATTCACCAGGTTCCCCAGCTTGTTGGAGATGATCAGGTTGTTGGCAATAACCGTGTCGACGGCTGAATAGGGATATCTCGAGTCGGAGAGTATGGCAATGCTGCTGGCATTGTTGACAAAGGTATTATGGATCACCAAGAGCCGCTCCACCCGCCAGTAGTCCAACACTTGCTGCTGATAGGCGTTGTCGGCCACCCCGATAGACAGAGCCGACCGGGAATCGGTGCCGGCCAAATTTTCGAAATGGTTGTTATATATTTTATGGCCTCTACCATACACCCGGATTCCGCCCGTGCTGGGCTTATTGTTGCCGAGGAAAAAGTTGCCGTAGGCCTGGTTGTCATTCCCATGGCGGAAGGTAACCGCACCTTCGCATTCCAGGAAGGTATTATATCTGATGTGATTGCCGCCGCTTTTCACCGTGATGATTTCGATTTCACCGTTGCAGCGCTCAAATAGATTATGTTCGATAATGGTGAAAGCGTGCGAGCGGGAAACGGTGCTGGTTCCGATGCGAATGGCTTCCATACCATTATGGTTTACCGACTTAACATCCCTGAAGTGATTGCGGTCCACCCGGGTATGTTGGGCGACTTGCACATTGTCGCCGTTTATGGAGATAAAGTTGCCGAGGCGCCGTTTCTGCTCGAATAGGTTATGGTCGATGCGGTTATAATCGGCCGCCGTTCCGCTAATATCCACCCAATGGCGGCTCTCCAGCACCGCCGGCGATTCCACCAAAGCAAAATGGTTACGGGTCACACGGCAATGGCTGCTGCTCCTGAGCCTCAAGCCGGGAGTGTTATATTCATCGCTCGCCGTGAATTTCAACCCGGATATTACCACGTAGCTGGATTCTTGCACGATGAAAGACGATTTACCGCCTATGACCGCTTTTCCCTGGTTTTGCGCCCGAATGATCAGCGGCGCAGATTTAGTCGCTCTCACACCACGGACCAGATAGGTGCCACCGTATTCATATATGCCGTCGGCCAGCTCTATAATCTGTCCAGGAGCGGCGGCAGCAAGAGCTTCCCTCAACTCCGCACCATTGGTCACAACTACCCGTACGGCATCAGCCGGCGGCACAACTATGTCTGGATCCAACACCGGGTCATAATCCCAGGTAGTTCCATCCGCCGCTTTGCCCGGCAGCCTGATAAATGGCTCGGCAGAAGCCGGTGCTGCGTTGGCAGCGTGGACGGATTGGGCGGCCTGAGCAGCCTGGGACGAGGCAAAAATGCCAAAACCAAAGCCAAAACACATTAGGCTAAATGTGACGAGGCACAAAAGAGACATAAACAGCAGTGTCCTCCAACCCGTCCAGCCGACTACGTCGAATATACCTTTTGCGCAGATCATTCTTTTTTCTTTTCCGCATTTCTCGCTAACCAAACGTCGGCTTCCCATTCGCCATCCCCTCCTATAGAAACGTGGCAGAGCCATATTTGTGCGTTTCGCCTGCAACTATGTCATTCCTTTTGCATCCATGTCATTCCTTCTGCTACGTAACTCCCCTTCCTCTCAACTTAGGTTCTACCACGGTTTCAGGGCCAAGCCTCCAGTCACGCCGACGCCGGCACCGGGACCGCCGGAAAACCTGGCGAAACCTGCCATGTCCTATACCCAAGGTCCCCGGGTGTGCACACCATGCACACCATACTTGTGCACCATCCCCATCACGTTGTGTTCATCCCCATCACGGCGCAATTATTTCCCCCATTAACAAAGGAATCACAGGCGCACATGTTGAATAACAATAATATCCATTTGTTGCACACATCCGTATGCACCCTTTGAGACAAGCAAGCATCCACTAACTGGCTATGTGGTAACCCTTTCGGAAACTCGGGATGACCGAGATATGGAAGGGCCAGCCCGGGTGACGAAACCTGCGGGTAACCGTGGGCGAAGGATGAACCAGGTTCGGGGGCAAGAGCCAAAGACACACCCCGAGA
>DULU01000111.1 GCA_012840225.1 Bacillota bacterium
CCAACGGACGCGGTAGTCGCCCGGCGGCAATTGGTTTCCTTGCCCATCGCGGCCGTTCCAGGTGAAAGTGACCAAACCTTTGCCGACCTGTCTATTAAGCAGAGTGAGCAGGGCATTGGCGCCGGCGGCATCATACAGTTCTACACGCAACCGCCCACTCTGTAATGTGTTGGCGGCAAGGATCATCACTTCACCCGGTTTGGCGACGCTGGGCAGCACCAAGGCCATGTTTATGTTGCGCACGCTGGACTGCGGAAAGTCCAACTCTTTTATGATCCCATCTCTAAGCAGGGTACGCTTGAAGCTGGGCGGCTCGGCAAATACCACGTTTTCCAGATATGCATGGAAAATCCTGTCGCGGCTGCTTGTGCCGCCAAAATTGATCAGATCGCGCGCGGTTTGATCAAAATAGGCTAATGCCGGCCATAAGGCCCCGGCATCACTGGTCGACTGGATGCCGGCACTGGAAGAGCGATATGCCGGTGCGGTGCGATCCTGATTCCACATCACCTTCAGATTGGTGTTGATAATGCGCTGTATATCCTCTTCAGTGAAAACTATCCCGGAAAGGTAAGCTTCGGCAATATCCCAGGTTTCGTTGGTTTGATAGCTCGCCGTCGGATGTACGCCTACCCAGTGCCGCATGGTATTGGCTTTGACATTTATATCCCACGGCACGGTGGGTTCCCAATAGTTCCAAACATAAAAGTCGTTATACAGTTGCATCCGGCTTTTAAGCAGGGCAAATATCTTTACGGCTTTATCCCGGTATTCTTCTTTGCCGGTGATGCGGAACAGTCTGAGGGCGGCAATGGCCATACGAGTGTTTTTGTTGGCCGGTAAACTGAGATTTGAATTTTTGATGTTGTCGCGCTTGTGCCAGCGGGAGAAATCCTCCGGATTGAGATAGTAATTCCAGGAAAAGTAGGTGCCGAAGGGACCGTATTCATACCAGGTGCCGCGGGCATCCCACTTCTCAATCAGGTGAACCTCCGCCAGCTGTACATAGTGCCGCGCCTTCTCGCCGTACACTTTTTCCAGTTCAGGATATTGCAAGACGATCTCGGCGAAATGGAGCATGCCGTTGAACAACAAAGCATCACTCACATGGGCGTCGCACCACTGCGTGGTATCGTATATATATGGACCGATCCATCCTAAATATCCATCAGGACCTTTCTGCAGCTGGGAAACCAGATAGTCATAGTATTTGACGGCGGCATCCAACCACCCGGTGTCGCCCCAGGCCCGATAAGCATACATGAAATGTTCTATGTTATAGGCGGCATTCCAAGCCCAACTTTCACCAGGAGCTTGCTTCAAATTGGGGTTGTTGAGGGAGGACGAAAGGAAAGACTCCGGAGATACCGACTGTGCCCGATATGCGTAGGCCGTTGTTCCGGAAGCGTTCAGTATGATCGTAACCAAAAGAGCTATGTAAAAAAGACCTTTGACGAGTTTCATCCGAAACCTACTCTCCTTTCTATGAAACAAACATTGCTGCTACCATACCTATAATTAAGCATATTACAGTGTGCATATCAAAATTACGGCGCTTGTTCCGTCATATATCCGCCTTCCAATATGAATATTGATCCTTGCTCGGAGAGGAAGGTTAGACGCCCGGTTTTTCCTGTGATATGGTGATATTAGGAAAACCAAGCCCAAAGGGGGATCGCTATGAGCATAATGAACGAAACCATCCAAAAGCAGCTTGACCATCGGACAATTCGCGAGTTTAAGGATCAGCAGATACCTGAGGAGATTTTCAGGTTATTGATCGAAGTGGCCAGGCGGACAGCCACTTCCGCCGGCATGCAGGCCAGTTCCATCATCCGGGTGACCGACCGGGATATAAAAAAGCAAATCGCCGAGATCTGCATGCAGGAATATGTGGCCAGGGCTCCTGAGCTTTTGATCTTCATTGTGGACCAGTATAGGAACCGACAAATCATCAGAGAGAAAAATGGCCCTACGGAAAATGCCGGCGACATGGACCGCTTTTTCTCAGCCTTTACCGATGCCTGCCTGATGGCACAAAATGTGGTCGTCGCCGCCGAAGCGTTGGGCTTGGGTACGGTTTATCTGGGAAGCATCCTCAACGATGCGGAGAAAATATGTGAAATCCTGAAACTACCCGAACTGACTTTCCCCGTCGTAGGCCTCGGGATTGGGTACCCCGGCCAAGACCCGCAGCTCAAGCCCAGGATGGATATGAAGTTGAGGGTTTTTGAAAACGCCTACACCATTTTCCCCAACTACCTTGAGGAAATCAAAGATTATGACGAAGAGATGCGCACATATTACGACTTAAGGGATGCCAACAGAAGGGTCGACAGTTTCAGCGATCAGGTGGTCACGAGGTATAAAATGGGCCTGCCGAAGCGCCAGGACATACTGAATGTCGTGCGCCGGCAAGGCTTTGATCTGAAGGTGAACGGAGACAAGTGAAAGCAACCTGCCGCCGGCCTTGGGGCAGGGAAGGCGCCATATGCGGCTTTCCCCGCCCCTAGCTTTCTCTAACCCCGTATGCCGGCCGGCTTTCTGCCTTTCCGATCTTTAAGCCGGGGTGGCGGCAGGCACCATATTTTCCTTAACATATTCCAGAAACATGTTATGAAAGCGGTTGTCGCCGCTCAGCTCCGGATGAAAGGCGCAGCCCCAGAGATGCTTCTCCCTGGCCGCCAATATCCGGCCTTCATAGGTGGCCAAGACCTCGACACCTTCTCCGACGCTGATGATATATGGGGCCCGGATCATGATGGCCAGGAATTTGCCGCTGATGCCCTTAATGTCGATATACGCCTCAAAGCTGTCCAGCTGTGAGCCGTAGGCATTCCTCCTCACCTTGATGTTCATCAGGTTGAGCTTGGAAGCCGTACCGCCCTCCACTTCCCTGGCCAGCATCACCAAACCGGCACAGGTCCCCAAAACCGGCAGGCCGGCGGCTATCCTTTGCACTAGACCCGAGGCGAGCTGGTTGAAGTTAAGCAGTTTCTTCTGGGTGGTGCTCTCACCGCCCGGGATGACCAAGGCATCGATCCCTTCCAGGTCCGCCGGCCTCAACACCACCCGGGGAGCGGCGCCGCAAGCCGCGAACATGTCGGCATGTGCCTCCACCGCTCCTTGTAAGCCCAGTATGCCTATCGTCGGTCTCGTGCTGTTTCCGTTGATGTTCCGGATCTCCATCATCTCTCACTTCCTGCTCATAGGGTGGATAGATATTGCTCGATTTCCCAGGGATGAATCTGCGTGTTGAAGACGTTCCACTCGATCAATTTTGCTTTCAGGTAGCTTTGATAGGCATGTTCGCCGAGAGTCTCTTTCATCAGTTCGTCTTTGGAAAAACATTCCAAGGCCTCTTTCAGGCTGCCGGGAAGGAGCTGGATGCCCTTATATTGCTTTTCCAGGATAGAGGTGGCATATGAACTCTCGGTGGTCTGGGGTGGCGGTTGCACCTGGTCTTTGATGCCCTGTAGGCCGGCTTTGATCATGACGGCGATGATCAGGTAGGGGTTGGCGGCCGGATCGGGACAGCGGTATTCGATGCGGGTGGAGATACCTTTGACGGCCGGAATCCTGATCAGAGCCGTCCGGTTTTTGGCCGACCAGGTGATGTCCACCGGCGCCTCATAGCCCGGCACCAGGCGCTTGTAGGAGTTGACGGTGGGGTTGCCGATGGCGGTCATGGCGGCAGCTCTCTGCATGAGGCCGCCGATATAATACCTGGCGATCTGGCTGATCTTGATGGGGTCGTCCGGGTCGTAGAATACATTCACCCCGTCGCGGAACATGGACTGGTGAAAATGCAGCCCCGAGCCGTTCTCATTGATAAACGGCTTGGGAATAAAGCTGGCGTGCAGGCCGTGTCTTTTGGCGATGGATTTGGTGACAAAGCGGAAAGTGACCAGATTGTCGGCGGCCTGCAGGGGATCGGCAAAGCGGAAATCGATCTCATGCTGCCCCGGGGCCACCTCATGATGAGAGGTCTCAATGGAAAACCCCATCTTCTGCAGGGTGAGCACTATGTCCCGCCTGGCATCTTCTCCCTTGTCCATGGGGGAGAGGTCGAAATAGCTGCCCTGATCATTGGTGTTGATGGTCGGCCGGCCTTTTTCGTCGGTTTCAAACAGAAAGAATTCCGGTTCGGGGCCGATAAACAGCTGAAAGCCTGAATCATCGGCCTCCTCCACCACCTTTTTCAGGATATATCTGGGACAGCCGGGAAAGGGTCGACCGTCGGTGGTATATACATCACAGATGAACCTGGCCACGGTCTCTCCGTTTTGTGTGCGCCAGGGAAAGATGACGAAGGTTTTCGGATCGGGACGCAGGTACATGTCCGACTCTTCCACCCTGGTGAAACCTTCGATGGAGGAGCCGTCAAACATGATGCCCTCTTCCAGAGCCACTTCCAGTTGCTCCACCGGTATGGCCACATTTTTCAGCGTTCCCAATATATCTGTAAACTGCAATCTTATAAATTTTACATTCAGTTCCCTGGCCTTTTCCAGGATCTCCCTTTTGGTCTGCATGAGCATAGCTCATCCCTCCGCACCTTTGGTGATGTGATGCCTAAAGCTAACATAATATCTACCATATTATATCCAAGCACCGCCGGCGGAACAAGGACGCCGTCCTGAAGGGAAGGAGGAAAAGGCGAACGATCAAAAATTTTACACTTCCAATGTTCCGATAGTGATTGACCGGGAGGGGTTTATTACCTATAATGCGATATATAGAGGGCCAAAAACCGAACGTTAATCTGTTTGGTTTATTTATTGTTCAGGTTTTAATCTATGTAAAGTTTGCTCGAGAGGTTTATGTTAATTACCGGTCCCGGATAGGAAACCGATGCGGAGAAGATCATCCAAACCTGGAAAAAAGGGGCGACAGCTTTGGTTAAGGTTATCGTCACAGTGCGTTTGAAGCCGGGGGTGCTGGATCCTCAAGGCCAGGCCGTGATGAAAGGGTTGAATGCCTTGGGGTATGAAGCGGTAGCGGATGTCAGGTTTGGCAAGCAGATTGAGCTGCGACTCAATTTGGCCGATGAAGAACAGCGAAACGGCCACGGGCGGCTGAAACAGAGCATCGACGCCATGTGCCGGGATCTCCTGGCCAATCCGGTTATCGAAGAATATACCTTCGAGATCGTCAAGGAGGAAGCTTAAGTGCACTTTGCCGTGGTGGCTTTTCCGGGATCCAATTGCGACAGAGACTGCTTTTATGCCTTTAGCGAGGTATTACAGCAGAAAACCACGCTTCTTTGGCATCGCGATCCTTGGCCGGCGGACATCGACTGCGTGATTCTGCCCGGGGGCTTCTCCTATGGCGACTATCTCAGGGCCGGAGCCATTGCCCGCTTTTCACCCATCATGAAATCCGTCGTGGAATTCGCCGCCCGGGGTGGCCTGGTGCTGGGCATCTGCAACGGTTTCCAGGTTTTGTGCGAATCCGGACTGCTGCCCGGGGCGCTGCACAAAAATAAGTCCCTGCGGTTCAAGTGCGAAAAGGCCTATGTCAGAGTGGAGCGGACCGACACTCCCTTCACCAACCAATGCGCTCCGCAGCAAGTGCTGGAGCTGCCCATCGCCCATGGGGAAGGGAACTATTATATCGACAAAGAGGGGCTAAAGCGACTGCTGGACCGGGGCCAAATCCTCTTCCGCTATTGCACGCCGAAGGGCGAGGTGAGCGAGGCAGCCAATCCCAACGGTTCGCTTTTGAATATCGCCGGCATCTGCAATGAGAGAGGCAATGTGGTCGGCATGATGCCCCATCCGGAAAGAAATGTGGAAGCCTTCATGGGCAACCAGGACGGGCTATATATATTCCGCTCCATCATACAGGCCGTCGGCGGACAGGTTAGGAGGTAGCGGTTTTGGAACTCACCCCGGAGGCCATCGCTGAGAAGAAGGCCTGGAGGAGCATGGGCCTTACCGATAATGAATATGAACTGATCGTGGAAAAGCTGCAAAGAGCGCCCAACTGGACGGAGCTTGGCTTGTTTGCGGTGATGTGGTCGGAGCATTGCGCCTACAAGCACTCCAGAGCCTTGTTCCACCTTTTTCCCACCAGCGGCCCATATATCCTGGAAGGTCCGGGAGAGAATGCCGGCATCGTCGACATAGGGGACGGGTTGGCCGTGGTCTTCAAGGTGGAATCGCACAATCACCCCTCGGCCGTCGATCCCTTCCAGGGAGCGGCGACAGGTGTCGGCGGCATACTCAGGGATATATTCACCATGGGGGCACGCCCTGTGGCTATACTGGATTCTCTGCGCTTCGGCCCGCCGACCAACAGAGAAGCCCGGCGGCTTATGGACGGGGTGGTGAGCGGCATCGCCTGGTACGGTAACGCCGTAGGTGTGCCCACCGTCGGGGGCGAGGTGCAGTTTGATCCCTGTTATAACAAAAACCCGCTGGTCAATGTGATGGCAGTAGGTCTGGTGGAGCATGAATACATCACCAAAGCTCAAGCCGAAGGCGTCGGCAATCCGGTGATGGTGGTGGGAGCCAAGACCGGCCGGGACGGCATCCACGGAGCAAGTTTCGCCTCGGCGGAGCTCGATGAGACCTCGGCCGCCAGGAGGCCTTCGGTGCAAATCGGCGATCCTTTCAAAGAGAAACTCTTGATCGAAGCCTGTCTGGAGCTGGCGAAAAGCGGTTCTATCGCCGGCATTCAGGACATGGGAGCGGCCGGCCTGACCTGCTCGACCGTGGAGATGGCCGGGCGCGCCGGCCTGGGGATTGAGATCGATGTCGCCAAGGTGCCCCTGCGGGAGGAAGGCATGACCCCATATGAGATCATGCTTTCCGAATCCCAGGAAAGAATGCTGGTGGTGCCCAAAAAAGGCCGGGAGCAGATGGTGGCGGAGATCCTGCGCAAATGGGAGCTCGACGCCGCCGTGATCGGGCAGGTGACTGCCGACGGAATGCTGCGGGTGCGCGAGGGCGAGAAGATCGTGGCCGAAGTGCCGGCCCGGCTGCTTTCGACGCATGGGGCGCCTTGCTATACGCCCGAAAAAAGAGCGCCCGGGAAGTGCGGCCGCGGGAGAGCGGAACTGCCTCTCGCCGTGCCCGAGGATCTGGGCGCGGTCCTGCTTAAGCTATTGGCCTCACCGACGATCGCCGGCAAAGAATGGGTTTATTCCCAGTATGATCACATGGTGCTCGCCTCCACGGTGATGCTGCCGGGCCGGGCCGACGCCGCCGTGATCAGGATCAGAGGGACCAAGAAAGCCATCGCTTTGAGCATCGGCGGCAACTCCCGCTACTGCCTCTTGGATCCCTACAGAGGGGCGCAGATCGCCGTGGCTGAAGTGGCCAGAAATATCTCCTGCGTCGGCGCCAAGCCTCTCGCCGTAAGCGACGGACTGAACTTCGGTGATCCGGGAAAGCCGGAAGTATACTGGGCTTTCGATCAGGTGGTGCGAGGTATCGCCGCTGCCTGCCAAGCTTTGGGCACCCCGGTGACCGGGGGTAATGTCAGCTTTTACAATGAAAGCTCCGGGCAAGCCATATATCCCACACCGATCATCGGCATGGTGGGGCTGCTGGAAGATGTCCGCCAGGTGGTCGGTTCGGGTTTTGTACAGAGCGGCGACCAGATATTTCTCCTGGGGGAGAACCGGGAAGAATTGGACGGAAGCGAATACCTGCAGGTGATACACGGGATTACGGGGGAGACGGCACCGGCCCTTGATCTGGAGCGGGAGGCGGCCGTGCAGTCCTTGTGCCGGGAGCTGATCGCCGGAGGGCTGGTGCATTCGGCTCACGACTGCTCGGAAGGCGGCCTGGCCGTGGCCCTGGCGGAATCCTGTATCACCGGGGGCATAGGCGCCCGGATTGCCCTCCCGGCGGCCGGGCGGGAAGATGCCTGCCTGTTCGGGGAGAGTCAATCGCGGATCATCATCAGCGTTCCGCCCGCAAAAGTGCCGTCGGTTGTGACCGCTGCCGCCAAAGCAGAGGTTCCCCTCCTGCCTTTGGGCGAAGTGGGCGGAGATGCTCTGCACCTGGAGTTGCCCCACAGTTCAGTCCATATACCGCTCGCCGATATGGCGGAAGCATGGCGGGGATCTTTAGGCCGGGCTCTGGGATAAGCCGGAGGTTGGGAGACTATGTGCGGCATATTCGGCATCTATCAGCGGGGTGGAGATAATACCGCAGCCGAGCTCACGGCTTTGGGATTATTTGCCCTGCAGCACAGAGGGCAGGAGAGCGTGGGCATAGCCGTGAGCGATGGGGAGCAAGTCCGCATCCATAAAGCCATGGGTTTGGTATCCTCCCTGCTCCACCAGGATATTGCCGCCCGGCTGCCCGGGCATGTCGGCATCGGTCACGTCCGCTATTCCACCCATGGTTCATCGGATCTCGCCAATGCCCAGCCGCTCTTGGCCGTCACCGGCAGCGGCCCGGTAGCCATGGCGCACAACGGCAATCTGACCAACACCCGGCCCCTGAGAGAGAACCTTTTCGGCCAGGGGACTGCTTTTTATACCACCACCGACAGCGAACTCATCCTCCACCTCATCGCCGCCCAGGCGGCAAAACCTCTGGAAGAGGCGGTGCAGAAGGCGGTGGCCGGATTATCCGGCTCCTTCTCATTGGTCATTATGAATGAGCGTAAACTTATTGGTCTCAGGGATGCCCACGGCAACCGGCCGCTCCTTTTGGGGAAGGCGGAAGATAGCTTCATCCTCGCCTCCGAAAGCTGCGCCATAGCTGCCCTGAACGCCGAGGTGGTAAGGGAGATCGAACCGGGGGAGATGGTCGTCGTCGAAGGCTCCCGGGTGACAAGCCGCCGGATTCTCTCTCACCCCAGAAGAGCTTTTTGCATCTTTGAGTATATCTACCTCGCCCGGCCCGACAGCGAGCTCGCTCAGGTGAGCATGCACGAGGTGCGCAAAAGGATCGGCGGGGAACTGGCCAGGGAGCACCCCATTGAGGCCGATATTGTCATCCCGGTGCCCAATTCGGCGAAAAGCGCCGCCTTGGGTTATGCGGAAGTGGCGGGCATCGCCTTTGAGATTGGGCTCGTAACCAACGATTATGTGGGGAGGACCTTCATCTCCCCGACCCAGTCCCTGCGGCAGCTCGGCGTGCAGATCAAGCTGAATGCCATTCCCCAGGTGTTGGCGGGCAAGCGGGTGATTCTCGTCGATGATTCCCTGGTCAGAGGCACCACTTCGAAGAAAGCTATCGCCATGCTGAGAAAGGCCGGAGCGCGGGAGGTGCATCTGGCCATCGCCGCTCCACCTTTCCTTTATCCATGCTATTACGGTATCGACGTGCCGGAGACGGATCAGCTGATAGCCAGTAACCGCACCTTAAGCGAGATCCGGGAGCTGATCGGGGCGGATTCCCTGCATCACATCAGCCTGGAAGGTTTATACAAAGCCGTCGGGGCGGAGCGCTCGACGATGTGCGACGCCTGCTTTTCCGGAGAGTTTTTTACCCCGGTTGATGAAGAGGATCCCTGGAATTTTACCGGCGGCAGAAAAGAGGCTAATGGAGACTATGCTGGCAGTAATCGACTATGAAGTGGGCAACCTCGGCAGCGTATATAAAGCCTTCAGGTATTTGGGGGCACCTGTCTCGCTGACCAAAGATCCGGCAGAGCTGCAAAAGGCATCCGGCCTCATCTTGCCCGGCGTCGGCGCCTTTGCCGAGGGGGCGGCCAACCTGCGCCGGCTGGGGCTGGAAAGCATCATCCGGGAACGCTTGCAAAAAGGTACACCGTTTCTGGGCATATGCCTGGGACTGCAGTTGCTCTTTGAGACGAGCGAGGAAAATGCCGGGAGCGACCGGTTGGCCATCGGTTTGGGCCTCTGCCGGGGTGCGGTGCGGCGCTTTCCTGCAGGGCTGAAGGTGCCGCAGATAGGCTGGAACGAGCTCAAGTTCACCAGGCCGTCGCCTCTTTTTGCCGGCCTCCAATCAGGTTGCCATGTCTATTTCCTGCACTCATATTACGCCGCACCGGCGGATTGTCGCCTGGTCGTCGCCACCACGGATTATGGGATCGACTACTGCTCGGCCATAGAGTTGGACAATATCTATGCCGTGCAGTTTCACCCGGAAAAATCCGGGGAAGTGGGCTTGGCCATTCTGAGAAACTTTTGCGCCATCTGTTCCTGATGGCGGCGTTGTGGGAAGGCGGGTGAACCGGATATGCTCACCAAAAGGATCATCCCCTGCCTGGATGTTACTGAGGGCAGGGTGGTTAAGGGGACACGCTTCATCGACATAAAAGACGCCGGCGATCCGGTGGAACTGGCGGCTTATTATGATCAGCAAGGCGCCGATGAGCTGGTGTTTTACGACATCACCGCCTCCAGCATGGGCAAGCGCCCCCTGCTGGAAGTGGTGAAGAGGACGGCGGAGCGGGTCTTCATACCGCTCACCGTGGGCGGCGGGGTGAGAGATTTAGCTGATATGCACGATCTCCTCGCCATTGGCGCAGACAAAATCTCCGTCAATACCGCCGCCGTGAAAAACCCGGAGCTGATCAATCAGGGAGCCGAGCGCTTCGGCAGCCAGTGCATCGTCCTGTCCGTCGATTGCCTGCGGCGCACCAAGACGGATGGCTCCATCTGGTGGGAAGTGGTCATCAACGGCGGGCGCACGCCCACAGGGATAAATGTTTTAGACTGGGTGGTCGAAGGCGTGCAAAGAGGCGCGGGAGAGCTGGTATTAAACAGCATAGATTACGACGGCACCCATTACGGTTACGACAATCTGCTGAACAGGGAGGTCGCCGCCAGGACCGCTGTGCCGGTGATCGCTTCCGGCGGCGCCGGGAAGCTTGAGCATTTGCGGGAAGCCATATTGCTCGGCCGGGCCGATGCCGTGCTGGCGGCATCCATATTTCACCACGGGACCTATTCCATAATGGATGTGAAGAGATATCTGGCGGAAGCCGGCATTCCTGTCCGCCTGGACATTTACGGTCATACTAAACAGGGGGGAGAAAGATGAAATATCTGAAGCTAGTCGATTGGATCAGAGAGCAGGTCGTCTCGGCAGGCTGCACCGGAGTGGTGTTCGGCCTGTCAGGCGGCATAGATTCCTCGGTCACCGGTGTTTTGGCCAAGCTGGCCTTTCCCGACAACAGCCTTGGGGTGATCATGCCCTGCGAATCCAATCCTCAAGACCAAAAGGATGCTGAACTGGTGGCCGGACAGTTCCATATCGACTACCGGGTCGTCGACCTGTCGCCGGTCTATAAACTGCTCGTCGATACCCTGCAGGCTGCCGCAGAGACGCCAACCCAACTGGCTTTGGCCAATCTCAAGCCGCGCCTGCGCATGACCCTCTTATATTATTTCGCCAACTGCCGTCAGAGCTTGGTGGTAGGCTCTTCCAACCGCAGCGAGTTGGCGTTGGGCTATTTTACCAAATTCGGCGATGGCGGCGTCGACATCGTCCCCCTAGGGCACCTGGTAAAAGCGGAGGTCAGAATGCTGGCGCAAGAGTTGGGCATTCCGGCACCGATCATTCAAAAACCGCCCTCGGCGGGACTGTGGGCCGGACAGGAAGATGAAAAGGAAATGGGGCTCACATATCAGGAGATCGACCGTTTCCTCTTGAGCGGCCAGGCTGCTCCAAACACGCTGGCGCTGATCAGCAAACTGGTGGAGAAAAATGCCCACAAAAGAAAGATGCCGGCCATCCCGCCGTTAGGATGGCACCTGGAATGAGGTGGGTTCGGCTGGACTGAGGTCCAGCCTCCGACCGGCCAACAAAATATACAGATAGGTGGGGGGAAGCTGATGGGAGTTACAGCCATAGTGGGAGCCAACTGGGGCGATGAAGGCAAGGGGAAAATGATCGACAGCCTGGCCGCACAGGCGGACATCGTGGTGCGCTTTCAGGGGGGACGCAATGCCGGGCATACGGTCATCAATGAATACGGCCGTTTTGCTTTGCACCTTTTACCGGCAGGGGTGTTTTATCCGCAGGTCGTCAATATTATCGGCCCGGGAGTGGCCCTGGATATACCGGCTTTTTTTGCCGAGTACGATGATCTCATAAGCAAAGGCGTACCCAGTCCGGTGGTAAAGATATCGCAGCGGACACAGGTGGTCTTGCGCTATCACCGGCTCTTTGATGAGTTGGAGGAGGAACGCTTGAAAGAGCGGCAATTCGGCTCGACCAAGATGGGCATTGCCCCCTTCTATGCCGATAAATGCCTCAAAGTGGGCCTGCAGGTTACCGATCTATTCGATGAGCAGAAGCTCAGGGCGAAAATCGAGCAGGTTCTGAAGGCCAAAAATGTGGTACTGGCCGAACTCTACAAAAAGCCGCCTCTCACCGCCGCCGATGTGCTGGAGGAGTTGCTGCCGTATGTGCCCCGTCTGAAGGAGCATGTATGCGACACCACGGTAATCCTGCACCGGGCCTTGGCGGAGAATAAGAACATCATCCTGGAAGGCCAGCTCGGCGCCCTGCGCGATCCTGACCACGGCATCTACCCCTTCACCACCTCTTCTTCCACCTTGGCCGGCTATGCGGCCGTGGGAGCGGGCCTGCCGCCATACGCCATTGAGAGGATCATCGCTTTGGTGAAAGCCTATTCCAGCTGCGTGGGCGCCGGCCCCTTTGTTACCGAGCTCACCGGACCTGAAGGGGAAGAGCTGCGCCGCCGGGGCGGCGACAGGGGTGAATATGGCGCCACCACCGGCCGGCCGAGAAGGGTGGGCTGGTTCGATGCCGTGGCCAGCCGTTATGGCTGCCGCGTCCAGGGAGCCACCGAAGTGGCCCTCACTCTGGTCGATGTGCTGGGCTATCTGGACCAGATTCCCGTATGTACGGCCTACGAGATCGACGGGCAAAAAGTGACGGATTTTCCCGTCACCGGGGAACTGGAGAAAGCCCGGCCGGTATATGAATATTTGCCCGGTTGGAAGAGCGGCATTTCCCATATGCGGAGCTATGAGGAGTTGCCTGAAGCGGTCAAGAATTACGTGGAATTTATCGAGGCGCAGATAGGCATTCCCGTCAGGTGGCTCTCGGTGGGGCCGCACAGGGATTGCCTGATAAAGCGCTGGTGACGATGCCGGTGACGGTGCAGTTAGCCGGGGGCAGAATGTGAGGAGGTTTACAAACATGTCGGAGAAGCAACTGGGTACCTGGAGTGTAAAAAGAGGGTTGGCCGAGATGCTCAAAGGCGGGGTGATCATGGATGTCACCTCGCCCGAGCAGGCCAAAATTGCCGAAGATGCCGGCGCGGTGGCGGTCATGGCTCTGGAGAGGGTCCCGGCCGATATCCGCAAAGCCGGCGGGGTGGCCCGCATGGCCGATCCGGCCATAATAGAGGCCATCAAGGAAGCAGTAACCATCCCCGTGATGGCCAAAGCCCGCATCGGGCATTTTGTCGAAGCGCAGATCCTGGAAGCTTTGGGCGTCGATTTCATCGATGAGAGCGAAGTGCTCACCCCGGCCGACGATAAATACCACATCGACAAGCATGCCTTCAAGGTCCCCTTTGTCTGCGGAGCGCGTAACTTGGGAGAGGCCTTGCGGCGCATCGCCGAGGGAGCGGCGTTGATCCGCACCAAAGGGGAGGCCGGCACCGGGGACATCATCGAAGCCGTGAGACATCTGCGGGCCATCAATGGTGAAATAGCCCGCCTGAAGTGCCTGGAGAGGGAAGAGCTGGTCAGTGCGGCCAAGGAGTTGGGCGCTCCCTTGCATCTGGTGGAGGAAGTAGCCCGCACAGGCCGGCTGCCTGTGCCCAATTTCTCTGCCGGAGGCGTGGCCACCCCTGCAGATGCCGCCTTGATGCGACAGCTGGGAGCGGAGTCGGTGTTTGTCGGCTCGGGCATCTTCAAATCCGAAGATCCGGTGAAGCGCGCCAGGGCTATCGTGCTGGCCACCACCAACTACAACGACCCGCAGATTCTGGCTGAAGTCTCCAAAGGATTGGGCGAAGCCATGCGCGGCATACAAGTGGAAACCCTGCCCGCCGAAGGGCGCCTGGCCGACCGCGGCTGGTAGCCGTCCGGTGGTAGCCGTCCGGCAGGGCGGGCTGTGCAGCCGGTCAGCGCAGCTCGTCGGTCCGACCTGTCAGCCCGACTCGCCTTGCCGCCTTCCCAAAACACGGGGAAGGCGGCTTTTTATATAGCGGAAGGTCGGGCGCCAGGAGGTCAGGCCGGTCGCTGCTCCCTGGCAAAGCGGATAACCTCTTCGGCGAACCGGTCCAGATGGTAGCGGCAATCATGGGGACCCGGAGAGGCCTCGGGATGATATTGCAGGGTAGATATGGGGAGATATTTATGCCTCAGGCCTTCCACCGTGCCGTCGTTCAGATGCACATTAGTGACGAGCAAATCCTCGCCGAGGCCCTCGGCGCTCACGGCGTAGCTGTGGTTTTGCGAGGTGATGTAATAGCGATCGTTCAAGAGGTCCCTGACGGGATGATTGGCTCCCCTGTGCCCAAATTTGAGCTTATAGAGTTTGGCGCCAAAGGCTAAAGCGATGACCTGATGGCCGAGACAGATGCCTAAGGTGGGCACCCGGCCCGCCATTGCTCTGGCCAAAGCAATACCTTCCACAGCCCGGGACGGATCGCCGGGGCCGTTGGAGAAAAGCAAACCCTGCGGCGCTTCGCGCC
>DULU01000112.1 GCA_012840225.1 Bacillota bacterium
CAATTGCACTGCATCTTTAAGGTGAATGAATGAGAAAACAGAGCCCAAACGGGAGGTTAGAGCCTTCCATATGGGCTCTGTTTGCATGCGACAGGGAGAGCTGGAGAACAGTCTGCTCATCCTCCTGAGTGATATTTTTATGTTTGTGCAACCATACATCCCATTACTACCCCAGGTACTTGCGCTATGTAGCCTCATTCGCGAGTGGTAAGGGGTAGAGATAGCGTTACAGTATAGGCAGAGGGTAGCAGGTGGGCTTCCCTTCCCCCTCGGGGGAAGGGATCATATGTTCTCCAGCGTTTGGTTTCGTTCGCCGGCAAACGGAATCGCAAGACATTTCTTCTCTGGTGGAATTATAAACCGCCCTTTGGAATTTACCAACATGTGCTGGCAAAGCAGTGGGAAATCGGCAAGAAAGAGGGCTGTCCCAAAAGTTGCGTCGGGGCAGCCCCAGTAATTTATTAAATCAATCAACTTCTTTTTTCCACTAACTCCAGCTTTTCGCCGTCGGGGCCGCGAAAGAAAGCGACACGTGTGTGCTCGTCCAGCACAATAGGTTGCGGAGATATCACTTCCACGCCGTGAGCGCGCAGATGAGCCAATGCGGCCTCCAAGTCGGCCACAGTAAATGCCAGGTGGTTTACGATCCCATCGCCCTTGTGATAGGGGCTTGCCGAACCGGCAATCAGCTCGATCTCTACTCCGCCTACCTCGATAAAGACCAAATCGGGGCCATGGTCACGCTTGCGGATTTCACGCACTTTTAACCCCAGAATGTCCCGGTAAAACGGTATAGAACGATCAAGGTCACTTACCATGATGCCGATGTGTTCTGCTTTGGTAATCATAGATGTTATCATCCTATCTATTTATGTAATTCGTTGCGTTTGAGCAGCATGTTTGGCTGCTCACAGGAATCCCGGTGTTACGGGATCACAGACCAATCCTACCATTATTGCCGCCGGATGAAAACTATGCTCTAGCCGGCATCTTATTGATCGATGAACAGCAGCGCAAAACGCCCAGGCAATCTGTTATAGTCACTCCTAACGCTTATATTAAAATTCTTGTATGCTCCTACTAGCTAAACGCACATGTGTTCGTGTATAATAGGAATAGATGTTCGTTCATGATGGGAGGATTATGTTGGATAATATTAACAATGACACCCATAAGTGTACATCTCAGTTAGATTGTAACTATGAATTTTCTGCGAAAGCCTCATTGCCGCCGACAAGACCAGAACCTTGTCCGCTGTGTGGACGGCCGTTGCGCATCCGGGGAACTAGAGTTGACTGCCCGGCATGTGGGCTATGCCTGACATGTGCAGATTGAGCTGATCCCGAGTATAAAAAGATCCTCCTTTCCAGACATATTCCCATGTTCCTCCAGCTCTTTCAAGAATCCCCTGAGAGCAAACCAGATGAAGGCATCAAGGCATCAGCCATGCTCTAATCTGGTGGCATTTAGCTGAGCAAAATAGTCGCTCCGGTTATGACCCTCAGCAGGGTGCCATAATGAAGCCCCGCAAAGGATGCGGGGCTTCGTGCAGTTCAGGCTTCAGTCCACGGTAAAGAGTACGCTTCCTTTGGCTTCCTTGCCTACTACGACAAAGGAATAGACTTCCGATTCCATCACCACCACCTTGAAGTGGCTCCAATCAGCATTACGCCCCTGATACAACACCTTTTGCCGGCTGTCGAGAATGGTTATATCGAGACGCCCGGCGATTTTTTTAATGTTAACATCGATTACATCTCCTGCGTTCAGCATCATGGTGTGTTTTTGCACGCCGCAGAAATGCTTGAAGATCAGATGAAATCGATCCGCTTCAGCTAGGCGCGTGCCGTCAAACAGATGGTCATGACATCCCGCCGCGGTGATAGCGCCAAGTACCACCAACAGAAGCATCCCAAACAATTTCGCCTTCATTCAAGGTTCCTCTTAATATGGCTTTCAAATATATAGAGAGATATATCGGGGATTTCCTAGTAGGCTAGGCGATGGCAGGCGAATTTTTTCCCAAAGTACGATCGACTCACTCATGACCGGCGGAGGCGGAAAGGACAGCGCCACCACCCACGGTCATAAGCTGGGATTTTCCTGCAGGCAACCCTA
>DULU01000146.1 GCA_012840225.1 Bacillota bacterium
GCGGAGGCGAGCGCCGGAGCGTCGTTGACGCCGTCGCCCACCATGGCCACCGGACCTTGCTTTTCCCCAAGTTCCTTTAGTATGCGCACTTTGTCTTCCGGCAATAGTTCGCTATACTGCTCGTCAAGCCCTATCTGTCCGGCCACGGTTTGCGCTGCCCGGCGGTTGTCGCCGGTCAGCATGACTACTTTGGCAATCCCTTGTGCTTTGAGGGCGGCCACCACTTCTGCGGCATCTTCCCGGATGGTATCGGCGATGGAGATGATGCCCAGGACGGCGTTTTTGGTGCCGAGCATTACCACCGTCCGCCCTTTCTCCTCTTCGTTGTGCAGGTCTGCCAGGTGCCGGCTGATGTCCACCCCGGCATCGATGAAAAGTTGGGGCCGGCCGATGTAATATTCAGTACCTTCATAGGTAAAAGCCAGTCCCTGCCCGACAATGATGCGGGTGGCTTCCGGCCGCGGCAGGGCGGAGGCCGGACCCAGCCTTTCCTCGGCGGCGGTCACGATGGCTTTACCCAGCGGATGCTCGGAATAGGATTCGCCGATGGCTGCCAGCCTGAGCAGTTCGTCTTCACTGATGTTTAAAGCTTTCACTCCTACCACACCAGGCCGGCCGATGGTGAGGGTGCCGGTTTTGTCGAATGCCACCGCCCGCACCCGACCAAGCTTCTCCAGAATTTCGCCGCCTTTTACCAGCACGCCGTGGCGCGCTCCGTTGCCGATGCCCGCCACGATGGAGACCGGCGTGGAGATGACCAGGGCACCGGGGCAGGAGATGACCAGAAGCGTCAGAGCCAGGCGGATATCTCCGGTCGCCAGCATCAGGATGAGCGAGAGCAGGATGATGGCCGGCGTATACCAGCGGGAAAATTTCTCCAGCATCTTCTGGGCCCTGGCTTTTTTGTCCTGGGCTTCTTCCACCATGTGCAGAATGCGGGCGAAGGTGGTGTCGTCGCCCACCCGCTCGGCTCTGACGAGCAGGTATCCGGAGGCGATGATGGTGCCGGAAAATACCTGGTCGTGCACCGAGCGGAAAACGGGCAGGGATTCGCCTGTGATGGGCGCTTGGTTTATATAAGCCTGACCTTCAAGGATCTCTCCGTCCACAGGTATTTTCTCCCCCGGCTTAACCACTACCAGATCCCCCCGGATGATTTCGTCGGGAGAGACGAGCACTTCCGCACTGTCCCGGCGCACTCTGGCCGTGTCCGGGGCCAGGTTCATGAGCGCCTGGATGGAGGAGCGGGTTTTTTCAATGGTTTTCGCTTCGAGATAGTCGCCCAAAATGAAGAGAAAGGTGACGGCGGCGGCTTCCCAATACTCGCCGATGACCAGCGCCCCAACTACCGCCACCGTGACCAGGGTGTCGATGCCTACGATGCGGTAGCGCAGGGCTCCGAGCGCTTTCCTCGCTATGGGGACGCCTGCCGTGGTTGTGGCGGTGAGCATCAGGAGGATGGTGAGCGGCCCGTAGCCGACGAGTTGCTTCAGGATAAAGGCGATCGCCGCCAGAACCCCCGAGATCCATACCAATTGCGCTTTTGTCGGTTTCACCATGGCCGGGTGCCCCCTTCTTTCAATTTCATATTTCTCATACATCGGCCCGGCAGGACCTCCGCCGGGCCGACACGCCTGAAAATACAGTTCATACGGTGCACACGGTTCCGTCCCTACTTGACGGCCAAGACCTTATAGCCTAGCTTTTCAATTTTGCCTTTGATCGCATCCGCCGTGACTGTGTTTTCATCAAACTCTGCTTTGACCCGGGAGGAGTTGAATAGCACCTCCACATTCTTGATGCCCTCGGTCTTCTTCAACACTCCCTCGATTTTGGCGGCGCAGCTGGGGCAGGCGATGGTTTCCAGCTGATATGTTTTGTTGGTCATGGAAGAGCCTCCTTTGTTTGTTGTGCAGCTTCAGTATACAAGGGAAACGGTGAGGGAACATTGATCTGGATCAAAAACAAAGATTTTTTAACAGCCGGAGCCGCTAAAAGATAAAAATCTACAAAAAGATCATGACGGTTGCCTGGTTTCCTATTGGGGCGATGAAACCCGGGGCGGTCGGCGTAAGTATTACCGCATCACCGACAAAGGCCGGGAAGTCTATGAGCAAAACAAAAAAGCCTGGCTCTTTGCCAAAGATATTCTATAGAGGAGAAGGTGTGGGCTTATCTTGATCAGCTCTTTGCCGATGTAGGTCCGACACAGCAGCTTTTTGACTTAAAGGAAGAGCTGACAACCAACATCAAGGAGAAAATTGCCGATTTGATCTCCAGTGGCATGGATGAAGAGCAAGCCTATAAAGAAGCCCTTATCTCCCTGGGCGACTTAAGCGGCCTGGTAGAGGAGATGCGCCGGCTGGGACAGGATCAGGCTAAGCAAAAAAGTTTATTCTTCGATGACGGCGCGCCTTTCCACCGCCGGAATCATCGCCGGAGCTTTGCTGATCCTCTTCGGCTTTTTCTCTTCAGCGGCCTCCTGGTATTCCACGGGAGAGCGCTATATCGCCGTCGCCTCCCTGATGGTGTTCTTCCTGGTCGGCTTCGGTCTGTTTTTGTATCTCCTGCTCACCGAGAGCGACCGGCGTAAGGCCTGACGGGATGCTGGCAGCAGTAGATGCGGCGGCTTTTGGGGGATGCGGTGCCGGCATATGTGACAGAGCAGGCATATGCCGTGGCGCCGCCATACAGTTCCTCTGCCCAGTTTTTTGTCCAACTATTGCCTTGAAATGTTGTATGATGAAATAAAGTGAACGACTGCTCGCGCTTATCCAACATAGAACCGATCTCAACCAGGCAAAATGCTGCCTGTAATTCAACTTACATAAATAGTTGCGCGAGAAACAAATAGAGGTGGCTGCCCGGCCACCGGCTACGAGGAAGTAAGAAAGGGAGGAAGAGGAATGACGACCGACATGTGCACCTGGGAGGCCGGCATCGCCCGGCTGGATATCACCCCGCCGCTGTGGCTCACTATGGCCGGGTTTGCAGGCCGCGACAATTACCATGTAGCCGGGGATGTTCACGATCCTCTTTATGTGACGGCGCTGGTGCTCGGCACGGGAGCGGAGAGAGTGGCCATAGTCAGCTGCGATCTCTTGGCTCTGGAAGCGGAGGATACCTGCCGGATGCGGGAGGAGATCGGCGCGAAAACCGGCATTTCGCCTCAGAATGTCTTGATTCATACCGTTCATGTGCACTCCGGCCCCCTGACCAGCAATCTGCGCACGGCCGGGAAGCGTGATACGGCCTACGAAGCGGTTTTGATGCGGAAAATAGTCTCTGCGGTGGTGCTGGCTGAACAAAGGCGGCGACCGGTGCGCCTCACCTTGGGTTGGTCGTCGGCCCCGCTGGGCATCAACCGCCGGGAGCGGGTCGGCGAGCGCATCGTCCTGGGTGACAATCCTGAGGGACCTGTCGACCACCGCATTGCCGCGCTCGGCATCTGGCCGCTTGAGACTGAGGAAAGGGTGAAGCCGCTCGCGGTGTTCTATTGGGTGGCGGTGCATCCGGTGATGTTCGGGCCGACGTGCTTGAGCTATGGGCGGGACTACCTGGGCTTTGCCACCGATCGCCTGGAGCAGGCCTATCCCGGCATGATCGGTGCGGCGCTGGTGGGGCCGTGCGGCAATGTCAACCCGAGGAATTTTTCCTCGAAAACCTGCGGTTTTGCTCCAGCAGCCAGGATGGGCGAGATGCTGGCCGGAGCAGTGCTGGCTGCGCTGGCCGGGGCGCGGGAAATCCCTGCTGCCGCAGGCCTGAAGGCGGCCACACATAAGGTCGCGGTTCCTTTGCAGCCGCTTCGTCGAGCAGATATTTGCAAAACACAACAAAGTAGGGTAGAATATATCCGGAGCCATGCCAAGTCGGCGGAAGAGGCCCAGCAGCAGTTGGTCAAGGATTTGTTGCTGATGTGGGCAGACGAGGCGCTCGCCGCATTGGACGGTAAAATAGCCGGCCAACCGGCGGAAAGCCTGACAGCCGAGTTGCAGATCATAGTCGTCGGCGATTTAGCGATTATCGGTATGCCTTTTGAAGTATTTGTCGAATATCAGAAAGATGCCGAAGCCTGCTCGCCTTTGACAGATACTTTGGTGGTGGGCTGTGCCAACGGTGATTTCGGCTATATACCGACAAAAGAGGCTATTGCCGAGGGCGGCTACGAAGTGGCTTCCGCCTATATAAATTACGGAAAGCTGCAGCCCTATTCCGTGGAAGCGCCGGCGGTGGTGCGCCGGGGGCTGCAACAATTGTGCCGGTCCGTCATGTAGGATGGGGTAGCGCGTATAGCGTATATTGGAGTGAATATATAAATTGGAATGGCCAAAACGGGAATTGCCGAAACTGAAACTTTCGCCCGGCGCTTTTAGAATACTTAACTACCTGTACGGTACGACCGTGTCTCGGGCGGATATTTCCCACGCCTTGGGCTTCAATCCCGGCACCGTGACCAGAGCCGTCAACGAATTGATGGCGGCCGGCCTGATCGAGCAATTGGGGCCCAGAGCGAGCAGCGGCGGGCGTCCGGCTATCCTGTTGCGGGTAAACCCGGACTACGGCTATGTGATCGGCGTCGATATCGGCGGCTATACGGTGAAAATCGGCATCTGCAACTTTGCCGGTGAGGTGGTGTACCACGTCAAATATCCTTCCCGCTCCTTCATGCCGGAGCAGCTGCCGGAGTTGGTTACCAAGGTGATGGCGGAGCGCAAAGGTCGCTGCATCGGCATCGGCGTGGGCATCAGCGGGATGGTCACCGAAAACGGGCACACCGTCTTCTGCCCCAACCTGAAAGGCTGGGATGACCTGCCCATTACGGACATGCTGGCGGAGGCTACGGGGCGCCCGGTTTTTCTGGACACGAGCGCTAGGGCGCTTGCCCAGGCTGAGACGTGGTTCGGCAGCCCGAACAAGGAGACGGATTTGATATATGTCTCCGTCGGCTACAGCATCGGTGCCGGCATCCTGATCTCGGGCCGGGTCTTCCGCGGTTCCACCGGCTTCGCCGGAGAGTTGGGGCATATCACCGTAACCGATGATATGCCCGGCCTGCGCTGCACCTGCGGCAATGAAGGTTGCCTGGAACTGATCGCTCCTTTGGGCATGATCGCTTACAGCACCGCCCAGCGTTTGATGAAGGAGAACGGTGTTTATTCGCCTCTGCGGATTCAGGTGAGCAAATTGCTACCCACGGACCGCCCGGTGGAAGAACAAAACCGGGCTCTGTGGCTGCTTTTGCAGGAGAAACCGGAACTGATTCAGAATGCCGCAGCACAGGGGGACAAGATCGTGCTGCCCGTGATCGGTGAAGTGGCCTACCACTTGGGAGTGGCGGTGGCCAATATGGCCAATCTGTTCTCACCGCGCCTGGTGGTGCTGGGCGGCGGTACCTTGGCGGCTTTACCGATCCTGGTGGACGAGGTGATGAGGGTGGTGCGGGCCCGCACCGTCAGTCCCATTCAAAAATTTATGGAAGTGCGGCCCACGGCGCTGGGTGAAACCGGTCCCATCATCGGCGCCGGCACCCTGGTCTTTGAACAATTGCTGCAGCGCCACAACTACCCACCGACGCCTCCACATGAAAGTTGAGACGGGCGCTTTCATTCAAGGCCGAAGCGTCGGTGCCGGTGCAGCCGACAGGAGAGTGGAACAGTTTGCGGCTCGATTTGCTCTATGACGTTGATGTAATGATCTTCGGAGCACCCTCCGGTGCCGTCGCGGCCGCGCTGGCGGCCAAAAAGGCCGGAGCGACGGTGCTGGCGGTGTCCGATCGCTCTTACTTCGGCGAGGAGACGGCCGGGGCCATGAGGCTCTGGCCGCGCGTCTGCTCCGACCATCCCCTTTTCATCGCCGCCTTCGGCACAGGTGCTGCTGTCGGGCCGCCGACGCCGCTCCGCATCAAGCGTGTCCTCGATCAGGCGCTGCTGGAGGCGGAAGTGCCGGTGCTCTGCGATTGCCGGCCGGCCTTCCTCTTGCAGGGCGAAAAGGGAGAACTCGCCGGCGCCGTTTTGGCCTACCGCACGCAGCTCTGCGCAGTGAGAGCTAAGGTGCTGGTGGACTGCAGCCACACCGGCCTTCTGGTCCGCCTGGCCGAACTGCCTATAGCGGAGCGTCCGGTTGGTGCCGACCGGCAGCTGGTGGTGCTGGGGGCGGCACCTCCGGCAGACCGTCAAGGTCACTGGCAGGAGGCGCCGATGCCGCTCAGCTTGCACACCGCCCAGGGCGAGAAGGTCTATCAAGCCTACATATTGCGGGTGCCGCCAGGCTCGCCTTTATGTGCATTCGGGCAGGCAGGGGCCGAGGCCTGCAGCGCCGGAGCATCAGCTTCCTGGGTGACGGCCGCTCTGGAGCGGGAATTCCTGGACCGCCGGCGCCTCCATTACCCCGGTATTCTCTATTCTGCAGACACCTTTTACGATCCCATGCTTGTCGGATTGGCAGTTCAAGAGGAAGCGACGGACGATTTCTGCTCGCTTCCCGATGAGGCGCTGAGCCACTGCCAAGGCAGGCTGATGGTAGCCAATGGGCTCTTGCCCCTCACGGCCGCTGCAGCAGCAGAGCTGGATGAATTTGCCAACCAGCTAGCCTTAGGTGAGCGGGCGGGCAGGTTGGCGGCGGTGGCCGCCGCCGGCCTGAAGACAGTGTCAGGACCCTATAGCTGCTCCTCTGCCTCCACCGGAGCAGGGGAGCAGTCGGGAGAGCCCGAGAGCCCGGCCGGAGCGGGGAAGAGGGAACTCCGTTTCGATAAATTCTTCCGCCGCGAGCCGGGTCCCCACGCCGGCGGAGATATGGAATTAGAGGTAGAGATAGGTGATATCCCACTTTTGGCGGAAGCCGATGTGGTAGTGGCCGGCGGGGGCACCTCCGGAGCCGCCGCCGGCATCGCCGCCGCC
>DULU01000113.1 GCA_012840225.1 Bacillota bacterium
CCAACTGCCGGTCAATAACAAACCTACCGAAATAGCGAACTTCGTTACCGTTACCATTATCAATACCAAAAACCAACAACAACGCCTACTTTTTACCATCTAATGCACCTCCCAACTATATTATTAAGGATAGGACGGCAAAACAACAGAATAATAATTCGACCGTAAACGAAAATTTATACAGGTGTTGGCTCTCAAGACAAAGATCGTTAATGGCTTTTCTTTCATATTTCTGCTAAACTGGTACTGTAAAAAATAGCAGCCTATGGGCGGCTGAATGGAATCGATGCCGGACGACCGGAATCGATACCGGACAGTTGGAATCGAAGCTGGAAAGAACATTTGGCGCCTTGAAAACCAGGGTGATAAAGCCTTGAAAACCGGCCGGGACATATGTCCCGGAGCCGCTTGGCCATTTGCCTCTATCAGAGTTGAAGGGTCGGGGCTAACATATACCGGGGACGACCGGCAATACAGCTCTTGTCCCGTTAGGCGCGCGTTGCTGCTGTAGCTGCTGTATTTGCTGCTATTATTCATTTATAAATGGGAGGTGACGTCCCGTGACGGTACAACCGCTTACTGTCGAGAGAGAAGAACTCGCCACCAGCGGTGCATCCAGCGAGTTTATCGAGATTCGCTGGCACGGGCGCGGCGGTCAAGGTGCAAAAACTGCCGCTTTGTTAATGGGGGAAGCTGCTTCGGGTGCAGGTAAATATGTGCAGGCATTTCCGGAGTACGGCCCTGAGCGTATGGGCGCGCCTGTCGTGGCTTATAATCGCATCAGCGACGGGCCTATCATGCTGCATTGCGGCATTGAGAACCCGCGCTTTGTGGCGGTGCTTGACATCAGCTTGGCCAACCAGGTGGATTTTGCCGCCGGCATTCCGGAAGGCGGCGCACTGTTGCTGAACACTTCGCTCACCCCGGCGCAGGCCAGGGAGAAGCTGAATATCACCAACAAATCCATCCGCGTTTATACAGTTGATGCCAGCCTTATATCGAAAGAGACCATCGGCTTGCCCATTCCCAATACACCGATGCTGGGGGCCCTGAACAGGGTAGCCGGACTTTTGGAGTTGGAGCCGTTGCTGGCTAGCGTCCGGAGCAAGCTGCAGAAGAAGTTCCGCAATAAGCCCGAGGTGATCGACGGGAACGTCGAGGCGGTAAAAAGGGCCTACCTGGAGGTGCAAGGTGAATGAGTGCTGAGATCAAACAGCAGTCCATGCCCATCAAAGCAGGGGCCGGATGGAAAGAGATCCCCTGGGGCGGCGTGATCCCTCAGGGCGGCACGGCCCGAGCCTTTAATGTGGGCGGCTGGCGTTCCGAGAAGCCGGTCTGGAATCGGGAAAAATGCATCAACTGCATGATGTGCTGGTTATACTGCCCGGACATGGCCATCATGGTAGAGGATGGCAAAGTGGCGGGCGTTGATTATGATCATTGCAAAGGCTGCGGCATCTGTTCTTCCGTCTGCCCGCCCAGGGTAAAGGCGTTTGAAATGGTGCCGGAGCATGAGTGAGTAGGAGGGAGGGTCATAAATGGCAGTAAATAAGCAAAGTGCGGCCGAATCACAAGCTATGACCGGCAACGAGGCTCTGGCTGAGGCTATGCGCCAGATCAACCCCGATGTGGTGGCCGCATATCCCATTACGCCGGCAACTGAGATAGTGCAGATCTTCTCCAGCTTCCATGCCGACGGACTGGTAGATACAGAGCTCGTGCTGGTGGAGAGCGAGCATTCCGCCATGAGTGCCGTCATCGGCGCTTCGGCCGCGGGTGCCCGGGCCATGACGGCCACCTCCTCTCAAGGGTTGGCTTTGATGCATGAGATGCTCTACATCGCTTCCGGCAGCCGCTATCCGATTGTCATGCCAGTGGTGAACCGGGCGCTTTCGGCGCCGCTCAACATTCACTGCGATCATTCCGACACCATGGGCTCCAGGGATGCCGGTTGGGTGCAGATCTACAGCGAAAACGCCCAGGAAGGCTACGATAATGTAATCCAGGCGATTCGCATCGCCGAGCATAACGAGGTCCAGGTGCCAGTGATGGTGATGATCGACGGTTTCATCATCAGCCATGGTATGGAAAATGTGTTCACCCTGGACGATCAGACGGTGAGGTCGTTCATCGGTCCGTTCAAGCCGCGCTTCCCGCTGCTGGATGTGGACAATCCGGTGTCGGTGGGCCCGGTGGATTTCACCGACTTCTATTTCGAACACAAGCGCCAGCACCATGAGGCCATGGTCAAGGTGAAGCCGGTGATCCTGGAGATCGCCGAGGAGTATGCCAAGATCAGCGGCCGTAAATATGGTCTGTTCGAGGAATATATGCTGGACGATGCCGAGGTGGCCGTGGTAGTGATCAGCTCGGCGGCGGGCACCACCCGCTATGTGGTGGACAAACTGCGTCGGGCCGGGGTGAAAGCCGGCATGCTGAAGCTGCGCGTCTTCCGTCCATTCCCGGCTGAGGAGCTGGCAGAGGCGCTGCAGCATGTGAAAGCCATCGCCGTGATGGACAGGGCCGACAGCCTCTCCGCTCAGGGCGGACCGCTCTTTGCCGAGCTGCGGTCGGCATTGTTCGACCTGCCCAAGCGCCCGCTGACCACCAACTACATCTACGGTCTGGGTGGCCGTGATGTTCCGGTAGCCGATATCGAATCGGTATTTAATGACTTGCTTACTACCGTCTCTACAGGTGTGGCCGGACCGAAGGTCCGCTTCCTGGGCGTGCGGGAGTAACTGGGAGGTGACGAGTAATGGTAGCATCGTTGAAAGAACTGGCTACTCGTGAGGATCGGCTTACCAGCGGTCACCGGGCCTGTGCCGGCTGCGGCTTTCCGATCGTGATCAAGATGGTGCTGATGTCGACCGACGATCCGGTGGTGGTAGCCAATGCCACCGGCTGCGCCGAGGTGTGCACCAGCATTTATCCTTATACAGCATGGAATGTGCCGTGGATTCACTCGGCCTTTGAGAACACCGCCGCTTCCCTTAGCGGAGTGGAGTCGGCCTATCGCTCACTGAAAAAGCAGGGTAAGATCAAAGACGATCGCCCGATCCGTTTTGTGGCTTTCGGCGGCGACGGCGGCACCTACGACATCGGCCTGCAGGCTCTCTCCGGAGCGATGGAGCGCGGCCATCAGCTGATGTATGTCTGCTACGACAACGGCGCCTATATGAACACCGGCATTCAGCGGTCGTCGGCTACGCCGATCGGAGCCAACACCACCACTTCTCCCACCGGGAAGAAGAGCTTCGGCAAAGTGCAGCCGCGCAAGGATCTGGCCGCCATCATGGCCGCCCACAATATTCCCTATGTGGGACAAGCCTCCATCCACAATCATCGCGACCTGATGACCAAGGCGGAGAAGGGCTTTAAGTGCGACGGTCCGGCATTCCTGAACGTCTTCGCTCCCTGCCGTCTGGGCTGGGGCTTTGATCCGAAGAATATTCTGGATATCTGCAAGTTGGCGGTGGACAGCTGCATGTGGCCGCTGTTTGAGGTGGAGAACGGGGTTTGGAAGGTGAATTACAAGCCTCGCACCAAGATTCCGGTGGCCGATTATCTGAAGACGCAGACCAGGTTCCGCCATCTGTTCCGGCCGGGCAACGAGGAAGTGCTGGCCCAGATCCAGGAGGATGTCGACCGGCGCTGGGAGCGGCTTCTGGAGATGGAAGCCATCACCAATAAGAAATAAAAGCGCCTGTATGCAGGCTATATGCAGGCAAAGAGGCAACGCCGACATTGTTCCGGCTTTTGTAAATGTTATGTTAATGACGGGACAATGAGGTTGCTTCTTTGCCTGTTTTGGTGTTATAGTGTCGATTGGGACGAGGAAACACCAGGCGGGACAACAGCCGACCCACTCTTTGACACCAATCAACTCACTAATAAATGTGTTGTCCCAAGGGCGCAAGATTTTAAGCAACGGTCCCAGCTTAGTCGGTCTACTAGATGCAGCAACATTCACTCTCGCATGCGGGGGGTCACTTTGAGCAAAAGTGGTCCCCTGCATTTAATTTCTTTATGGTAGTATGATAAATATGTACGACAGAGATGACGACAGTGATGCAGGAGGAGAGGATGCCTAATGGCTCAATCACGCCAACTGGGAGCCGATGTGGGGCTTTCCACCCGCATGTTCATCACCATGTTCATGCTGGCGGTGCTATATACCGGCTTTATGTGGGTGCTGATCAATGCCGGGGTAGATACCACCATGGTGATTTTCATCGCCGCCGTGATGCTTGGCTTACAATATTTCTATTCGGATAAGCTGGTACTGATGTCCATGGGAGCGAGGGTGGTCGATCCGGCCCAGGCGCCCGAGCTGCATGCTATGGTTGGGCGCCTGTCGGCAATGGCCAACCTGCCGATGCCGAAGGTGGCCGTTATCGATTCCGACATGCCGAATGCTTTCGCCACCGGTCGCAGCCCCAACCATGCGGTGGTAGCCGTGACGCAAGGTTTGCTGAGGCGGCTGAACCGGGAGGAAGTGGAAGCGGTGCTGGCTCATGAGATCTCGCACATCAGGCACCGCGATGTGGCGGTGATGACGCTGGCGAGTTTCTTCGCCACCGTGGCGCAGCTTTTGATCAGATGGCTGCAATGGTCGGTGTTTTATGGCGCCGGCGGGCGCAGGCGTGACGACGACCGCAGCGGGTTGGGGATATATGCCGTGTGGCTGGTCTCCATGCTGGTCTGGCTCATCAGCTTCTTCCTGATCCGGGCGCTCTCCCGCTACCGTGAATTTGCCGCCGACCGGGGCGCTTCCATACTGACCGGGGCGCCCGGCAATCTGGCGTCGGCGTTGACAAAGATCAGCGGGGTGATGAGCCGCATTCCCACTCAAGATCTGCGGCAGGCGGAAGCCTTTAACGCCTTCTTCATCATCCCGGCGCTGCGCGGCAGCAGCATCGCCGAGCTTTTTTCCACCCATCCTTCGCTGGAGAAGCGCCTGGCCAATCTGCAGCGCATTCAGCAGGAAATGTTGAGGCGTTAGTCATGTCGTGGTTTGATGTCCTGTTCGGGCGCACGAAGCTGTCGCGGGCCAAGACGGACGACATGTTTGCCTTGATCACCGCCAGGGTGGACCTGGAAAGCGATCTGGGCTGGCAGCCGGCCGGGCGGGCCGCTTTGTGCCTGAAGCCGGTGACCACCCTCGACTTCCGGCAAGCTCAGGAGGATGTGGTGGCGCTGGTGCGGCTTACCGCTGCCGACAGCCGGTCCCAGGTGAAGTTTCATGAGGATGAGTTCCGCTACCAGTGGTTGCTTTTATACGACGACGATTTCGAGGATCTGGTCGGGGTGGTGCACATCGCCGGCAAGGAGTTGCAGGCCAAAGGGTACGGCCAGCAGCTATTGGCGGCGGTATATACCTTCACCACCGGTCAGGCCGCGGAGAAGAGCAGCCTGGCCTACCTGATCTATAGCTACAAGCGGGGCCGGTTTTACCCCTTTATCCCTCTCCCCGGCAAAAAACGCGATACGGCCGCCGAGCTGCGGGCGGCGGCCTTGATCGAAAAGTATCTGCCTTTGGACAAAGATCATACCCGCTGGTATCCGCTTTGGGATTGCCCGGTGTGAGCTGGTGTGACCCGGCATGATCTGGTGTGCCCCGAGCCCCGAAGTGATGCGTGATCAGGTCAGGATCGCGGTTCCCTGATCAGGATCGCAGCTCCCTGATCAGGATCGCAGCTCCCTCGGGTAGTCGGCAAACAAGTGCCTGGCTTCCTCCAGCGTGGTGTCGGGCGGCGGCATGATCAGATCGGATTCCAGAAGGCTGGAATCGGGGAGGCGGGTGCCGTTGGCCCTGATGTGGCACAACACCTCGCTTAAGGCTTTCTCAAACGCCTGGGAATCGTTTTTCTCCACGGCATCCAAAATGTGGTCGTCCATCTCGTCCAGAGCCGCCAGGGCCGGCCCTTTCAGTTCATATTGACCTTCCGTGGCGATGCGCACGATCATTTTCCGCTCACCTCTTTTTTCAGTCTCGCCAGGTCGTCTTCCACCGCTTTGGCGGCCGACAGGCGGGCGAGTTCCGCATCGATGCTGTCTTTGCTGCCCATATTGTCCACCAGGTTGCCGGATTCGATCAGCTCGTCGATGGCCGCCGCTCTGGCTTTCAGCTTCTCCGTCTTGGTCTGTGCCCGCTCGATGGTCATACCCACATCGGCCAGCTCCTCCGACAAGCCGGTGATGGCCTCGCCGATCTTCACCTGAGCTTCAGCGGCCGTATACTGGGCTTTGATGACCTCTTTCTGCGTGCGGAAAGCATCGATCTTGGCCTGCATGCGGGATTCGGCGGCGGCGAGCTTGTCCTGTTCCTTCTGCAGTTCCGCTATCTGCAGCTCCAGAGAGGTCACCTCCTGCAGATTGGTCGCTTTTCTTTCCAGGGCGACGCGGGCCAGATCTTCCCGCCCCTGCTTTATGGCTTCTCTGGCCTGGTTCTCCAGGCGGGCGGCCTCATCCTTGAGTTTAGCGACCTGCAGTTCCAGCCGTTTTTTCGAGGCCACCACTTCGGTTAAACCTTGCTTGACATTGCGCAGCAGGGCAAGCTGGCGCTCATAGCTATATTCCAACGTCTCATGGGGGTTTTCCATACGGTCCAACAGGCGGCTCATTTTAGCCTTGAATATGGTTGACATACGGGATAGGATTCCCATAGAGCATCAACCTCCTTCAATTTAAAAAGTGACGTGCAATTATTGGACCCTTTGGGGATTTTTGCCGTCACTCCGGTTCTATTATAGCTTGCATCAACAGATAAGCCAACCATGCATAGTTTTTTACCGCATGATGACGAAGAAAAAGCAAAAATGGTGAGAAAGGGAAGTGGAGGTAGCCTCATGAACAGGCAAGAGGGCAGCCGCATCACTCACCTGTGCCTGGTGCGGCATGGCGAGAGCCTGTGGAATGCCGAAGGACGGGTGCAGGGCCAGCTGGACCCGGATTTGTCGCCCTTGGGCGAGAGGCAGGCCAAAGCCTTGGCCGCCAGGTTGAGCAGGGAACCCTGGGACAGGCTCTATGCCAGCGACCTCAGGCGGGCGCTGGCCACGGCTGAGGCCATTGCCAGGAGGACGGGGTTGGAGGTGCACCGGCTGGTCGAGCTGCGGGAGCGCCATATGGGGCGTCTGGAAGGGCTCCTCGCCGGCGAAGCCCGGGCCCTTTATCCGGATTGGGATGATCCGGTGGTGGGCAGGGAAAGCCTGGCAGCATTCACGGAGCGGGCTGTGGCAGTGTGCCGGCGCCTCATCACCGCCCATCCGGGAGAGCGCCTTTTGGTGGTCACCCACGGCGGGTTGATCAAGCAATATCTAAATCATCTGAATTTCGGGGATTGGCTGATCGACAACACCGGCATCACCCGCCTGGAATGGACGGAGGAAGGTGGCATACCGCTGCGCTGCCGGCTGATTTGCGTCAATGATACCGGCCATATAGATCTGGATGAGGCACTATCGGTTACAACATAAAACCTGGTAGAGTTTTATTGCAGGACTGCCGGGGAAAGTAGCGTAAACAATCATGTGTATCTGTATCATATCTGCGGAGGAGTTGAGGATAATGTCAGTTTCGACATATGTCCCTTCGGTGATCGATGAGAGTTTATATGAACGAACCAAAAAAGATACACCCATTGCCTTTGCTTCCACGGGCAAGGTGTATGCCATGGGCGCGCTGGCGGGGGTGCTGGCGCCGTGGCTTCCAGCCGCCATTATTTTTCCGTTGGTCTTCTTTTATAAATGGCGCTTCAGCGGCCGGGTGTATATGACACCTGAGGAGAAACTGGCTCAAGCCAGCGATTGGCTTTCCGGCTCCTTCGGTGCCTATGCCAAAGTGGCTATTTGGCTGTGCCTGATCTTGGGGGCATATGGGGTGTTGATGGCCATATTGCGCCGCAAGTCGATCCTGTCTAATAAATATATTTATCTGAACATGGCGAAACGCAATATATATATGGGCCTGGATCAACAGTTGACCATAGTGCTCATACCCGTGGCCAGCATCGTGGGCCTCTTTTTGGCCAAAATGACCGACGTCCTGATCATCGGCTTCGTGCTGATCATCCTTGCCGGAGCGGTGTATTACCAATACTGGATGAAGCTGCACAACCTGCTCATGGTTATTGTGTGGCGGAAGAAATGGGAGGAGCGCACGGCCTTGGCTCTGCGCCTCATGATTCCCCGCACGGTAGGTTGGAAGAATGCCCGCGTCGATGAGATCGAAGTGGATACCGTCAACAAGTCGGCCAGGGTGAAAGGCGAATTTGTCAACAAAGATATGGAGCAGGACGCCCGCAACATCACCGGGCACTACCTGCGGGGCTATCACCCGATCTATTTGGTCAACACCAAGGAAACTCAATGAATGATGAAGCTAATGAGACCAGAAGGACGCATGATTGATTATAGCTGCGAATAAGCTAGTTTAGAGCGGGAACCTTTCCGGTTCCCCTCTTTTTTGCAGAGGCAGGTGAGCGGATGAGCCGGAAAAAGTTGCGCATTGCCGTTATATTCGGCGGACGCTCGGGCGAGCATGAGGTGAGTATCATGTCGGCCGCCTCCATCATCGCGGCCATTCCCAAAGATAAATACGAAGTGATACCTGTCGGTATCACCAAGGAGGGACGCTGGCTGGTGGGTGGCGACCCCATGGCGGCCCTGACCGGCGGGCGCCTGGCCTTGCCGGCTTTGACGGCGGGCGGGAGCGGAACGGCAGATGAGAGCCGGACAGAGGGGGAGGGCCGGTCGGCGGGTGAGAGCCGGGGCGGATCGGAGATTGCTTCAGCAACAGTGTTACCGCTGCCGGGGGAGCGCCGCCTGGTGTCGGTGGAAAGCGGCGGGGCGCTTAAAAATGTGGCTCCCTTTGATGTGGTCTTTCCCGTGCTGCACGGTACCTATGGTGAGGACGGCACCATCCAGGGTTTGCTGGAGTTGGCCGACATTCCCTATATCGGCGCCGGGGTGGCCGGATCTGCGGTAGGTATGGACAAAGCGCTGATGAAAGCCATCTTCCGTGCTGCCGGCTTGCCTGTGGCCGACTTTTTGGTGATCAAGCGCCATGAAGTGGAAGAGACGCCGCAAATGGTGAGGCAGAAGGTGGAGGAACATCTGGGCTATCCCTGCTTCGTCAAGCCCGCCAATCTGGGGTCGAGCGTGGGCGTGAGTAAAGTGCGCCAGGCGGCGGAACTGCAGTCGGCCTTGCTTGAGGCAGCCGCCTACGACCGCAAGCTGGTGGTGGAGAAGGCGGTGTCCGACGCCCTGGAAGTGGAAGTGAGCGTGCTCGGCAACGATGAGCCCAAGGCCTCCATCCCCGGGGAGATCGTCCCGGCCAATGAGTTCTATGACTACAATGCCAAATATAGAGACGATTCCCAGCTCTTCATTCCGGCGCGTCTTTCCCCTGCCTGCACCCAAAAGGTGCGGGATATGGCGATACAGGCCTTTTTGGCTTGCGATTGTGCCGGTATGGCCAGGGTGGATTTCTTCGTGAGCAAGAAAGATGAGTCGGTGCTGGTGAACGAAATCAACACCATTCCCGGCTTCACCCGCATCAGCATGTATCCGAAACTGTGGGAAGCCAGCGGTCTGCCGTATCCCGAATTGATCGAGCGGCTGATCGAGTTGGCCCTGGAACGCCATCAGGAGAAGCAGCGCTCGAAGACCAGTTATGACTGGTCCTGAGGTCCAAAACCTTTTATTGTTGTATATGTCGGCAAAGGCGGTGACCCCGGATTGACTGTCACTTGGCTCAAAAAGAAGGCGCTCAGGAAGCGGGGCGCACTCGGAAAGCGGGGCACGCTGGGTAAGTGGGGCGCGCTTAAGAGATGGGGCGCGCCGGTGAGCCGGCGGGCAGCCGGTGGGCTTATATGGACTATAGCCTTAACAGCCTGGGTGTTCTTATTCCGGCAAAACTATCTTCTCGCCTCCATCACGGCCTTCGGCAGCGTGGAAAGCCGGCTCGCCGCTTTGCAGCTCACTTTTTATAAATACATGGCTGCTTTGGCCGTATTGGCGGCCACCGGATTATGGGGCTTGGCCGGTTGGCTGCGCCGCCTCGGGCGCCGCCGGCGGCAAAAGGGTGAGTCCGCCCGGGCCGGCTGTCAAGCCCCTACAGGTCTTGCCGGTCATGCAGGTCTTGCCGATCATGAAGGTCATACCGGTCACGAAAGCTGTGCCGGTCACGAAAGCCATTGCGGAGCCGGTCGCTACCGCGGTCTCGGCGTCTGAATTCCCGTTCATTATAAAATTATCGCCTTTATTATTTCTTCACCGCGGCCAGGAGGGGGTAACCCCTCCTGAAGCTGCTTCGGCAGCTAAAGCCCAGCAGGAGGTGGGCAGGATTTCCACAGGTGGAAAAGGAAGAAAGATGGACGGAAGAATAAAGAGGTGAATTGTTTTGGGGGTCGGAGCAACAGGTGTTAGGTTGGGAAGGGTCCGGTTACCGTCTGTGGAGATACCGGGAGAACTCCTTGCCGAATACCAGGAGTCTTTAGGCCCGCTGCCCGTTTTGATATGGATCAACCTGCGCTGGCTGGCCGAGATCAATGCCGCCGGCGACATTGAGAAGTTATTGATAGAACGCCTGAGGATAGATTTCCGGCAACTGGCCGAGGCCATGCAAAGTCTCTGCGAGGCTTCGCTTTTGGAGCTCGCCCCTACCGGCGAATATGTTCTTCACGAACCACCGCCTGGGCCAGCGGCCGTCGTGGTTTCTTCCAGGCCGCAGGCTGTAGCGGCTGCTCCCTCTTATGCGGCCGCCGGTTCGGCCCCGGCTGCTGATGAGGCGCCTGCCGTTTCTCCGGCAACGGATGGGGCGGGAGCTTCAGCGGCTGCTGCGCCGGGAGCGGGGGCTGCAATGGCGGCATCCATGCCGGGTTCCCCGCCGGCCTCTATACCTCCCGCCCCATCGCCAGCCCCATCGCCCGTCCCATCGCCCGCTCCATCGGCCCCTCCGCCGGCCTCCCCGCCGCCTGTCGCACCGGCTTCCCCGGCGGCTCCGGGGGCGCCGGTCTCGACCTATCTGCCCAACGGCAGCATGCGCCTCAGCCCGGACATGCAGGCCGTGATGCAGATCTATGAGAAAAAGATCGGCGTGTTCGGCCCTTCTCATTTCGATAAGCTGAGATTCTGGGTGGAGGAACAGGGCATGGCCGGTGAGGTGGTGGCGGCGGCCATTGAAGATGCCGCCCGCCAGCCTCACACGCGCCGGCTGGTCTACATTGAGGGCATCCTGCGCAACTGGTATAGTGAAGGCATTCTCACCCTGCGGGATCTTTTGGAGAAGAATGCCTCCCGCACCTTGCTGAAGGAGAAAGCCGAAGCCAGGCGGGCTTCCATGGAGGGGATGCCGAATGCCGACGCCTATAAAAGGGTCGATCCGGAAAAAGTGATGCAGTGGAAGGAGTTGTATCCTGATGAGTATAGCAGCTGAACGGCGCTCCGGTCGCTATGTTGCCGCCGATGTGGAGGCGGAGCGGCGTGTGTTGGGTATTCTCATCAAGCACCCGGAAACTGCCGACACGGTGATGGACAGGCTGCGGCCGGAATATTTCACCGATGCTACCTATCGCCGCATCTACCAGATCATCAGCCAGATATATAGCCAGGGCGGGCGCATCACCTACACCCAGATTTACACCCGCCTGAGAAAGGAGATGCCCTCCGCCGAGCAGGTATTGATCGGCATCACCGAAAGCTTTGTCAGCCAGGTGGAGCTGATACCGAGCGTGAACGTGATCGCCGACAAATACGGCCGCCGGGCCATCCTGGAGGCGGCACAGGCCATCCAGGAGATGGTCTGCGTGGAAGATGAGATGTCGCTGGAAAGCTGCCAGGCTAAGGCGCAGGAGCTCATCTTTGCCGCCACCCAGACCGGGGGGGAAAGCGATGTCAAAGATCTGATGGAGGTGCTCAATAAATGCTACCTCCGGCTCCTGGAGCGCCAGGAGGGGAAGAAACCCTATGGCCTGGCGGTGCGCTTCCCGGAGATCGACATGCTCACCACCGGTTTCAAAAATAAAGACCTGATCATCCTGGCCGCCCGGCCCAGCATGGGTAAGACGGCATTGGCTTTGAATTTTGCCGTAAATGTGGCCAAGCGCAACATTCCCGTCCTCATCTTCAGCCTGGAGATGGATGATGTGCAGATCGGCGACCGGGTGGTGTTGAGCGAGTTATACGACCTGCGCAACAAAGACGACAGCATTGCCGTGCCATCCGCCAACTACTCCATGCGCCTCACGGAGGAGCAGTTTGAAAAGGTGCAAGGGGTTTATAACAGGCTGTTTCCCCTGCCGATATATATCATCGACAAGCGCGGCATCACCGTCGGCGAGATCAGGTCCAAGGCCAGGAAGGTCAAAGCCGAGCATCCTGACCTGGGTCTGGTGATCATCGACTACCTGCAGTTGATCAAGCCGCCGACCAGCACCAACAAAAACTGGGCCCTGGTGGTGGGCGACATCGTGCGCGAGATCAGGGACCTGGCCGGCGAGCTGGATGTGCCCGTCATCCTGCTTTCCCAGCTGAATCGCGGCGTGGAGCAGAGGGAGAATAAAAAGCCGATGATGAGCGATCTGCGGGACAGCGGCAACATAGAGGAATTTGCCGACGTGGTGATGTTTCTATATAGAGATGATTATTATTATCCGGACAAAGCCAGAGAAAACGGGACGGAAGGGCATGTGGAAATCATCTTTGCCAAGCAGCGCAAAGGACCTACCGGCAGCGCCAACCTGAAATTCATCAGGGATTACACCCGCTTCGTCGAGGTGACGGACCGCTATTAGGTGAGGCGCAGTTATAGGCCGTGCATGAAAAGACGGCCGCCGGGGTATCAATTTATATCAGAAGCAAAGCAGGGAAAAATCGGTGCCGGTCGATGAACTTTTTGAAGAATCAGAACGTCTAAAACTTCGGTTTTTGGCGGCCATGGAGCGCATGGTCAAGCGCGGCCTTTTAACCGAAGAGCAGTTTGCCGAGGTGATCGATCTGGTCGATCGCCTGGATGAATATTCAGAGGAAGAAATAGAGGCACGTTTGGGGAAATATATTTCTATCATAAAAACGAAACATGAAGCCGGTGTACAAAAACCGGAAAGGAGTGGGTGAATGGCAGGAGCGCCCACCGAACAGGTGTTTCAAGCTCCGACAGCACCAGGGAGGCGTCGTCAAAGTATTTGGGCCGGTTGTTGGCATACCTTGAAAAGAGCTGCAGCCGTTATCGTCCTGTTAAGCGTGATGACGGCATTGCAGACTCTGACTGTCAAACAGGTGCATATTCAACTTCCTGAAGGGGAAACCCGGGTGATCTACACCGCGGCCAGCCGGGTGAGCATGGCGTTGGCCATGGTGGGAGTTGATTTGTATGAAGGGGATCGGGTGATTCCGCCTCCCGGAGAACGCTTGGACAATGGCGATGTCATCAAAATCATGCGGGCTTTTCCCGTACAGATCAGCGTGGACGGCAAGCTGTTGCAGGTGCGCACCACGGAAGCCCCGGTGATTGACATCTTGCGCCAGGCCGGAGTGGTGCTGGGCGACGAGGATAAAGTGTCGCCGCCGCCGAACCGCCTGATCACCCAGGAAACCTTGATTGAGGTTGCCAGGGTCACCCATCAATATGAGACGATGGAAGAACCCCTGGCCTTCACCACGGAAATCCGCTACGATCCCAATCTGGAGAAAGGCCAAAGTCAGGTGATGCAGGAAGGCGTGCCCGGGGTGGTGCAGCGCCTGATCAAGGTGACCTATGAAGACGGGGTCATGGTCAGGAAGACCATCGCCGAGAGCAAAGTGATCAGGGAACCGGTAAACAAGATCGTGGTGCACGGGATGAAGGTGGTACCCCGCACGCTGGTGACCGCCTCCGGGAAAGTGCTGCGCTATACCAGGGTATACGACATGGAGGCTACGGCTTATGAGCCCAGCCCGCGCAGCACGGGCATCTGGTCGGACGGGTATACATATACCGGGGTGAGGGCGACAAAGGGCGTGGCCGCCGTAGATCCCAGGGTGATCCCGCTCGGCACACGGTTATATATCCCGGGTTATGGCGAAGCGCTGGCGGCGGATATCGGCGGGGCCATCAAGGGGTATAAAATCGATCTCTGCTACGACACCGTTCCCGAAGCTCTGGAATGGGGACGCAAGTGGGTCAAGGTTTATATTCTTGCCGACTGACGAGCAGCGCCGTCTACAGCCAATGAGTGGCGGAATGCCGGGAACGCCGGCCTTTAATTGAGCTTGGGGTTGAGGTTGGGTCATGATCAATCTGTCGGCACCGAGTACGGTGCGCCGCCTGATTAGGGAGAATGCTTTTCGTTATAAGAAAAGCATCGGGCAAAACTTCCTGGTGGATGGCAATGTGGTGCAGACCATAGTCAAAGCGGCCGGGGCGGCTCCGGGGCAATTCTTCCTGGAGATCGGGGCCGGCTTCGGGGCACTGACCCAAGGTTTGGCCAATAGCGGTGCCTCGGTGGTGGCGGTGGAGATCGACGCCGTTTTGGCCGAGGTGACCCGCAAGCTTCTAGCCGACTATCCCCAGGTGCAGATCGTTACCGGCGATGCCTTGCGCCTGGATCTGGCTTCCCTCGTACCCCCGGGGCAGCGCTGCCGCGTGGCGGCGAACCTGCCCTATTACATCACCTCACCGCTCCTGATCAAACTGGTGGAGAGCGACCTTCCGGTGGAGCTACTGGTAGTCATGGTGCAAAAGGAAGTGGGCGAGCGTCTCCTGGCCGCTCCCGGTACCAAAGATTACGGGGCCTTGAGTGTGAAGCTGTTTTTTCATGCGGAGGTGGAACTGGTGGCGCAGGTGCCCCGCACTGTGTTTTTCCCTCCGCCTCATGTAGATTCCGCCATCTTGCGCCTCTTGCCCAGGCCTTTTCCCTACCCGGCGGCGGATCCGGCCACTTTCAGCCGGGTGGTGCGGGCGGCCTTTGCCCACCGGCGCAAGAATCTGAAAAACGCCTTGCTCGCCGCCGGCCTGGCGGCAGAGGCGCTCCTGGAAACGGCCGGTATGGACGGCAAGCGCCGGGGGGAGAGCCTCTCTCCGGAGGAATTCGGCCGCTTGTCACTGGCTGCCGCCGCCTGTCGTTAGTTGCGAACCTGACCAAAGCTGAGTTGCCATAATACGGAAGAATGGATTTAAGGGCGTCACTTGGCGGAACTGTCATCAATGTGTTAGAATAGTTGATGGGTTTTATCAGGCATTCTACTGCACAGCCGGTGATGCGCCATGACGTTTATCAATCCCACGCGGGGACCCATGGATTTCGAGACCATGTTTGCCGATATAGTTTATTTTGTCCAGGAAGACCCCCTGGCCAGTTATAAGCTTATTATCGGTACAGATTCCCAGATCGGCGAGTCTACGTGTTTTGTCACGGCGGTGATCATTCACCGCATCGGCAAAGGCGGGCGTTATTATTACACCCGCGATCACCAGCGCCTGCAGCGCTCTTTGCGCCAGCGCATCTATTATGAGACGGCCCGCTCGCTGGAACTGGCCGGGCGGCTGGCGGCCAAGCTGGCGGAGAACGGGCATGCCGATCTGAATGTGGAAATACATTGCGATGTCGGCAAAAACGGGCGCACCAGGGATTTGATACGGGAGATTGTGGGCATGGTGACGGGGTCCGGGTTTGATGCCCGGATCAAGCCGGATTCTTTTGGGGCCTCCAAAGTGGCCGACAAGTATACCAAATGAGCCGGAAGCACAGAAAATAGAGAGCCGGTGCCGATAACTGCAACAATTTAGGTCTTGACATCAGCTGCTGTCGCTGGTAAAATATCTCCTTTCCTTGACAAATGGGTTGTCCCATGGTAATATTTATCCGTGCATAAAATGCGTCAAGGAAGGATTGGTCGTATGGCGATGGCGGCAAGGAGAAACGGCCTCGACCACATCAGGCAGAGCCTGGAGGCCAGCGTAGGCAAGCGCGTCAAGCTGAAGGCCAGCAGGGGTCGCCGCAAGGTAGTGGAGGCCGAGGGTATCCTTGAACAGACCTACCCGAAAGTGTTCGTGATCAAAGTGAACAACGCATCCAACTCCGTTCAGCGCCTGTCCTATTCATATGCCGATGTCTTAACCGCCACGGTGGAGCTGTTCATCGACGATGAGCAATTAGGTGTGGCCGGGGTTTAGGCGCACCGAGAGCAGGTCCAGCACATGATGGATGTCGTTATATACGGTGGCCACATTGGAGCCGGCAAAGAGCAGGCCGAAAGCTTTGCCGTCGCCGGTGACCCCAACTGAGCCGCTGTCTCCGGGATCGCCCATTTTCAAGGTAACGATCTGATCGATAAAGCGGGCTTCCCGATCATTATCTAATGCCACTTGCACGGTAGAAGAGACGGCTATCACCCTGCCGGTAGTCAGGCCGGAGGTGCGGCCGCTTTTTTTTACTACGCTTCCCACCTCAACGCGGGCCGTTTCCGTCACCGCACCTATATCGATAATGTTGTTATTGATAATGTTCTCGCTGATCGGTTTGGCCACCGCCGCATCCACCAGGTTGTCGCTATGCCCGGCCGGGGGTGAGGTGGAGGCGCCGGCCTCTCCCGGCGGCAAGAGGCGCAAGGGCACAAAGCGCCAAAGGTGGCCGATCACATCGGCTTTCCGCCCGCCGTCATAAGGTCCGGGTTGCATAATGTCATCTCCGATCCGGGCGCGGTTGTCCGAACCGGTGGTGGCGTTGGCCAACACGTGATTGTTCGATAAAACCAGCGGTGTGCCGTCCCGCCGGTCATAGACGACGGCGCCGAAAGTGCCGGCCGAGATGCGGAAATGGCCGATGCTCACCCCGGGGCAAGCCGGCCTCATGACCGAGGTGCGGGACACCGGCGACAACAGGCGCAGCCGCCCGACTTCCACCACATCTGTGCAGGTCTTCCCCAGGAATGGGGGGACGACGTCGCCTGCCGCCAGCGCAGCCATAGGCAATTTTCTTTCTACAAAGACGACTACGCAGGGCCGATCGCTTTGCCGGCCGTTGACGATTTTGCAGGATACGCCGCAGCCGACCACGTTTTTCAGTTGCAATAAATCCTCGCGATAAAGCCGCAGGGTCTCTCTGACCTTATTCATGCCACCGCCTCATTTCCTGGCAGATGCCTGGAAGATGCCTCAAGGCATCATATGCAGTCCTAAAGAACCTGGTGCCGGCATAGGCATCTAGTCGGGAAGTAGTCGCGAGGTGAGCGATGGTGAGCGGAAGGTCCAACCGGCGCCGGCTGGAGCTCGGGAACAAAAATGCCGCCGTCAAGGCGCTGCAGGAGCGGCTTTTGGCTTTGGGTTATGATCCCGGTCCGGTGGACGGCCAATTCGGCTATTTAACCCAGGATGCCCTCATCACTTTTCAGAAAGATCACCTCCTGCGTCCGGACGGGGTGGCCGGGCCGCTGGTTCTGCAGATGCTGGAGGACATGGACCACGCCCCCGCCTGCCGGGCATATGTCCTGGGTGAAGGAGAAACCATCGCCGATGCTGCTATGGCTCTAGGCACCAGCGTGGAAGCTTTGCGGCACATGAACGGGCTTTTGCCCCGCACCAAACCGGGGGCGGGGAGCCGCCTGGTATGCCGGGCGCATTACCTGGTGGCGGCGGCCGGCCATAGCGGTACGGGAACGGGGACGGCGGGATGGCAGAGGATCTGGCGCCGGGCGGCTCTTTTTTCGGCTATGGCCGTGCCGGCCGTCATCCTGTCGGAAACAGAGATTGAGGTGGCGCCTCTGCCGCCCGGACTGGCGGAGACGGCCGGTGAGAAGGGGGTGGAGCTTTGGCTGACAGTCGGCCTGAAGCACCATCTGGCCGGTAGACCTGAAGAAGAAGCCTCTCTCAGCGCCATATTAAGCAGCCGGCGCCGCCGCTGCCGCATTATGGAAGCGATTGCCGACAGTGCCGCCGCCGCCGGAGCGGGAGCGGGCTTATGGCTGGACGTGGCCAATATCCACTGGGGCGAAGGCTCCTCCCTTCTCTACCTGATCAGGCTGGTGAAGGAGAGGTGCGGCCGGAGCCGGCGGCGGCTGATGGTCAGTTTGCCGATGCCGCAGGCCCGCAGTACCTGGCGCTTTTGGTTCACCGACATAGATTACGCCCGCATTGCTTCCCTGGCCGACTGGGTGGTCCTGGCCGGGCATCACCTGGGAGCGAGCCGGCTGCGTTTTGCCCAGGAACGCAGAGAGCAGCAGGCCGTGTTGCGCCTGGTGCCGCCGTGGAAAACCCTGGCCGGGATATCGGTTCAGGCCGAGGAAAGAGGGCAAAACGGCCGCCTCATGCGCGCCCTGGGTTATGATCAGGCTCTCCTTTTGGCGTATAAGGCCAATAAAAAACCGGTGTGGAACGAGGAATACCGCTGCCTGAACGTGGAGTTGGCCGACTCTGTCCTGTGGCTGCCGGAACACCGGGCCATTTTGGAGCGCCTGGCTGTCCTGAACCGGGCGGCGTTGGGTGGGGCGGTGCTTTTCCCGGCCGGGGAGGAGGACAACCGGCTCTGGTCGGCGTTGCCGCTGCGGCTTTTGGCGCGAAAAGCCGTGCCAGAAGACAAGAGGGGCGGAATCTAATCGTTGGGACCGGCATATATATCACGTCAAGGAAAGGAACGCGCCTCTTAATGCACAGAGGGGGGAGTCGATATGAGTCTCCGTTTGGAAACGGAAAAAATTTCCTATAACGTGCTGGTGGGTGAAGGTAGCGCGCAGACCGTGGTGGAAGGGGCTGTCACCTTGCCCGACCAGGCGCCGCCGGTAGGCAAGGCGCTTTTGGTCAGGGCGGAGCCCCGCGTCACGTCGGTGGATGTGGTGGAAGACCGGGTAGTGTTGGAAGGCCAGATCGACATCGACCTTTTTTACGCCGCTTATGTCGAGACGGAAGTGAGGAGCGAAGAAGAGGACGCCCTTCCGGAAGTGGTGATGGAAGAGAAGCTGGAGAAGAGCACTTTCCCCGGAGCGCTCTCCTTTGCCTTCGTCCTGGATGTGCCGGGAGCGCAAGATGGCCTGCCGGCCGATGTTCGGGCGGTGGTGGAGAGTGCCGCCGGTGAAGTGGGCGGGGATCAGAGGACCATAGACATTGATGTGGTGCTGGCCCTGTCGGCGGCGGTGACCAGGTGGGAGGAGTTTACCTGCACCGGCGGGGTGGTCTCCAACCGGGAAATCGAAATAGCCTCCCAGGCGGTCAGGGTGGAAACCCTGGCGGTTTCGGGCACGGCGCAGGTGAAGAGCGAAGGCTTCCTGCCGTTCGCCGGCAAAACCCTCCCTGATCAGGTGCTGGATATCTCCCTCTTCCAGGCCGGGCAGCCGGCGGTGAAAACCGGCGCCGGGAAAGCCGAGGTTGCCGGCACGCTGCACTGCTCGGTGATATACATGGCGGAGGATACGGGCCTGACGCAGGGCTTCTGGGAAGACGGGCTGTCCTACCGGTTGGAACTGGACATTCCCGGTTTGACGGTGCAAAGCCGGATGGATGTAGCCGTGGTCGCCAGGAATGTCAACTGGCGGGTAGTGGAGAATGAGGAACAGCGTGGTCTCGCCGTTACCGCCGAACTGCAGGCCGCCTACCGGGCTTCCGAAGCGAAGGAAGTGGTAATTGTCACCGGCATCTCCCTGGAAGGAACGGTGACGGTGGATACCCGGCGGCAACTTTTAACCCTGCAGGAAGCGGTGGGCGAAGGCCGGACCACAGGGGTCGGAGAAGCGCTGCTGGAGCTGCCGTCCGGCCTGCCGCCCATAGAGCGCATTTTGTGCGGTCGGGCCGCGGTGCAGCTGGAGGATGCTCATGTTCTGGGCGACAAAGTGGTGGTGGAGGCCAAGGCCGGGTATGATATCATTTACATCGGGCGCAACGGGGAAAACACCAGCTTGGTGACGGCCTCCTGGCCCGGCAGTATTCCCTTGGAGCTGGAGATAGCTATTCCCGGAGCCGAGCCGGGGTTGGATAGGCAGGTGCATCTCCGGGTGGAACAGGTGGAAGTGGACCTGATCAACCGGGAGATGCTGGAGGTCAAGGTAGAGGTGGCGGCTACGGCAACCCTGAGGAAGAACATAGAGCTGGAAGCGGTGATCGAAGCGGTGGAAGTCCCGCCTCCGGATGGCCGCCAGGCGTCATACACCTTTGTGGTGATCCGGGACGACGACTCGTTGTGGAAACTGTCCCGCCGCTACCATGTGGAGATCAACGACATCATCAGGGCGAACAGGTGGCTGGAAAGCGAGGAAACGCCGCTGGTCGAGGGTATGAAGCTGTGTGTCCCGAAAGGAAGGAAGAGCTGAGCCTGACCTGATCCATCCCCTCCGGCGGCAAGAGGAGGCGTGCTTTCCGATCCGACAGGGCGCTTCTACGACCAAGAGCGCCCTTTTTGTGCGCCGGCTCTTTTGTTTTGTGTTATCATGGGTTTACTGCCGCATGGGCTGGGCGGCGGCAGGAGATATCCTGTTCTTCGGGAAGGAAATTTAATCTCTCTGGGAAACCTTGAAGAGAGAATTGCTGCCGCATAGGAGTGAGACGATAGGTGGCGAAATTGCGAAACATCTTCAGGGGCAGGCCGAAATATGTCACCGTCAAAGCCGGCACCGCCCCGTTGAAGAAAGATGTACCCGACGGCTGGTGGGTACAGTGCCAGCAGTGCAAAACGGTGCTTTACCGCAAGGACCTGGAACGGAATCTGGGGATTTGCGAGAAATGCCGTTATCATTTTCCCATGAGCGCCAGAGAACGCCTGAGAATGCTTCTGGACGACCCGGAGGCCTTTGTGGAGACCGATGCCGATTTAGTGCCCGGCAACCCCTTGCAGTTTCCTGAATATGAGGCCAAAAAGGAGCGGGATTTAAAGAAAACCGGATTGCGGGATGCTATTATTACCGGGAGCGGGGTGATCGAGCAGCATCCGGTGGTGCTGGCCATCATGGAGTTCGGTTTTCTGGGCGGCAGTATGGGCTCCGTCGTCGGGGAGAAACTCGCCAGGGCTTTCGACATGGCGCTGGATGGGCGGTTGCCGGTGGTGGTGGTGTCCAGTTCCGGCGGTGCCCGCATGCAGGAAGGTATCATCTCGCTGATGCAGATGCAGAAGACCGCCGCCGCCGTGGAGCGGCACAGCCGGGCCGGGTTGTTGTACATATCGGTGTTGGCCAATCCCACCACCGCCGGCGTGTGGGGCAGTTTTGCCTCCCAGGGCGATGTGGTCATTGCCGAACCGGGCGCCACGGTCGGCTTTGCCGGCCGCCAGGTGATCGAGGCGGCCGTGGGCAAGCGGGTGCCTCCTGATCTGCAGACGGCGGAAACGGTCTTCCAGAACGGTTTTATCGATCTCATCGTGCCCCGCGACCAGCTGAAAGGGGTTATCGGTCAGCTGTTGCGGCTGTACGGCTGTCCCGCCCGCAAGGAGGCGGCGGCCGGCGCGCCTGAACCTGAAGCGAAGACAGATAAGGAACCGGAAGCAGATAAGTAGGCAGAGCGGAAGAATGGGAAGATGGGAAGATGGGAAGGAAGAGGTTCCAGTTGAAGAGAGCAAAGGCAGGGCTCTTTGGGGGTAAATGGTTGATCTGGGCGGTGTGGATGGTGCTTGGCACCATAGGCGCCTTGGGTGCAGGAGGCGCCTTGGGCCTCTTGGGTACCTTTGGCGTGCCGGGTGCGTGGGGTATAGCTGCGGCTCAGGGGGCCTCGAATCAGGGGGGCTCGGCCCAGGCAGTGCCAGCCACGACTTTTGATATCAATGCCGGTGCGGCTATCCTGGTCGACGCCGCCTCCGGTCAGGTGCTCTACGAAAAGAATGCCGACGAACCTTTGCCCCCGGCCAGTATGGCCAAATTGATGACCATGCTGCTCGTGATGGAAGAGATCGATGCTGGCCGGCTGCAGTTGGATGAAAAGGTGACCACGAGCGCCAGGGCGGCGGGTATTGGCGGTTCCCAGGTCTATCTGCGCCAGGGTGAGGTTTTCACGGTGGAGGATTTGATGAAGGCGGTGACCATCCATTCGGCCAACGACGCCGCCGTGGCTTTGGCCGAGCATGTGGCGGGATCGGTGGAGGCTTTTGTGGACGCCATGAATGCCCGGGCCAAAGAACTGGGCATGACCAAGACCTATTATGCCAATCCCGACGGTCTGCCCTCCGATCCGGGCCAGCCTCCCACCCTGACCACAGCCAGGGATCTCACCATCATTGCCCGTGAAGTGATCAAATATGAAGAAATACTGGCATGGGCGTCCCTGGTGCAGGCTGATTTCCGCACCCAGCCGCGCACCATTCTCTATAATACCAATAAGCTGATCGGCAGGTATGCCGGGATGGACGGCTTAAAGACCGGCCATACCGAGGAGGCGGGCTATTGCTTGACCGCTACGGCCAAGCGGGGGGATATCCGCCTGATCAGCGTGGTGATGAAGACGGCCAGCGAAGAAGAGCGGCAGATACAGACCACGAGGTTATTGGATTACGGCTTCCGCAACTTCACCAGGCAGGTGTTGGCTCCCGCCGGTGAGGAGGTCGGAAAGCTCAAGGTGAAAAACGGCTGGCCGGGGGCGGTGCCGGTAGTGGCGGCAGCCGATCTGGCGCCTCTGGTCCGGCGGGGAACAGCTGAGGATATCACCACCGAGCTGCGCCTTTTGACCGTGAAAGCGCCTGTGGAAAAGGGAGCGGCGGTCGGCACCCTGGTGGCCCGTTCGGCGCAGGGCGATCTGACCGAGGTGCCGGTGGTCACTGCGGAGGCGGTGAAGCGGGCCAATTTCTTCATCATCTTTCTCCGCTGGCTGAAAGGGTTGATTGTAGGTCTTTTCACCTGATGAATAAGAGTAGATAGAGCGAACAATCTCCGGCAGGAACGTCCGGTCGTTCGGTGAATTATTTGTTGGCCTCGACCTGTAAACTTGGGGGACGGGTGGCGCAGCTTTTGCCGGAGGTGGCGGTTTGTATTCGCTATTGGCGCCGGCCAAGGTCAACCTGGTCCTGGAGGTGGGCGGCCTCCGGACCGACGGTTATCATGAGATCGCGACCATATTCCAGTCCATAGCCCTATTCGATGTCGTCACCGTGGTTCCGGCTGCCGGTGCCGGTGCCGGGGCCGGGGAGATAACCGGCGCCCCCTCGCAGGGCATTGAAGTGGTGGTGCGCAAAGGCGAGGCGCCCGCCGGGCGGGATAATCTGGTATGGCGGGCGGCCGCCCTGCTGGCGGAGAAGATCGGTCTGGAGCACCCCGCCGTCACCATCATCCTGGATAAGGAAGTGCCGGCTGCAGCCGGGTTGGGGGGCGGGAGTGCCGATGCCGCCGCCGCCCTGCGGCTTCTGGGTCAACTGTGGCAAGTGGAAGACCCGGCCGTCTTACAGGAAACCGCCCAGGCGGTGGGCGCCGATGTTTCCTTCTTCCTGAGCGGTTATGGCGCTGCTCTGGGGCGCGGCCGGGGAGAGAAGCTTCTCCGGCTGGATCTGCCGGTGTTGTGGTTGGTGCTGGCGAACCCGGGACGGCAGTGCAGCACCAAAGAGGTATATGGACTATTTGAAGCCGCTCGGCAAACGAAGGAGCATAACGGGGAGCAAAAAGGGGAACTAGCCGTGGTAGAGGCCGGGAAAGAGTCGGCCGGCTCTTCCGGCGAGCTTCCTGCTCCTGGCCGGCAGTGCAGCCGCTTTTTGACGGCTTTGGCGGAAGGTGGCGTGGCGGAAGCCGCCAGCTTTTTGTATAACGACCTGGCCGGGCCGGCCGGGCAGATCAGCCCCGAGATCAACCGCCTGCTCGCTGCCCTGAAGGCCGGTGGCGCTCTGGGGGCAGAGGTCAGCGGCAGCGGGGCCACAGTATTTGCCTTGACCGGAGGGTCGAAGGAGGCAAGGCGTCTCGCCGGAGAAGTGGCGGGAATCGCTGCCTGGACCTGGTGGGGGCCCACTTTGGCTCAGGCTCACCCCAATCTTGGCTGAGGTGAAAAAATGGCCGGAAGGCTCGAACCGATAAAGCTTGATAATTACAAACCCCTGCGGGAGCTGGTCTTTGAAACGCTCCGGGAAGCTATCATCGGCGGCAAGCTCAAACCCGGCGAACGTTTGATGGAAGTGCAGCTGGCCGAAGAGTTGGGCGTCAGCCGCACCCCGGTCAGGGAAGCCATCCGCAAGCTGGAGCTGGAAGGCTTTGTGGTGATGATCCCCCGCAAGGGGGCATATGTGGCCGACATCTCGCTCAAGGACATAGCCGACGTCTTCGAGCTGCGCCGCAGCCTGGAAGCTTTGGCGGCGGAACTCGCTGCCGAGCGGGCTACGGAAGAAGAGATCGAGAATATGGAGCGCTTGCTGTTGGAGCTGGCCAATGTTATTGAGGAGCGCGATGTGGAAAAAATAGTGGAAATCGACACCAGGTTTCATGCCGCGCTCTATACGGCAAGCCGCAATCGTCGTCTGGGCGATATCTTATCTTTGCTCGGCGAGCTGATCCAAAGATATCGGACGCGCACTCTTTCCAATCCGGCCAGGATGAAAATCGCCCTGGAAGAACACCGCAGCATCGTGGAGGCCCTGGCGGCCCGCGACGCCGAACTGGCCCGGAAAATGGCGGAGGATCACATCGAGAGCGCCGAGAATAGTCTGATGACACTCTTAGCTCTGGACGATGCGAGAGGAATGAATACTTAATAAGATGCATGTTGATGCCATAGTACTGGCTGGAGCCAGAAACAACGGAAAACTGCGCGCCGCCAGCGACGCGGTGCATGAAGCCACAATCGACATTGCCGGTCAGGTGATGGTGAATTATGTGCTGGCGGCCCTGAAAGGTTGTCCGGCCGTAGAGCGCATCCTGGTGGTCGGCCCGCCCGAGCTGAACGAGCTGATGGCCGCCCAGGGCGTGGACATCGTGGCTTCCGGCGATACCATGTTCGACAACATCCGCATCGGTATCGAAGCGCTGAAACCCAAGGACAAGGTGCTTTTGGTCACCTCCGACATACCGCTGATTCAGTCGGAGGCCATAAGCGATTTCCTCAACCGCTGCGCCCAGGTGGAAGCGGCCATCTATTACCCGATTGTCGCCAAAGAGGTCAACGAAAAGAACTATCCGGGGGTGCGCCGCACCTACGTCAACCTGAAGGACGGTATGTTTACCGGGGGCAACATGGTGCTTTTGGCTCCGGAGGTGGTCTATCAGGGGCATGTGCTGATCGAGAAAGCCATCAACATGCGCAAGAAGCCTTGGCAGCTGGCGCGCTTGATGGGCATGTCCTTTTTGATCAAGCTCTTGCTGAAGCAGCTTTCCATCGCGGAGATAGAAGAGCAGGTCAGCCAGGTGCTCGGTTTTCGCGGTGTGGGTGTGATCACCCCTCATCCCGAGGTGGGGATCGATGTTGATAAACCCAGCGATCTGATGCTGGCGCGGCGGGTTTTGTCAAAGGCGCGCAAATAACGGCGGAAAGAGGTTGATGCCATGCGCCGCAGCGAGCGCTTGGTCGTGATGACGAAAATACTGACCGATCACCCCAACCGCATCGTATCGCTTTCCGATTTCGGCAACGAGCTGAAAGCCGCCAAATCCACCATCAGCGAGGATCTGGCCATTATCCGCCAGGTCTTTCAGGATATGAAGCTGGGTAAGGTGGAGACCATCGCCGGGGCGGCCGGCGGCGTGCGCTATGTGCCTTTAGCGAGCATGGAGAAGATCTGCCGCACCGTCGGGCTGGTATGTAGAGAGCTGGCGGATCCGCAGCGCATTTTACCGGGCGGCTTTTTATATATGTCGGATCTGACCTCGGCCCCGGATTTGATGACCAGCGTGGGGGAGATCTTTGCCACCCGCTTCTGCGACAGAAAGCCCGACGCCGTGATCACGGTGGAAGCGCGGGGCATTCCCATCGCCTTGATGACCGCCCGGGCATTAAATGTGCCATTGGCTATCGTGAGGCGAGTGAGCCGGGTGACCGAGGGCACCGTGGTCACCATGAATTATGTTTCGGGATCGGCCAAGCGCATCGAGACCATGTCCCTGTCCAAGCGCGCTCTGCAGCCGGGGGACAGGGTGCTGGCTATCGATGATTTTATGAAAGCGGGCGGCAGCGCCAGAGGTCTGGTCGATCTGGCCTCGGAGTTCAAAGCCGAGGTGGTGGGGATCGGGGTGCTGGTGGAGACGGCCGAGCCCCCGGAGAAGCTGGTCAAGGAATATGAATCCCTTGTGGTCTTGGAAAATGTCGATCCTGAGAAGCGGCAGATCTCCATCAGGCCCAGCCGCTGGGTAACCGAGCTGATGGGCGGGGGCGATGCATAGGACCGGTGCGGTTTCGCCTGCCGGCCAAACTTTGTCATTGAGCCGGTCCTAAAAAAGAGATAAGATATAAAGGAACGGCGATTGACGCCGCCAGGGTGTTTTTGATATACTGGGTGCTGCTGTTCTTGGGGTAGCGATGGGGAGTAGTGAAATGGCATCACCGCAGACTTTGGATCTGCTTTTCCAGGTTCGAATCCTGGCTCCCCAGCCAGATAAACGGGTTGCCGGCGGACGGCAGCCCGTTTTCGATGATTTGCCGCAGGGAAATGCGCAAAGGAATAGAACTGTATTCAAGCCTTTGCCGGTCGAGCCGGCCGGCGGGACAATACAGTGAGAGAAGGGCTTAAAATAGATACCAAGAAAGTTAAGATCTTCTCTGGGACGGCCAATCCGGTGTTGGCGGCCAAGATTGCCGAAACACTGGGCATCCCGATGGGAGACGCCGAAGTAGGCAGATTCAATGACGGGGAGATCAGCCTGCGCATCGACGAGACGGTGCGCGGCTGCGAGGTTTTTGTCATTCAACCTACCGCTGCACCCGCCGACGCTCTGATGGAACTGTTGGTGATGATCGATGCCTTTCGCCGGGCATCCGCCAAGCACATTGCCGCCGTCATCCCCTATTATGGATACGCCAGGCAAGACCGCAAGACGCGCCCCCGTGATCCCATCTGCGCCAAGCTGGTGGCGAATCTGATCGAAGCCGCCGGCGCCGACAGGGTCCTGACCATGGACTTGCATGCGGCACAAATCCAGGGTTTTTTTGATATCCCGGTGGACAACCTTAAGGCCATTCCCATACTGACCGGTTATTTCGAGGAGAAAAAGCTGGAGAACGTGGTGGTCGTCTCGCCGGATGTGGGCGGCGTCACCCGGGCGAGGGAGATGTCGGAGCGCCTGCATGCCCCCATTGCCATCATCAACAAAAGGCGGCCGGCACCGGGCGTGGCGCAGATCACCCACGTCATCGGCGATGTCAAGGGCTGCACGGCCATCATGGTCGACGATATCATCGACACCGGCGGCACCATCATCCAGGGAGCCGAGGCTTTGCTGCGCCAGGGCGCCAAGGAAGTATATGCTTGCTGCAGCCACGCCCTCCTTTCCAAAAATGCGGCGGAGCGCCTGCAGGAGTCGCCGCTGGTGGAGATTGTGGCCACCGACAGCCTGGCCCTGCCTCCGGCGAAACAGGTGCCCAAGCTTAAGCTGCTTTCGGTGGCGCCGCTGTTTGCCGAAGCCATTCGCCGCATTGTAGACGAGATCTCGGTAAGCAAGCTGTTTACTTAATATATGACTAATAGATAATAATACTGCACGGCAGGTACATGACAGCAACTGGAAGGTGAGAGAATAAGTATGTCTATGCTGACTATCAAGGCATCACCCCGCACCGGCCGGGGAAAAGAGGCAGCCAAAAAGCTTAGAGCCGCGGGCATGGTGCCGGCCGTTCTTTATGGTGGGGCCGTCGAGACACAATTGCTGGCCGTGGAGGCCAAGGCTCTGAGCAAACTGATCAGCCAGGGAGCCGCCTCCCACCTGGTGCAGCTGGAAACCGCGGCCGGCTCGTTGCCGGTGCTGCTGAAGGAGGTCTCCCGCGATCCGCTCAGCGGCCGCCTCGTGCACGTCGATTTCTACCAGGTGGCTATGGACCGGAAGCTGCGCACCGTCGTGCCCGTGGTGCTCACCGGTGAAGGGCAAAGAGCGGCCGATGGCGGTGTGGTAGTGCATACGGCCCGCGAGGTGGAGGTCGAATGCCTGCCGGCACAGATACCCGACCGGTTGGAAGCCGATATTTCCAAACTGGCCATCGGCGAGTCGCTGAAAGCGGCCGATCTGGTGTTGCCTGAGGGCGTGGAGCTGGTCTCCGATCCGGATACCGTCATCGCCTCCATCACCACTCCGGCCTCGGAAGAAGAACTGGAAGCCCAGACCGAAGAGCAGGTGGCCGAACCTGAACTGGTCGGTAAAGAGAAAGATGAGGACGAGGAGTAAAACTCCGGAACTAATTCGGAATGCTTTCATCCGGTCGCCTCTGTCACTCCATCTTCGTTTTTTGGGAAGAATGATATGATTCCGCTTTATATTGCGGCCGGGCTCGGCAACCCGGGAAAAAGATATGCTGATACCAGGCATAACGCCGGCTGGCAGGTCATCGACCGGCTGGCCGGCC
>DULU01000114.1 GCA_012840225.1 Bacillota bacterium
CCTGCCGATGGACACACAGGCGGCCGCCGCCTGGTCCACCAGTTGCGCCACGGGAGTATCCACCAGGAGAATCAGGGCGATGATGGCTATGGCCGAAAGCACCACATAGGTGCCGGTGATGCCGAAAGCCCGGCTGAACAGTCCGGCGGTGAAAGAACCTATCAATCCGCCGTTGTTTTCGGGGATGGCCGATGTGATCTGCAGAAAGGTGATGAAGACCAAAAAAAACAGAGCGATGGAGACCGTGCGCGACCAGAAGGCGCTTTGCCGGCCGCGCAGGTAGGCCACGGCCCAGACGATCATGAGAAGAGGCGGGAGATCCGAGGCTTGTCCCACCAGGTGACGCCAGAAGCCGGCCAGAAACTGTCCCACCACTCCGGCGGCGCCGGTATGCAACCCGACCAGGTTCAATACGGCAAAGGTGAGCATGGAAATGGCTATGATATCCCGCCGCCGGCGGATGGCAACATCGCTTTTGCTCTTCTTGGTCGAAGACACAGAAGATTCACCTCTTGGTCGTATACACCTTCGTCCGGGTGGATGGATACTCCTTCTTGTGCTGTTCATCATGCTGAAGCGCAGGTAGGCTGCAGGGCCAGGAAAGCGGCGAACCGGCCGGTGACTCCGCCGGCGGCGGCCCTGTAACTGTAAAATAAATCGGTATGGCAAGCGGTGCACCAGGGGGCCATATGAATCCGGTGCCCGGGCACGCCGCCTTTCATGAGCTGCAGTTTGTTGCACATGCGCAGATCCAGTCTCCGGCCTAAAGCCACCCGTTCGTCAAAAATGCTTCTGAACCTGGCGGCCAGATCGGCACCCACTTCATAGCAGCAAGGACCGATGGCCGGTCCCAGGACGGCCAGCACCTCAGCCGGATCGGTAGCGTAACGGCGCTGCAGCATCTCCAGAGCCACGCCGGCGGCACCGGCTAAAGTCCCCTTCCAGCCGGCATGGGCCAAAGCGATGGCTTTATGTGTGGGATCGACCAGCAAAACGGGAACGCAGTCGGCAAAGAAGGCCGTGAGGACCACCTCTTCCAGGTTGGTGACCAGCACGTCCACGCCCGGAACGATCTGTATCCCGGGAACGACCTCATCCGTTCGGGGTGGGCTCAACACTTCATGAGCCAGGCTGCCGTGCACCTGTTCGCCGGCAATCATCTGCGTGGTCTCCATTCCCAGCGCCGCCGCCAGCCTGTTCTGGTTTTCCAGCACCTTGGCCGGTTGGTCGGCTGTCCGCGGCGATAAGTTCAGGGAAGCAAAAGGTCCGCTGCTCACTCCGCCCAGGCGGGTGGTAAAGCCGTGCCGCACATGTGGCGCGAGCAGCTCCGCATGGATAATAAGCAGTTCTCCCCGACGGTCGAGACTGAACAGAAGCGCCCTCCTCAAAACAACATCCTGATAAAACAGAGCCCCGCGGCGACCTACTCTATCTGATATTCCGGAATTCGGCGGCGGGTATATGCACCAGGATGACCTCTTCGCCGATACGCACTATTTGGTTCCAGTTTACCATAATTTCCGGTTTTCTGCTCCACTTTAGGAAGCCGCCGGACGAACCCGGCAAGATAAGGGAGATGATTTCCCCGGTGACGGCATCCATATCGACATCATAAATGTGCCCAAGGCGGCGTCCGTCGGCGATGTTGATCACTTCGAGCAGGCGCAGATCGGAAGCTTTTTGCAGCATGGCTCTCCCCCGCTTTGGTTTAGGCGTAACTCTTTGACGAAACCGCTACAGATTATGAGCCGTGCTGTGGTTTTATGGCTTTATTTGGCCGAAAGGGAAGCCAGAAGGCGGCTTATCGCCCACCTGAATTGCAATGGCCTGCTCGTCCGGTCGGCATCGGCAACGACGACTGAGGAGTCGGCTGTGGCGGCTGCGGCGGTAGTGGCTCCGGCCGGGCTCCCGGCCTTCGCATCGGCACAAGCCG
>DULU01000115.1 GCA_012840225.1 Bacillota bacterium
CCTCTCCGAGCACTCCTTACTGCAATCCCGCAAAAACTCCATGTTTGGCACCGCCTTTCCCGTCCTGCCCCCCGCCCTGCCTTTCCCACCACAATGGGTGGTGTGCACATTATTCCTAAACCTGCCCCAGTGAGGATGGAGGTGTAGCTTTTTTGCTCAAACAGGTTGGCGGCAGGGCGGAATTGCCAGTATATGGCAATTAGCCCCCATGATTTGCCAATATTTTCCTCAGCTTTACTCATCGGGGCCTATCCAAATAACATCTCGGAATAAAAACGACACCCCCACCAGATGCGGGATAAAAATGGACACGCCGGAGAGTGGGGGTATGGTCGACGGGTTGTGTAGAAGGGTAGGTCGGAGGTGGAAGGGCGAAGAGGAAGTGAAGAAGGTCGAAGAAGAGGGCTGCTTTTGGTAGGTTCAGCAGGTTGAATGGTCTCTATCGAGAGTCCGAAGTCCTGAAGAGCCAAGATGAAAAGCCTATTCCGCCCACGTGTGTCTTACTTGCACTGGCATAGATTACTGAGCAAGCTCCTGAATGATGTCGGTGAGCGCCCAGTAAATGATCGGTTGCTCGGAATAGCCAGTATGATCCAACGGCGGCATCCGGAGTTATGCCGTGGAAACCTGCCGCCACACGCTTATGCACATATTGGTAATGCAGTTGGTTATCCCGGCACACTAGGAAGATCGACGACAGCAAGCCGGCTTATCTACCACCCTCACAAAAACCATGCAAGGCAAGGCGGAAGAGCTGGGAGTTTGGTAATCCGCCGAGTAAGTGCGCTTCTTAAATAGCATCATTATCAACTGGCCTCCGCAATAAATCCACGATTGGCTCCTCCTCTACCGCCCCGCCTCCCCCCGCCATGCCTCTCCAACCATAATGGGGAGGGGGGTGCATATTGTTCCAAAACCCGACCAGCAAGGATTAGGGGTGTAGCTTTTTTGCTCAAACAGGCTGGCGGCAGGGCGGAATTGCCAGTATATGGTAATTATCCCCATGTTTTCTTCCAACATTTTCCTCAGTTTTGCTCATCGGGGCCTATCCAAATAACATCTCGGAATAAAAACGACACTCCCACCAGATGCGGGACAAAAATGGACACGCCGGGGGCGAGGGTAGGCTCGGCAGGTGGAGTGATCACTATAGAGAGTCGAGAGTCCGGAAGAGCTCGCGACACGCAACAAATCGGTTGCTCGGAATAGCCAGTATGATCCAACGGCGGCATCCGGAGTTATGCCGTGGAAACCGGCGACTGTACGCTTATACGTATATTGATATTGCAGCCTGTTGCCCCGGTAAACAGGCATACCTATGATATCAGGCCGACTCATCTACAAACCTTACGGAATCCAGGCAAGGAAAGCCGGGAGAGCTGGGAGTTTGGTAATCCGCTGAGCAAGTGCACTGCTCAATATACATCGATCGCTAACCATCCCCTACTGTAACTTCGCAATAAACACATGTTGGGCCTCACCTCTCCCGCCTCTATACAGGGTGTATACATTGTTCCAAAACCTGACCGGTGAGGATGTGGGGTGTAGCTTTTCGGCTCAAACAGGCTGGCGGCTGGACGGAATTACCAGTATATGGCAATAACCCTCATGTTTTCTTCCAGCATTTTCCTCAGTTTTGCTCATTGGAGTCTATCCGGATAATGTCTGGGAACAAAATCGACACCCCTACCAAATGTGGGACAAAAGTGGACACGCCGGAGGACCCTCTTGAGTGGGACTGGACTGCATGCCACCAAGCTTCCATGAAGCGACTTCATGGTATGCGACTTCCCGACCTCCGACTTCCACGACTTCCATGGAGCGATTGACAGAATATGAGGGGTATGGTACTTTGTAATTAAGTTACATTATGGTATGTAACATATTTTCATAGGATCTGGCGTTTTTGGAAAGCGGTGAGAGCTTTGCCTCCCCGGGATAGGGTCCACCCGATATCCACCAAAAGCCTATTGTCTTTGATCCAAAGAGTGGAAGGTGATTTACCGGATTCCCTGGCGCGGGTGGCCAAATATGTGGCCGCTGATCCAAGTGTCTTGATTACTATGTCCCTGGCGGAGTTGGCCGCGGCCAACAATGTGAGCAAGCCAAGTATAGTGCGGTTTTGTCAGGCTTTAGGCTTTGGCGGACTGCGCTCGATAAAGCAGGCCTTGATAGCCGGTCAGTTGCAAACTTCAGCTCCCACATCGGCAACTACTTCGGCACCTACATCGGCACTCGCGTCGGCCCACACAGGAGCCTCTGTTGCAGAAACCGCAGCAGGACCTACAGCAGAACCCTCAGCAGGACCATCGGCGGAACCTACAGCAACACCCACAGCGGCCTACACAGTAGCCCATACAGCGGCCCACACAGCAACTCCCTCAGCAATGCCCATATCCACAACATCCACACCTCCAACCGCACTCGCAGCTACGATCACACCTTCAACCTCACCCAGCACCACACCATTTTTCAGCCAACTGATGGAATCGCTAATCGAAACTATAGAATGCCAAAAAGCCGACCTGCTTCAAGCTGCCGCTCAAAAGATAATTGCAGCTTCCCAAGTGGCTTGGTTTGGGCTTGGCGACTCCGGTTTTCTGGCTTTCAGCGGTCATCACCGCAGTCAGATATGCGGGATAAACAGCGTGGCTTCCTACATGGACGAGGAACTGGCGATCATAGCCAAGAGATTGGGACCGGGTGATGTCCTCATCTGTATCAGCCGTTCCGGCCGGCATGTAAAGGTTAATGAAGTTATCCGTTCCATCAAAGAAAACGGCGTAAACACTGTGGCTATCACCGGTAATCCCGGTTCAATGCTGGCAAGGTTGGTTGATTATCCGCTCATCAGCTCACCGATAGACTTATACATCGACAGACAGCGAGTGACCATGCAAAGTGCACAAATGCTGGTGCTCGACACTTTGCTGGGCACAGTCATGCAACTGATTCTACAAAAACCAACCACCTCCGATTCGGCAGAAATTAACCGCTAACTCCCTGGTCCCCGGTCCATAACCAACAGCGGAAAGAAGGGAGCCGCTTTGAGAACAAATGCGGTTATAGCTTTCAATTTCGCCGGTGATGGAAATTTCTCCGGCAATGATAACTGCCTACGGGCATGGACGCGGGCATGGACGTGGGCATGGGGATGGAGGTGGATGTGGACATGGGCATGGGCATGGACGCCTGCAAGGACATGTGGATGGACATGGACTTGGAAATACATGCAGCCTCGCGCTCCCCCTCTCCCCACTCCCCTTTCACTGCTCAAGCAGTTATTCCCCAAAAAATTATAATAACCAGGAGGGGTATGCATGTTCATTATTGGAAGCAAGAGCAGATGGCTTCACCTGGCGACGGTAATATCAACCATGGCGCTGCTGGCCGGTCTCCTGATCTCCGGCTGCCTGTCCGCTGCCGCCGCCGCTGAGGAAAAAATCACCCTGCATTATTTCACCTGGGCTACCGGCGCCTCGATGGATTATATCAAGGAAGATTTCATCATTCCCTTCCAGAAGCTTCATCCGAACATAGAAATTAAGCATGAGGCAGTCTCCTTCGGCCAGTTCTTTGATAAACTGGTAGCCTATCACGTTGCCGGTAACCCGCCAGATCTGATGCACATGAGCGTCGGATATGTATATGATTACGCCCAGCAGGGCTTCCTGCTAAACCTGCAGCCTTATTTCGACCGTGACCTTAAAGAAAGCGACTTCTTCATGGAACCGATGAAGGCCATGCGCTATCCGACCATGGAAAATGGCGATCTCTACGGCATTCCTTTCGCTTTCGTCATGTCTACTTTTTACTATAATAAATCCATGTTTGCCGAAATGGGCGTCACCCCGCCACCAGCCAATTGGACGTGGGATTATGTGCGGGAAATTGGTCGGAAGTTCACCGTGGATACCAGCGGGGATGGCAAGCCGGACAGGTGGGGCTTTTACAGCACGTACGACTACAAACTCCTGGATATGATCATTCATTCCTATGGCGGTGCCACTTTGAATGATAAATTTGAAGTGGTGCTCAACCAGCCTGCCGCCCTCAGCGCCATCAACTTTTTGGTGGATATGATCCACAAAGATCTCGTCGCTCCGCCGCTTTCGGCAGGCAGCGCCAACAACCTGTTTACCCAACAGAAGTTGGCCATGGTGGTGGAAAATATTTCCACCCTCTCTACTTACCGCAGCCAGGCCAAATTCGACTGGGATGTAGCCCATATGCCGGCCGGACCGGTGAAGAAGGTGGTCCGCCTGTGGCCCGACAGCTTCGCCATATCGGCCAAATCCAAGAATATAGAGGCGGCCTGGGAGTATATCAAATTTGTGATCACCCAGACAAAAATGGATCGCTATAGCGGAGAAAGGAAAGTACCCATCTACCGCCAGCTGGCTACATCCAAGGAATGGCTTGAGCTTGATAAGCTCCCCAACAAGATGATATTGATAGAGAACATTCCCTATGGAGATCCTCTGGAATTCAGGCCGCTTTGGGGCCAGTGGAATGATGCCCGCGGCAATGCGCTGGCTCCCGCCTGGAGAGGAGAAATATCCGTTGCCTATGCCGTAGAGAACGCTGCCAACATCATCCGCAACATCATCAACCCGCCGAAATAAAGTAATCCGAAATAAAGTAATATAGAAATAAATACAAACAAAAATTCAAGGCGCCTGGCTGTTTCGATCGGCTATCGATCGCCTATCGATCGCCTATCGATCGGCTGGGCGCCTTGCTGTACAACGCTCAGCTAAGCTCAGCTCAGCTAGGATCAGCTTAGATTAGCCTAACCTAACCTAGCCTAGCTTCACTTCACTTAACTTCGCTTCACCCCGCATTTTAGCACTGCTTTATGGGATAGCTGCCGTAATCCTTTAGGGAGTCGAACATGGCCAGTATGTTTTCGACGGGCGTATCGGCTTGTATATTATGAATAGTATTGAATATGTAACCGCCCCCGGGAGCAAAGATGCGCAGCCGCTCCCGCACTTGAGCGGCCACCTCCTCCGGCGTACCGAAGGGCAGCGTGCGCTGGGTATCGACTCCTCCGCCCCAGAAGACGATGCGGTCGCCGAAGCGCTCTTTCAAAACCTGTGGGTCCATGCCGGCGGCCGAACACTGCACAGGATTGAGGATGTCGAAGCCGGCTTCGATGAAATCAGGTATGATCTCCACCACCGAGCCACAGCTGTGCAAGAAGGTTTTCCACTTGGTGTGGGCATGTATCCAGTCGTTCACCCGCTTATGGAAGGGGAAAAACAGCTGTCGGTAGCTCTCCCTGGAGCAGAAGAGGCCACGCTGCGTGCCGAAGTCGGTGCCGGAGACGAAGACGGCTGTGATGCGATTGCCTACAGCATCATATATTTTCGCCAAATTCTCTATAGCTATGGCACACTGCCTGTCGAAGAGCTCCAGGATATAATCCTGTCGGGTGCATAAGCTGATATACCACTCCTCGACATCACGTATCCCTTTGGGATGTTTCAATCCTAAGCCGGTGATCAATGCTACATCGCCGAAGCCGGTACCGCCGAAGTTGGCCAGAATGGCTTGATCCGTCTCGTCATACAACCTTTTGGCCTCTTCGGCAAAATAACGCAAGTCTTCTGGGCTGATGGGTTGGAATTCTTCGAGATTGTCGGTCACATTGAGCCTGGCGTCGTCAATCGGCTCCTGCCTGGACAAGGAATCAAAATACCAGCCACCTGCCGGCATTTTGGCGCTTGGAGGCACGCTTTTGTCGCCTTCAGGATACATTAGTATGCTGCCGTCGGGTTCAGGCACGGTGTTGAATTTCTCCGGCACCAGCACCGGTGTACCGTCGGGAGTACGCCATGGGCGCCAGCCGGTGTTGGCGAAGCCGAACATGTTACGCGGCCCATTTAACGCCACTACATCCACGCCGAGCAGGCGCGCCAGATCGGGTTTGATCTCCCCCAGCATTTGGTATGGTTCGATCACTTTGACCGGCGTACCCGGCGGGTCGAGCTTCAGCGCCTGCCGCAATCTATACACCGCCTGCACCTGCATGCCGGTCACCACACTGCCGCCTATATCCACCGGCACCCGATCCGGCTCCATATGAGCCAGCGCCAGCTCCACTCTCTCACGGGAGGTCATCATTTTCACCCCGCTTTACTTTTCCCAGACCAGCCGCACCGTCCGGGCTAATCCATCAGGTACCAAGCGATATTCATCCTGCCAGCCGGCATTGCGGTATTTCATGTAATGCTGGGGTCCGATGATGACGGGGTTGCCGGCATTATGGATGGGTCCCAGCACATTGTGTAAACTGTTGGCCACCTGCAGCCGGATGACATTTGCTCCCGGCCGCAGCAAGCCGCTCAAGTCAACCAGGTATGGCCGCCAGGCAATCAAGCCGGCCTCCTCATCGTTACAAAACACCTTGGTCACATTAGGCAGATCCGAAAGTTCCAGCCAGACCCGGCCCGCCGCCTCTTCGGGGGAGAGATATATTTCCTGTATATAATTCGCCCGGCCGGCATAGAACGGATAGCCCTGCTCCACCCAACTGCCGCCGGTCAGGTAATGGCGTGGCGGCTCCAGGCGATAGCGGGCTCTGCCGGCCCTCACCACAGAAAAACGGCCGAGCAGGTATAGGGTTTCCAGCGGCAGATCTTCGTGGAAGCGGCAAAAGAGCCTGATGTCGTTTTTACCCTTCCGCCAAGCCCCGGCCACCGGCAGGCGCTTGAAGGCCGGATCTAACCAGCAGAAATCTCTCTCCCCTTCCCCCGCCCCAGCCCCCGCCTCTGCCAGGCGGCTTTTGATCTCAATACCGTTGACCTCAATCCGGAATTCGTGAGCATCCTCCACGACCAGTTGTAGGTCCTGGTGGCCGGCCGGATCGGCAGAATCGGCCGGATCGGCCGGTTCGTCGAGCGAGGATTCCACTTCATATTGCAGCTCAATCAGGTCGGCATATAGTGGGGGCTTTCCTCCCCCTTCCTGATATTTGCGCCACGGCTGCCTATCCCGGATCGGCACCACCGGCACTTTATAGTGCTCCCTGATCTTGGCGGCCATCTCCGATACGGCGGTGGGTGGCGAAAAAGCCTCCATGCCGATGCGATATCTCACCGTGTCCAGCACCAGCACATTCTCGTTTTCCGGCTGAAATTGCCAGGTAGACGAGAGGACCTTTTCCTTTTGCCGCTGCTGCGGCAAGTGGCGGCCACTGCATATCGGCTTCCTGGAGAGCGGACCTTCTTTAGCCCTGGTGTTGGTCTCGGTCCAGATCATATTCCCAGTCTCGTTTTCGGTCCCGCTCTCAGACCCAGCCTTAGCCCCTGCCCCCTCTCCAGCCCCCTCCACAGCCCCGGAGCTGCCGCCCGGACGGCGGCGCAGGAACAACAGGTGGGATTCTGTTTCGGCAAAGTCCAAAGTGACCACCAGACCCCGGCTCGTCTTTTGGCTTGGTAGCACCTCCACAGAGCCATCGACCAGGTCCCAACGCTCAACCTGTCCTTCACCTTGCAGCAGCACTTCGGCCTGCAGGTGCGGAGTGTCGCCCATATTGGCCAGAAAGATGATGTCGCCTTCCTCGGTGGTGCGCTCGATGCTGTATATAGGGGCATTGATGGTGGAGGTCGGAAGGCGCGCCAGGCGGCACAACCGTCCATCTTCCTCCCAACCCTCCAACCTGTTGGTAAGCTCGGAGAGCGAATGTACCACCACGCAGCGGCCGCCAAACAGGTCATCCAGATCGGCCGGAGCCCCGTCCAACAGATGAGGTACGGGGGTCAGGGCTACCACTATCCCTCCCGCTGCGACAAAACGTGACAACAGCTGGTAAGTGCTGCTCAGCAGATTACAGCTTGCCGGAATGATCACCACCCGGTAACGCATGGCCCCGACACGAAGTTCGGACTGTAGCTGCCCGCCGACACCAACCATCCCGCCGGAGCTACCGTTACCGCCGGAGCTACCGTTACCGCCGGAGCCAGCGTTTCCGGAGCCGTCGGAGTCCCCAGGCGGCACAACTGCGGCATGCTCCTCCATAAGCAGTTCGTCACCCAGGTCATAGGCTCAGGTACCGGCCGATAACGTCTTAAGCAGGTGGTTGAGGGAGATATACATATTATTGACCCGAGTCGCCGCTGCCTCTGCCCGCCAGGCATCCCGGCGTCCGCCGGCCCCAGACCCTGCCCCTGCCCTGGCCCCTGCCCTGGCCCCGGCCCCGGCTCCAGCCGCTGCTCCGGCTCCAGCCGCTGTCCCGGCTCCCGCGCCCGCCCCCGCAACAGCTTGCGGCGACTCCACCCACAGGCTTGTCATAGGGTGCAGAACCAAAATGTCGGCCCGGTATTTTCCCTGGCTCAGGGCATAGCTCAGGCGACCAAAATATTCGCTCAACCGACGGTACTCCGGCCACCAGGGCTGGTGGTCGGCAAAGGAGATCGGGTAGTCCACTTTGCGGAAACCGCGCAGCGAATAGTGAGTGAGATGCTGGTTCATGAAGTTGATGCCCAAGGCATAGGCCCATTCACCGATGCGCTTCTGGGTCTCAAAAGACATATCCCAACCGCCGCCGCCATAGGTTTCCGACAACACCCGCCGGCGATCCATCTGGTGAGCCACGCTGGTTATGGCTTTGACCATGTGCACATTGCCAATTTGCCGGGGCACGATATCATTCATCTGATAGCGGGCTTGCGCCTCATCCCGGCCCAAGAGATCGATGCCCGGCATATGCATATAAGCCAGCGGCGTCATGATGCTGCCGGAATAATTCGGGGTGAATAGATGCTCCCACAGGTGTCCAGTCAAGAGCAAGCCGTGGCGCTCGCACCATTCATACATCGGCCGCATCCAGGCCTCAATAAACCGCAGGGTGATCAATCGCCAGAAACGGCAACGGGTGACGCCGTAATTACCGATCTCCAGAAATAGCTCAGGCAGTGAATCCAACAGATCGCAGCCATAAGTCCGGCGATATAACTCCGGCAGATCCGCCGTCCACGGTAAGCTGTGATTGACAAGGCGCGGCTCATCAGTGAACACGCCGGGAATCACTCCGCCGAAATCGGTGGCATACCGGCGCCGGTACGGCTCCAAAGCTATATTAATAAAAGTAGCTGTGGTCTCCGAATTGAGTAAATCAGTATATGGAAATCCATTCATCCAATTGCTTGGCTCTCCGGGCTGCACAGAAAAGCAGAGCAGCCTGGCATCAGCATCCACCGGCGCCTCAGAAGCCAGACGGCGATAGCCATCACCCACCACGAAGAACCTGGCCAACTCCTCGCCATTTTCCTTGTTGGTTTTCTTATTCTCTTCCCTTCCATTTCTCTTTCCATTTCTCTCCCGGTCACCGGCCACCTCATTCTCCATCCACCTGCAGACCAAGTGCCGGCAAACCAGATCAGGCCACCGCTCAGTAACAAAGCCCCCGGCAAATCCGCTGGGATAGCTGCTTTCATCATAGATCCAAGCCTTCATATCGTGGCGCCGGGCATATTCCACGCAAGTCGAGATGGCGGCAAACCACTCCTCGCTCAGGAAGGGCGTATGTAATCCTGGCCGGGCATGCATGAAAAAACCGCCGATGCGCGCCTCTTTGAACATCTGCAACTGATGGAACAGGCGCTCAGGCTCAAGTTTGCCGTTCCAGGACCAAAATGGAGCCGGCAGGTAGGCAGCCTCCGGATGGGCAAAGTGGCGCTGATCCATAATAAATCCTCCCAGCCGAAACAATTGTTATAATTATTTATTCAGGAAAGACATAACACTTCCTTCCAGCAGGTTCAGACCGGAGCCTGGAGCTTCATATCGCTTCATATCGCTTCATATCGCTTCATATAACGCCTGCCCGGCGCAATATGCCCAGCATATTCTCCCGCAACACCAGCCGTTTTTCCTCATCGGACAGCTCAGAATAGGCGACCCAGCCCAACTGCGACTCCGGCCCCCGCCACAGCATGTCGCTCCCGAAAAGGACCCGGTCGCTGCCGGCCATGCGGCACAGATATGGAATGATTCCGTGCGGCACCGAAGAAAAGGTGATTTCCAGGTATATATTGGGGCAAGCTTTGGCGGCGGCAATATAGTTCTGAATGTTGCGCCAGCTGTTGCCCCTCGCCTCACTCCTCCGGACGTTGCAGTCTCATATTTATTTATTTATAGGATCATTGTATCAATACAGTCGACCGGCAGGGCGGTAATTTTGCTATTCAGCCTCTGCCAGGGCGAAAATAATCAAGGCGGAAATTATCAAAAGGAAATATACCTCCAGTTGCCAATTACTAAAGAACCGCAATGTTTAGAAGCTAGAAGCACAACGTATAGAAGGAGAAAATCGTGTTGCGTGAGCTCCATGGCGATATTCTCATTGCGGGCGGCGGTGTAGGCGGTTGTGCGGCGGCGCTGGCGGCCGCCC
>DULU01000116.1 GCA_012840225.1 Bacillota bacterium
CGGCAGCCAGGTCCTCGAAACCCGCCTGGCCGGTGAGCTGGAGCGCTTGTTAAGTCAGGTGGCGGGCGCCGGGCGGGTGGAGGTCTATATCACCATGGAGAGTGGTCCCAGGCAAGTGCTGGCTGAAGAGGTGACCACGGAAAAAAGCACCGGCACAGGCAACGGGGCAAACGGTACCGGCAGTCTGCTCCGGGAAAGCAGGAGACCGCTCACGGTGCGCGATGAAGCGGCGCGCTCGGAGAAGCCGGTGGTGCTGGTGCAGATAGAACCGGAGATACGGGGGGTGCTCGTACTGGCTGATGGAGCGGGAGATGCCGCCTTGCGTTACACTTTGGCCAAAGCCGTCGCCACCATATTGGGTGTGGACATACATAAAGTCTCGGTGTTGTCGAGATACAACTAGGAGGTGCGGTGATGTTGATCATCGTGAAACGCCGTCATCTGCAATATGGAGCTATCTTTCTGGGCCTGGGCATCATATTGTTGTGCCTGTTCAGTATGGGAGAGAAAGAAGCCCAAAGCCCAATCGCCAAAGCGACCTTGTCGGCAGGGAACGACATGGTGGTCCGGCCGGGCGGCGAGGAGGCCTCGGCCTTATCCCCGTACTCAGCCGGACCGGGAGAGACAGCTCCCACCGCCTCTGCGCCGGAGCGCATTTCCGGAGCCGTCACCAACCCTGATTTCTTCGCCGCCTATCGGCTGGAACGGGACCGGGTCCGCTCCGTGCAGGCCGAGTTGCTGCGCAGCGCCTCGACGGACAAAAGCCTGAGCGAAAACCGGCGCGCCCAGCTCACCGACGAGCTGATGGCGCTCCTGCGCAAAAATGAACTGGAAGTGGAGACCGAAGCCTTGCTGATGGCCGGCGGCTTTGCCGATGCTGTGGTGGTGTTGGGCACCAGCGGCGCCACGGTGGTCGTGCCCAGGATCCTCACCGCCAAAGAAGCGGCGCAAATAGGAGAATTGGTCTCCAGAGTTTGCGGCCTGGCTCCGGAGCGCATTACTATAATGGATGCGGCTACAGGGCGATCATGAACACCAGATGAGACCGCCCATCTCCTTATAGAGGTGAGTAGTCGCTCATCCGGCAAAAAGGAATTTCGCCCCGCGAAAGCGAACCTTCTTGACTTACGGCGACTCGGCCCTTTTTGCTCAATGTGAGGAGATGGTCCCGTGAACTTAAGGGAAATAAAAGAACTGATCAAGATGCTTAACGGCACCGACATCGTGGAGTTGAATCTGGAAAAGGAAGGCTTCCGCCTCAGCCTGAAAAAGAGAGCCGACGGCGGCGGCCATATCCGGGAAACCGATTACCCGGCCATAGGTGCGGCGGCGGTGGATGCCGCCAAGTCCGAGATGACCCGCATCCCATCGCCGGTGGCCGAGGGAGAAGACGACGACAGCAACTACACTACCATCGTTGCCCCCATGGTAGGCACCTTCTACCGGGCGCCTTCCCCGGATGCGCCGCCCTACGTCAATCCCGGCGACGAAGTGGAAGTAGGCCAACCGCTTTGCATCATCGAGGCCATGAAGCTGATGAACGAAATTGAATCGGAGGTCAAAGGCAGGATAGTAGAGATATTGGTGGAAAACGCCCAACCGGTGGAGTATGGACAACCCCTGTTTATAATCGAGCCATTGTAAGGAAGAAGAGGATAGAATATTGTTTGAACGCATTTTAATTGCCAACCGCGGTGAAATTGCCTTGCGGGTGATGCGCGCCTGCCGTGAACTGGGCATCAAAACCGTGGCCATCTATTCGGAAGCCGATGAGGACGCCTTGCACGTCCGCTTCGCCGATGAGGCTTACTGCGTCGGTCCCGGCCCGGTGCGTCAATCATATTTAAACATACCTAATATCATCAGCACCGCCCTGATCGCCGGGGTGGATGCCGTGCATCCCGGCTACGGCCTCCTGGCCGAGCGGGCTCAATTTGCCGAGATCTGCGAGACGCACGGTCTAAAGTTCATCGGCCCTTCCAGCAAGACTATTGAGCTGATGGGGAATAAATCGGCAGCCAAGCAGGTGATGCGCCAGGCCGGCGTGCCGGTCATCCCCGGAGGCGAAGGCAATGTGAAAAACGAAAAACAAGCTCTGGCCGTGGCGGAAGAGATCGGCTATCCCGTGATGATCAAAGCCGCCGCCGGCGGCGGGGGAAAGGGCATGCGCATTGCCACCAGCCCCCAAGAGCTGCTGCGGCTGTGGGCTACCGCCAGTGCGGAAGCCGAAGCGGCTTTCGGCAGCCCGGAAGTATATATAGAAAAATATATCGAGGAACCCAGGCATATCGAAATCCAGATCTTCGCCGATAAGGATCATAACGTGTTTCACCTGGGGGAGCGGGAGTGTTCCCTGCAGCGCCGCCATCAGAAGGTGCTGGAGGAGTCGCCTTCCCCGGCCGTCAGCCCCCAGTTGCGCCGGCAGATGGGCGAGGCGGCGGTGAAGGGGGCGGCGGCGGTGGACTACACCGGCGCCGGCACCATGGAATTCCTCCTAGATAAGGATGGGCGTTTCTATTTCATCGAGATGAACACCCGCATCCAGGTGGAGCACCCGGTGACCGAGGCCGTTTGCGGCATCGATCTGGTCAAGGAGCAGATCCTGACGGCGGCCGGGGAGGCCATCACCTTCAGGCCGGATAAGGTGAAGCTAAAAGGCCACGCCATCGAGCTGCGCATCAATGCCGAGGATCCGGCCCAGGGCTTCCTGCCCTCGCCCGGCAAGATCGAATTTTACCATGCTCCCGGAGGACCGGGGGTCAGAGTGGACAGCCACGTCTATACCGGCTACGTGGTGCCGCCTTATTATGATTCGCTCCTGGCCAAGCTGATCTGCCATGCTCCCACCAGGGAGGAAGCCATCAAAAAAGCCCAGGCGGCACTGGAGGAATTCATCATCGAAGGGGTGGCCACTACCATTCCCTTCCATAAAGCGCTGCTCAGCCATCCCCTGTTCAGAAAAGGAGCCGTCCATACCGGATTTATCCAGGCCCATATGAACTTGCAGCCGGAAGGCGGCGCCGGGGAAGGGGAGAAATGATGGATTGGACAGCGGCGGTTTGCCAAATAATGAAGGAGGTTTATAATGGTGGCACGCAGTGAGCGCAGCGAGTTGGGAGAATTGCGCATCGCCAATGAAGTGGTGGCGGTGATTGCCGGACTGGCGGCCACGGAGGTTGAGGGAGTGGCCGGCATGAGCGGCGGCATCGCCGGGGGCATCGCCGAGATGCTGGGACGGAAAAACCTGGCCAAAGGGGTCAAGGTGGAAGTCGGTGAGGAGCAGGCCGCCGTCGACTTGTTTGTGGTGGTCGACTATGGCGTGCGCATCCCCGATGTGGCCTGGAAGATCCAGGACAATGTGAAGAATGCCGTCGAGAGCATGACCGGGCTGGATGTGGTGGAGGTCAATGTGCATATACTCGGGGTACACATCCCGCCTGAAGAGCGGAGCGAAGAACAGCGGGTGAAGTAGGTGGGTGCGGCTTGAAACAGATCGATAAAGTGTTTATTTTGATCGCCTCGGCTCTGACCTTGGCGTGGAGCGCGGCGCTCTTTGCCGTAGCTTTGGGCTGGAACGCCGGGCCGCCGCTGTCGGTGACCCTGATCACCCTCTATAACCGCACCTGGGAGACGGTGGTGGTGGCCGGTGTGCTCCTCTTGATCGCCGTGCATCTCGCCGGGCTGGTTTTGCGCCGCGGCGAGGAGAAAGCAGTGGTCACGGAGACCGATCTGGGAAGGATCCGCATCTCTTTCCGGGCCATCGAAAACCTGGTCTGCCGCACCGTGCGGGGCATCAAAGGGGTGCGGGATTTGGATGTTAAAGTTTTACCCCGCAGCGGTGGCGTCGACATCCAGATCGCCCTGATCGTCGAGCCGGGTGCTGTTTTCACTGCCTTGGCAGATGAGGTGCAGCAGAAAGTGGTGCAAGCCGTCGGCGAAACCGGGGGCATTGTCGCCGGTTCGGTAGCGGTGAAGATCAAGGCTGTGGCCTCCATGGCCCGCACCCGCCTTGAGTGATGTTGGGGAGTGAAGCCATGCTGGAAATTTGGCAGCTGTTGGTGGAGAGCATACGCCGTCATCCCGGGAAAATCGTCGGTACCTTGCTGGGATTGGTCATGGGCTGGTTGATCATCTTTTACGGTGTATGGCGGGCTTTATTTATCCTGGCTTGTGTGGCCTTGGGTTTCTATATCGGCAGCCGCTTCGACGATAAAGACGATTACTCCCAAACCGAGCGGTTCAGGCGCAGAGGAGGCTGGTCGGAGTGAGCCGGAGGCTGGCCAGAGAAGCTGCTTTTCGCACTTTGTTCCAGATCGATGTGGGAAAGAATGAACCTGAGGCTTCACTTACCTATAACCAGGTGGAGATGGGCCTGGAGCCCGAGGAAAGCCGGTTTGCCGCCTTTTTGGTGTACGGGGTGCTTGAAAGGCAAGAGGCCATCGACGGGATCATCAGGAAGCATGCGGAAAACTGGGCGCTGCACCGCCTGGCCGCCACCGACCGGGCAGTGTTGCGGCTGGCTATTTTCGAGCTGACGGCGGCGGAAAACCACACGCCGCCAGGGGCGGTGATCAATGAAGCCGTCGAGTTGGCCAAAGTTTATGGCGATGAATCCTCAGGGCGCTTTGTCAACGGTGTTTTAAGCGCCGTGGCCAAGGTGGCGGTGCCCGGGAGTGAAGAGCGGCTTGAGCGGCAGTAGAGTGGTTTTAGGTATAGACACCAGCGCTTATACCACTTCTGCTTGCCTGGTGCGGGAAGACGGCTTCGTTTTGGCCGACTGCCGCCAGGTGCTCGCCGTGGCGCCCGGCCGACGCGGTCTGCGCCAATCCGAGGCTGTTTTCCACCATGTGAGAAACCTGCCGGCGCTTCTGGCGGCCTGTTTCAGTCGCCTGGAGGAGAAAGGCGCCGCGGCAGCGGTGGGCGTGAGCACCGCTCCCCGGGACGCTCCGGATTCATATATGCCGGTGTTTGTGGCCGGCAAATCTTGTGCCGAAGCTATTGCCGTCGCTGCGGGTATACCCTGTTGGGAAACTTCGCACCAGGTGGGGCATTTTCTGGCCGCACTCGGTTCTTTGCCGGCTGCCGCCCGGGAGTTGATCGGCCGCCGTCCCACCCTTTTTGTCCACGCTTCGGGCGGCACTACCGAAGTCTGTGCCGTCCGGCCCTATGCGGAGGCGCCGGAAGAGTGGCCCGCCTTATGCCCGGTGAGCGCCACCGAGGATCTCACCGCCGGTCAGCTGGTCGACCGCGCCGGGGTGGCTTTGGGCCTCCCTTTTCCGGCCGGCGCCGTCCTGGAGCAGCTCGCCGCCGGCGGCGATGCGGCGCAGGCTCACTTTCCCCGGGCGGTCAGAGGCGATAAGCTTTCTTTTTCCGGTCCGGCCGCCGCCGTGGAGCGCGCCATAAAAGATGGTCTGGAGCCCCGGCATGTGGCGGCGGGCATATATGAGCTGCTGGCCGGCTCTTTTGCAGCCTGGCTCGCTTGCCTGGCCCGGAAGTCCGGCGCCGGCCAACTTCTTTTCGCCGGCGGGGTGATGGCGAGTGTTAGGCTGCAAAACCTCCTCGCCGCTCGCGCCGAGTTGGCTCATCTGCAACTGTGGTTTGCCGACCGGAAATTCTGTACCGACAACGCCGTCGGCCCGGCATTGTTTGCCGCCGGCCGCCTCAGCGGGCGCCCCCTTTATTCCCTGGCGATAAATCCACCGCCTCTCCCGCCGTCCGGGGAGCAAGAGTAGTTGCCGGAAGGCGGGAGGTTTTGCGCCGCGATATGAGAAGCATGTCTATACCCTCGCCATGCCCGATCGGAAGGTGCGGTCTTGTTGATGATGAATCCTGAACAACAATTTCTCACCGTCTCGGAGTTGACCACTCTGATAAAATACCGGCTGGAAACGGAGCCGGCCTTCAACAATGTGACGGTGAAAGGCGAGATCTCCAATTTTAAACATCATACCTCGGGACACATGTATTTCACCCTGAAGGATGCCAAAAGCCGCCTGCGCTGCGTCATGTTTCGCCATCGCAATTTCGGTATACGCTTTCGGCCGGAAGACGGCCTGACGGTGCTCGCCCGCGGCGATATCGGCGTCTACGAAGCTGCCGGCGATTACCAGCTTTATGTCAATGAACTCTACCCGGCCGGCCAGGGCGCCTTGTTTTTCGCCTTTGAACAGCTGAAAAAGAAGCTGGCGGCTGAGGGGCTTTTTGCTCCGGAGCGCAAGCGGCCGCTGCCTTTCCTGCCGCGCACGGTGGGGGTGGTCACTTCGCCGACCGGAGCCGCCTGGCGGGACATCATGAGCGTCATCAGGCGGCGCAACCCAAAAGTGAACATCATCATCGCCCCGGCCATCGTGCAGGGAGAAGCCGGAGCGGCCAGTGTGGTGGCGGCCATCCAGCTGATGAACGAAGCCGGCTTGGCCGATGTCCTGATCGTGGGCCGAGGCGGTGGCTCGCTGGAGGAGCTCTGGGTGTTCAATGAGGAAGTGGTGGCCCGCGCCGTGGCTGCCTCCCGGATCCCGGTCATATCGGCGGTAGGACATGAGACCGACTTTACCATCACCGACTTTGCCGCCGACGTCAGGGCACCCACCCCGTCGGCCGCCGCTGAGTTGGCTGTGCCCGAATATACCGTGCTTTACCGGCAGGTGGAAGATACTCACACCCGCATGTATCACCTGATGAAAAACCAGGTGCACCGCGAGCGGGAGAAACTGGCCTTGTTGCAGAAAAGCCCGGCGCTCACCCGTCCGCTGGACAGGATCAACCAGTGGCGGCAGAGCGTGGACGATTTAGTCGGCAGCTGCCGCACCGCTCTGGAAAAAAAGCTGGTGGAGCGGCGCGGGGAGCTCAAGGTGCTGGCGGCCAAACTGCACAGCCTCTCGCCGCTCGCTACCCTGGAGAGAGGTTATGCCATCTGCCGCAGATGGCCGCAGCTGGAAGTGGTGCGCCGGGTGGATCAGGTCGAAGATGGCACGGAACTCCGCATCAGAGTGACGGACGGCGAGATTGCGGCGCGCGTCTCCGGCGTCCGCCACTAAAGCGGGAGAGGAAAGCATGAGGTTGGCAGAGGGAGGTAAGACAATGGCTGATGGGGCGAAAGAAGTGACCGCCGGCAGCGGCGAAGTTGAGCATAAAATGGACAACCTTACATTTGAAGAGGCCTATGCCAGATTGGAAATGATTGTGCGCCAGCTGGAAACAGGCCAGGTCACCCTGGAGGAGTCGTTAGCCCTTTTTGAGGAAGGGGTAGCGCTCACCGGGAAATGCCTATCGCTTCTGGACCGGGCGGAGGCGCGCATCACGGTGTTGACCAAAAGTGAAAGCGGGATAATAAAGGAAGAACCTTATGAGGCAATGCATCTGCCGGGAGCGACGGCCCCATGACCAAGAAATTGGACCATCTTTCATTTTCTATGTATTTAGCCTCCCTGGCAGAGATGGTGGAAGCGGAGCTCAACAGGCTTCTGCCGGCGGAAGATGAGCGGCCTGAGATCATGCACCGGGCCATGCGCTACAGCGCCTGCGGCGGCGGCAAGCGGTTGCGGGCCATATTGGTGCTGGAAGCCGCCGCCATATGCGGGGCCTCCAGGGAGAAAGCCCTGCCGGCAGGGGCGGCGATAGAAATGCTCCATGCCTATTCGCTGATCCATGACGATCTGCCTTGCATGGACGACGACGATTATCGCCGCGGTAAACTCAGCAACCACAAAAAGTTCGGCGAGGGCATCGCCGTCTTAGCCGGAGACGCCCTTTTAACCCGGACTTTTGCGGTCCTGGCCGACCTGCCGGCGCTCATCGGGGTGAGCGACGCCACCGCTCTGGCTATAATAAGGGAAGTAGCCGATGCCGCCGGTACTGCCGGCCTGATCGGTGGACAGGCTGTCGATCTTTTGGCTGAAGGCCTGGCTGTAGACAACACGGACAACGGGCAAAACGTGGAAACATTGCGCTATATACACACGCGCAAGACCGGGGCTCTCTTTCGGGCCGCTTTGCGCACCGGTGCCGCCATCGGCGGGGTGTTGCCACCCGAGACCCGTCATCTCGATCAATATAGCGAGTATTTCGGCCTGGCCTTTCAGATCACCGACGATATCCTCGACGTGGTCGGTGATCAGAGCAAACTCGGCAAGAAAGTGGGCAGCGACGAGCGCCTGCAGAAGTTGACCTACCCGCGGCTCTTCGGCTTGGAAGCCTCCCGCCGCATGGCCGAAGAGGCTGTGGAACAAGCTTTGGCCGCCTTGGCGCCATATGGGGAGGCGGCCGGGCGCCTGGCGGAGTTGGTCGTTTATATAGGGGAAAGAGATCGATAGTACCTGAAAGCGAGGAAGCCAATGGCCCGTCTTCTACAATCCATCTCTTCTCCCGCTCTTCTGCACCAGATGTCGGCACAGGAGTTAAAAGCTTTGGCGGGCGAAATCAGAGAAGAGATCATAAAAACCGTGCACCGGACGGGAGGTCATCTAGGGGCCAGTCTGGGGGCGGTGGAGATCATCATCGCCATCCATTCGGTGATCAACAGTCCCGAAGATAAAGTGATATTCGACGTCGGCCATCAAGCCTACGCCCACAAGCTCCTCACCGGCCGGCTGGACAATTTCGCCTGCCTGCGTCAGGCGGACGGCCTGAGCGGCTTTCCCCGCCGCTCGGAAAGCCCTCACGACCCCTTCGGCACCGGCCACGCCGGCACTTCCATATCGGCTGCCTTAGGCTATTGTCTGGCCAGGGACGCCCTCGGCCAGAAATACAAGGTGGTCACGGTCACCGGAGACGGGGCCTTGACGGCCGGCATGGCCTTTGAGGCTTTGAATCATGCCGGCGAGCTGCAGACCGATCTGGTGGTGGTGCTGAACGACAACGAGATGTCCATCGCTCCCAATGTCGGCGGCCTCTCTGACTATCTCACCAGGATCCGCACCGATCCCACCTATCACCGGGCCAAAGACGATCTGGAAAGGCTCATCAGCCGCATCCCGGCGGTGGGCGGGCAAATGCTGCGGGTGGTGGAGCGCTTGCGGGACACGGTGCGCTCCCTGGTGGTGCCGGGCGCCTTCTTTGAGGAGCTGGGTTTTTCCTACTATGGCCCCATCGACGGGCATAATATTCCACTTCTGCAACGAGTGTTGCGGGAGGCCTTCGAGCGAGGCGGGCCGGTGTTGATTCATGCCTACACGCAAAAAGGGCGAGGCTATGCGCCGGCGGAAAGCGATCCGGGGCACCTGCATGCGCTGGCGCCCGAGCGGGCCAACGGCGTGCACCGTCCCACCTTTTCGCAACTCTTCGGGGAGACCCTGGAACAATTGGCGGCGCAGGATCAGCGGATCGTGGCCATCACCGCCGCCATGCCGGAGGGTACCGGTTTGTCCGGTTTCGGGCACCGTTTTCCGGACCGGCTGATCGATGTGGGGATTGCCGAACAGCACGCCGTCACCCTGGCGGCCGGTCTGGCCTGCGGAGGCATGAAGCCGGTGGTGGCCATCTATTCATCGTTCATGCAGCGGGCCTACGACCAGATCGTCCACGATGTCGCCCTGCAGAACCTGCCGGTGGTCCTGTGCCTCGACCGGGCGGGTCTCGTGGGTGAAGACGGGCCCACCCATCACGGCGCTTTTGATATCTCCTATCTCCGCCACATCCCGAACCTGGTGGTGATGGCGCCCCGCGACGGCGCCCATCTGCGCCACATGCTTTACACCGCCCTGGAACACGACGGGCCGGCGGCCATCCGCTACGGGCGGGAAGAAGTGCAGGATGTCGGCGCCCGCCACCAACTCCCGGCCAAAATTCCAATCGGCCGGGGAGAATTGTTGCGCCGGGGAGGAGATATAGCCATTTTGGCTGTCGGTACCATGGTGGCTGTGGCCATGGCCGCGGCAGAGCTTCTGGAGGAACGGGGCCTCTCGGTGGCGGTAGCCGATGCCAGGTTTATTAAACCCCTTGATGAAGCGCTGCTCGGCGAGCTGGCACGCTCTGTCCGCTGCCTGGTGACTGTGGAGGATAACTGTGTGGCCGGAGGCTTCGGGTCGGCGGTGCTGGAAACTCTGGCCAGGCTCTCCCTCCAATTGCCGGTACGCTGTCTGGGCATACCGGACCGTTTCATCGAGCACGGGCCACTGGAATGGCTCAGGGAAAAATGGGGACTGCATCCGGCCGCTGTGGCGGAAGCCGCCTATGGTCTCTGGGCCGGAAGCCGCCAGGGATGGCCGCAAATCATCGAAACAGGAAGCCATAACTGATGTCTGCCCAAAATCGCCGCCGCCTGGATGTGTTGCTGGTAGAGAAAGGCTACTTCCCCACCAGGGAGCAGGCTAAGCGGGCCATCATGGCCGGGTTGGTGCGCGTCGACGACCAGCCCTGCACGAAGCCCGGCGCCGAGGTGGCCGCTGCCGCCCGGCTGACAGTGACCGGCAAAGAGCATCCCTATGTCTCCAGAGGCGGCCTGAAACTGGCTAAAGCGCTGGATGAATTCCAGATCTCCGTGGCCGGACGGGTGGCCCTGGATGTGGGTGCTTCCACCGGCGGCTTCACCGACTGCCTGCTGAAGCGGGGCGCGGTTCATGTCTATGCCGTCGATGTAGGCTATGGCCAGTTGGACTGGAGCCTGCGCCAGGATGAGCGGGTCACCGTGCTGGAGAGGACCAATGCCCGCTATCTGCAACCCGGGCAAATTCCCGTGGTCGAAATGATCACCATCGACGTCTCCTTTATCTCCCTCAGTAAAATCATCCCGGCCGTGCGGATCTTTCTGGCCGAGGAGGGAGATCTCGTGGCTTTGGTGAAACCACAATTCGAAGCCGGGCCAAATGAGACCAAACGCGGCGTGGTGCGCGACAAGCATATACACGTGCAGGTATTGCAAGACATCTGGAAAAAAATTTCCAGCCTGGAGCTTTCACTCCGGGGAGCCACCTATTCGCCGATCACCGGTCCGAAGGGGAATATTGAATTTTTTGTGCACTTTACCCCTCGCCCGGTCGGCACAGCGGCCGCCGCTCAGGATTGGCCGGTTCTTTTCGCGGAGATAGTCGAGAAAGCTCACGAGGAGTTAACCTGATGAAAGAGAAGAGGATCGCTCTCCTCGCCAATGTGGGGAAGGAGAAAGCGGTAGCCATAGCCGGTGATATCGCCGGGCGGATGAGCCGGGCGGGCGTGACGGTGGTGATGGACACAGCCACCGCCGCCGCCGCTGGCCGGCCTGAGCTGGAAGTGGGGGAGGAGATGTGGGCCGCCTGCCATGCCGCCGTGGTGTTGGGCGGGGACGGTACCCTGTTGAAAGCCGCCCGCCTTTTTGCCGGACCGGGGGTGCCGCTTTTGGGCGTCAACCTGGGACACCTGGGCTTTCTGACCGAAGTGGAGCCCCATGAGCTGGACATGGCTCTCACCGCACTGCTCGCCGGTAAATATAAGATTGAAGAGCGGATGATGATTGAGGCGACGGTGGTGAAAAAAAGCGGCACCACAGGCGGCCGGTATCTCGCCCTGAACGACGCCGTCATCTCCCGCAGCACCTTTGCCAGGCTGGTCACGTTGGAAGCTTCCGTGGACGATTCCACCCTGGGCACCTTTGTGGGCGACGGGCTGATCCTCGCCACTCCCACGGGATCGACCGCCTATTCGCTTTCCGCCGGCGGACCGATCGTCCATCCGGGTCTGGAGGCCATCATCGTCACCCCAATCTGCCCGCATGCCTTGGGCCACCGGGCCATATTGGCCCGGGGAGACGACACGGTGAGGGTGAAGGTGAATTCGGCCGTGGCCCAGGACGAACTCTTGCTCACGGTGGACGGTTCTCCCGGCGCCAGCTTAAGTACCGGCGATACGGTGGTGATCAAACGGGCGGCGGAACGCACCCGCCTCATCCGGCTGACGGGCAGAAGTTTCTACGATGTGCTGGGTCTGCGCCTGTATTATCCGATGTGAAGGCGGCGCTTTTTTCCAGGAGGTCGGCGTCATGAAGTCTAAGAGACATCGCTTCATATTAAACCTGATCCGGCAGCGCCCCATCGCCACCCAGGAGGAATTGCTGCGCGAGCTGAAGGCTGCCGGGTTGCCCGTGACTCAAGCCACCATCTCGAGGGATATCAGGGAATTGCGCTTGATGAAGGTGGCTTCCGGAAACGGCTACCGTTATGCCGAATCACCCCAGATTCCGGCCATGGATGCCCACGGGCGCCTGTGCCGCGCCGTCCGGCAGTATGTAAAAGACATCCTCTTTTCGGGTAACATCGTCATCCTGAAAACCCATTCCGGAGCCGCCAACACCGTAGCCGCCGGTTTGGATGAGGTGAACTACCCCGAAGTGCTGGCCACCATCGCCGGCGACGATGTGGTGTTGATCATCGTCAAGCCGGCCAACCAGAAGACGATGCCGGACGATCCGGTAGTGAAAAAATTCTATCTCGAATTGAGGCGACTGGCAGAGGAACTACCGCCCGACTGGCCAGGGGAGGGAACCTAGGTGCTCCTGGAGCTGCATATCCGGAATTATGCCCTGATCGAAAAGGCCGACCTCACCTTTGAACCGGGGCTGACCGTCATCACCGGGGAGACCGGCTCCGGCAAATCGATGGTGATCGAAGCCTTGGCCGCCGCCATGGGCGCCCGCGTGACGGCCGGCGATTGTGTCGGCCGCCGCGCCGAGAGCGCTTTAGTGGAGGCCGCCTTCGCTCCCAACGAGGCCGCCCTGTTGGCATTATCCGAGTTAGGCATAGCCGCAGAAGACGACTGCATCATCCTCTCCCGGCAGATACAGAATACCGGGCGCAGCCGCTGCCGTATCAACGGGCAACTGGCGACGGTGACGGCCCTGGAGCGCCTGGGTCGGGCTTTAGTGGACATTCACGGACAACACGAGCATCAATCCCTATTGAGCCCAGCCACCCATCTCGATCTCCTGGACGCTTTCGCCGGCCCGCCCGTCGCCCGGCTTCTGGAGGAATTCCGCACTCTGGCAAGGCGTTATCGTCGGCTGCAGGCGGAAGCCGCCGGGCTGGGGCAAAGCGACGAAGAGCGGCAAAAAGAGCTGGACCTCCTGCAATACCAGATTGAGGAGATCAAGGCGGCAGCCCTGGCGGCAGATGAAGACCACCAGCTCCTCGAGGAGCTCAACCTCCTGACCAACAGCGAAGAGCTGGCGCGCCTCTTGGATGGCGCCTACAGCGCCATATATGAGGCGACCGGAGACGGCGCCGGTCACGGCATGGGCCTGGGCCTGAAACCAGGCTCAGCCTCAGCCCTTGATCAGACCGGGCAGGCGCTGAAGTATCTATATGAGGCGGCCCGGTACGACAAAAGCTGTGAGGAACTGGCGGCTTCCCTGGAGCTGTTGGCCGAGCAGTTGACCGAAGCCGGGCGGGCTATTCGCCTCCGCCGCGAACAGGTCAAAGCGGATCCGCAGCGCCTGGCGGAGATTGAGCGCCGCCTGGCTCTGATCGACAAGCTGAAGCGCAAATACGGTAGTTCCATTGCGGAGATACAAAAACATCTGACCTGGGCCGAGGAGCGGCTGACCTATTTGACGGAAGCAGCCGGACTTCTGGCGGAGCGGCGCCGGGAATTGCATCTAATCGCCATTCAGATGCAGCAGATCGGCACCGAGCTGCATGAGCTGCGTCAGGCAGCGGCAGAGAAACTGGACCGGGCCGTGATGGCCCAGCTTGGTGATCTGGGCATGAAAGGGGCAGCCTTCTGCACGAAACTCCATTTTGCCCTGCCGCCTGCGCCGGACGGACCGGCAGACGAGCCGGAGCAGCCGGACGACTTGACTTTTACCGAGCGCGGCTTCGATACCGGCGAGTTTCTCTTCTCAGCCAATCCGGGCGAAGACGTCAAACCGCTGGCCCGCATCGCCTCCGGAGGCGAGATGTCCAGAGTGATGCTGGCGCTGAAGGTGGTGCTGACAGCGGTGGATCCTTTGCCGACCTTGATCTTTGATGAGATCGACGCTGGACTCGGCGGGCGCATGGCCAACTCCGTGGCCCGGAAATTGGCGCAACTGAGCACCGGTCATCAGGTAATATGCATCACCCATCTTGCCCAGATCGCCAGCAAGGCAAACGTCCACATTATGATCGATAAGGAGGTTCGTGGGGATGGTAGCGCAGTCATCCTGCGCCGCCTCAGCCCCGCGGAGCGGATAAATGAAGTGGCCAGGATGCTCGACGGCACCCTGTCCGCTACCGCAGTTGAACATGCCAGGCAGATGCTGGCCTGGACGTTGAAAGGCGCCAGCTGAAAACGCGTGGCTTGCCCTGCCGCGGCGGGCATTCTATGTAGCAGAGTGTACCGCCGAAGGAGTGTAGCCATTTGCAGAGGAACGCCTTGCACCCCGTAAAGAGCTGGGCCGTTATTACCACCGCCGTCATTTTCTCCTTTTTTGGTATATTGCTGGCCATATCCGCCCCTTCCTTCCTGCGCTTTCCCAGCCATCTGCGCCTTTTTCCCGGTCAGGAATATAGCCTCCACACCGGTCTCTTGCTCACCGTGGCGGAAGCCGGTCTGCCCAAGACCTCCCCAAGCCGGAGCATCCTGGCCAAAAACGGGCGCCAGGTTACCCTGCAGGGCACGGAGATCGGCGCTTATCATCTGGCTTTGAAGATATTCGGCCTGATACCGATTAAAACCGCCCTTATCAATGTGGTGCCGGAAATTGCCGTCTATCCGGGCGGGCAGGCTGTGGGGGTTTTGTTGTCCGCGCAAGGGCTAATGGTGACCGACACCGTAGCTTTGCTTGCCGCCGACGGCACCACCCGCTCCCCGGCGGCAGAAGCCGGGATAATGGCCGGAGACATCATCATCAAGCTGGCCGGCATGGAACCCGGGCACTTCACCAGCATGGAGGAGATCATCGCCACCTATGGCCGCCAGCAGCGCCCCGTACCCATAGAGGTGCGGCGCGGCGCGGCTAGTCATGAATTTTATGTCACCCCGCTCTTGGCCAAAGATCCCAATGGACCAGGTTACCGGTATATGCTCGGCCTCTACCTGCGCGATCCGGTGGCCGGGGTGGGCACCCTCACCTTTTGGGAGCCCGAGAGCCGGCGTTTTGGAGCCTTGGGCCACATGATCGCCAACGACGACCGACAGCCGCTGGTGATCACCAACGGGGTGATCGTCCCGGCGGTGATTCAGGGCATCCAGCCGGCGGTAAAAGGCCATCCGGGCGAAAAACTGGGTTTATTTGCCGACGGCAGTCCTGAGCTGGGCAAGATCGACAAGAATACGGAATACGGCATTTTCGGCCGCCTGGAACATCTGCCGGCAGAGACGGAGTATAGCCGGCTGATACCTGTCGCCTTGGCTCATGAAGTGGTTACCGGACAGGCGGAGATCCTCACCGTGATAAAAGATGAACAAGTGGAAAGGTTCACCATAGAAATTCTCGAAGTAAATCGCCACAAGGACAGCAAGGGGCTGGTGGTCAAAGTGACCGATCCGGTCCTCCTGGAGAAAACCAAAGGGATAGTGCAGGGCATGAGCGGCAGCCCCATTATCCAGGGCGGTAAGCTGGTCGGTGCCCTGACCCACGTCTTCATTCACAGCCCGGAGAAAGGCTTCGGGGTTTTGGCGGAATGGATGATCTATGAAGCCGGCATTGCCGAAGCGGTTTCCCTGGCCGAAGCGGCATGATAGGCCTGATAGGTTTGACAGGCGATTGGTTTGACAGACGAGGTGGTAGTAAGTGCAGCCGTTACCGGTGCTTTTGGCTGATGCCGATGCCGGATTCAGCCGGACGGCCGCGGAAGCGCTCAAGGCGGACGGACGCTTTATTCTCCTGGCTGCAGTAGAAGACGGTCCGGCAGCCCTGGCGGCCTTGGCGAAAAATAAGGCCCAACTCCTCCTCCTTGATCTTCATCTGCCCCCGCACGACGGCTTTGCCGTGTTGGAGGAGGTAAAAAGGTGGGAGAGGCGACCGCTGGTGGTCGTCACCAGCCCCGCCGACGACGAGGCCCGGATAATGCGGGCTTTTGCCCTGGGAGCCGCTTATTTTTTCCTGAAACCGGTAGCTATTGATGCCCTGCTCGACAGGATCTACCAGCTGTCCATACCCCTGGACCAGGCCGCCGCCAACACATCCCGCCCGCGGCTGGAGCCGGAGCGCCGGCTGGAGAAGCTCATCATCCTGCATCTGAAACGGTTGGGCGTGCCGGCGCACTACAAAGGCTACCAGTATTTAAAAGAAGCCGTGCTGATGGTGATCAAGGACGGCGAGCTTTTGAACCGGATGACCAAAGGGCTTTATCCGGCTATCGCCGCCAAGTATGGCACTTCGGCCTGCCAGGTGGAGCGCGCCATCCGCCACGCCCTGGAGATCACTTGGATGCGGGGCGATCTGGCTTATATCGAGCGCCTTTTTTCCTATACGGTGGATGCGGAAAAAGGCAAGCCTACCAATTCCGTCTTCATTGCCTCTCTGGCGCAGCGCATTGGTCTGGAGATGAAGGCCGGTTAATTTTCCCTCCGCACCGCGCTCTCCCCCAAGGGGATACTAGCTAGGGAGGCGCTTTCATAATTCGCCCCTTGATGGAGCCGTTCTTTGTCGCATAATGCCAGAATCGGCGGCCTAGCCCGCGTCGATAAAAAGACCAAAAATCTGATACCCAGGTTGCATCCCGGCGACATCGCCATCATCGACCATGCCGATCTGGACGAGGTGGCGGCTTTGGGCTTGGTTGAAGCCAAAGTGAAGGCCGTGGTGAATGCCGCTGCCAGCATCAGCGGTCGCTACCCCAATCAGGGACCGCTCCTTTTGGCCGAGCGGGGCATCCCCCTGATCGATCAGGCCGGTGAGCAGGTGATGGAGGCGGTGAAGGATGGGGAAGAGGTGTTCCTCATCGGTCCGGAGATCCACACTGCCGGCGGCCTGGTAGCCTCCGGCCGCCTTCTGGATAAAGAGAGCATCACGGCACTCTTGGAGCAAGCCCGGGCCAACCTCATGAGCGAAGTGGAAAAATTCATCGACAACACTCTCACTTATGCCCAGGCGGAAAAGAAGTATTTTATCGCCGATCTGGATCTGCCTCCTCTGCGGGTGAACATGCGGGGTCGGCAGGTCCTGGTGGTGGTGCGCGGCAAGTCTTACCGGGAAGACCTGCGCGCCGTCGATCCATATATTCAGGAGATGCACCCCTTGCTGGTCGGGGTGGACGGCGGGGCGGACGCCCTTTTGGATGCCGGTTATAAACCGGACCTGATCATCGGCGACATGGACAGCGTCAGCGAGCGGGCGCTGAAGTGCGGGGCCGAACTGGTGGTCCACGCCTATCTGGACGGCCGCTCCCCCGGCTATGAGCGCCTTCAGGCCTTGGGCTTGCCCTGCACCGTCATCGCCGCCCCGGGCACCAGCGAGGATTTGGCTTTGCTTGTGGCCTATCAAATGGGGGCTGAACTGATCGTGGCGGTGGGCACCCATTCCAATATGATCGATTTCCTGGAAAAAGGACGGCCGGGCATGGCCAGCACCTTCCTGGTCCGCCTGAAAACCGGGTCTATTGTGGTGGACGCCAAGGGAGTGAGCAAACTCTATCAAGGGCGGCCGAAGCATCGCTACTGGCTGCAGGTGGTGATCGCCGCCCTGGTGCCTATCTTCTTAGTCGGCATGCTTTCCGGCTATCCCAGGCAATGGTTGCGCCTGATCGCCCTCAGCCTGCGGATGGCCCTGGGGTGGTGAGAGGAAAATGATCGTCGACATTCGCTACCATCTGTCCACCTTGATAGCCGTATTTCTGGCGTTGGGGCTCGGCATATTGATCGGCACCTCCATCAACGCCAACGATGTCTTGCTCAACGAGCAGAGCAAGATGATCGATCGTATAGAAGCCCAGCTCACGGAGTTAAACCTGGAAAGGGCGCGCCTCAAGGAAGAAGCGGGGCTGGCGGCGGCGGAAACCACTTTATACAGGAATTTCCTGGCAGCCTTGCTGCCGGAGCTGCTGGCCGGGCGCCTTGACGGGCAATACTACATCACAGCTGAAGTGAAAGCTCAGGAATTGGCCACCCAGGTGACGGCAACTCTCAGGGAGGCAGGAGCAACGGTGCACTATCTCTCCCTTTACTATAGAGAAAGCGAAAGCTCTCACCTGCTTCAGGCCATCGAGGAGATGGCGGCCCCCGCGGTGGTGGTGGTCGCCGGTGAGCTGTCCGAGCCGGAAGCCTCCTGGCTGAAGAAGATGCTTCTGCCCCTCTCCGGCAGGGTGGTGGTGGCCGCGGTGAACCGGGGCTGGCTGGAGCAGTTCAGGGCGGCCGGCCTGCCCACCGTGGAGAGAATCGATACGGTCATCGGCCACTGGCGCTTGGTGGATCTGTTGAAGGAGCGTGGCAAAAACGGCACATGAAGACAACGTCGGCCAGTGTGGTCATCCCGGCCTGGAATGAAGAGAAGATGATCACCACTACCGTGCAGGCCGCCTTCACCATTCCGGAGGTCGATGAGGTACTGGTGGTGGACGACGGCTCCACGGATCGGACGGCGGCCCTGGCCGAGACGGCCGGCGCCAAGGTGATCAGGCAAGCCCGGCAAAGCGGCAAAGGGGCGGCGCTGACCAGCGGGGCGGCAGCCGCCGGCGGAGAGATCCTGCTTTTCCTGGATGCCGATCTCGGCGCCTCTGCTGCTCTGGCCGGTCTCCTGCTGGGACCGGTGCTGGCGGGCGAAGCCGATATGACCATCGCCAGATTCCCTCCCGGGCAGAAAGCCGGCTTCGGCCTGGTCAAATACCTGGCCCGGTGGGGCATCAGATTGCTCACCGGCTGGCTCCCTGAGTGCCCGCTTTCGGGACAGCGGGCCATCCGGCGCCGACTCCTGCAAGAGATCACCATAGCGGCAGGTTGGGGAGCGGAGGTCGGGATGACCATAGATGCCATGCGCCTGGGCTACCGGGTGCTGGAGGTGCCCGTGCCTTTCAGCCACCGGGCCACAGGGCGCGACTGGCAAGGTTTCCGCCACAGGGGACGGCAATTTTGCGGCGTGGCCTTAACTCTCCTCAGCCGCCTTTGCCCCGGGAGCCTATTTCGCCGCACCGGAAAGGTAGAAAGCTGAAGTGATCATCTGGGCAATTTTGACTTATATATTGACAGGCAGCCTGTCCGCTCCGGTGCTCTCTTTGCTTGGCCAAAGCCCGCCGCTGGTACGGAAGAATTATGCCGGTAAGCTGATTCCCACCTCCGCCGGAATTCTTTTGCCTTTGGGAATTTTGCCGGTATTTCTCTTGATCATGATGTGGGAAACTGTTTCCCCGGGTGGCAGTGCAGTCACCCCCGGACTGATCACCGCCGGCACAGTGGTATTGCTGGGCTATGGCCTTCTTGGACTATTTGATGATCTGGCCGGCGATGAAGTCCACCGCGGCTGGCGCGCCCATTTTGCCGCCCTGCGCCGGGGCCAAATCACCAGCGGAGGTCTCAAAGCTCTCTGGGGCCTGGTGATCGCCATCTTGGCGGCCCTTTTCGCCGGCGGCACAGGCGGGGAAGAAGCCGCTCTTTCTCCCGCCCGGCTCTGGAATTGGACCTGGCTTTTGGCTGCGGCTTTGATCGCCTTGGGCGCCAACACCATCAACCTCTTCGATTTGCGCCCGGGCCGGGCGCTCAAGGTCTTTTTCCTCCTATATTTCCTGGTGTTTCTCGCCGCCGGACACGCCGGCGGTCCTCTGCTCTGTGTGGCGGCGGCCGCGCTCGCACTGCTGCCGGCGGATCTCAAAGCCCGGGCTATGCTGGGAGACGCCGGGGCCAATCCGCTGGGCGGCATCATCGGTCTTTATGCCGCCATGAACCTGTCACCGGTTCGGCAGGTGGCTTTTCTCCTGGCCATGCTGGCGCTGAATGCCGCCGCCGAACGCCTCTCCTTTTCCAGATGGATCGACCTCTCACCCAGCCTGCGCTGGCTGGACAGGCTGGGCCGGGACGCCGACTGATCCGTGCGGTGGGCCATGAGGAAGTCCACTGTCGAGCCGAGCTTGATGCCATAAATCTATGACCGGAATTCCGGCCCCACTGTCGGCAGGTCGAAATGCGACCAAGAGCGAAGGTTTTTCCGTTTCAATTTCCTGAACATGTTTCCCTGCACTGGTCGTGCCAGGTATCTCCAAAGCGGGAGAGGATGAATGGTTGAAGCGCACCACATCTCAGGAAATAGCAGCCCTCTTGGGTCCGACAGGGCCGCTGGCCGCCGCCATGGCTAATTTTGAATGTCGCACCGGTCAGCAGGAGATGGCTAAAGCGGCGGCAGAGGTCATACAGGAAGGCGGCATCCTCTTGGTGGAAGCTGGCACCGGCACCGGCAAATCATTGGCCTATTTAACCCCGGCCGTGCTGCGGGCGGTGGAAAAGGAGGAAAAAGTGGTAGTTTCCACCAACACCATCAACCTGCAGGAACAGCTTTTGTATAAAGACATTCCCTTTGTGAAAAAGCATCTCGCTCCCGACCTGATCAGTTGCCTGGTCAAAGGATGGCGCAACTACCTGTGCTTATATCGCTACTGGTCTCTGAGCCGGGAGGTGCAGGGAAAACTCGCCCTGGCGAAGGAGGAGGGGGAGAATAGCGACTTCCGGGCCCTGGATGAATGGGTGCGCCGCACCAGTGAAGGAAGCCTGAGCGAATGGGCCAAGGAACCGGAGTGGTGGCCGGAACTCTGCGCCGAGAGCGATCTCTGTTTGCGGGAGGATTGCCCATATAAAGAAAAATGCTTTGTGATGCGCGCCCGCGCCCAAATGGAAGCCGCCCATCTCCTGGTGGTGAATCACTACCTGCTCCTCGCCGATGCCGCCGTGAGAAGGGTCCTGGGCTATCACAGCGAAAAAGCCGTACTGCCGGCTTATAGCCACCTGATCATGGACGAAGCCCATCATGTCAAGGATGCCGCCGTGAACTACATGGGGGTATCCCTCTCCGAATATGCCGTCACCCGCCTGCTGAACCGCCTGCACCGCCCCGGAAGAAAGGGCAACAGAGGGCTCCTGGCCTTGATCAGCGCCGCTCTCACAGCCCCTGCGGCCAAAGAAGCGACCGAGATGATCGTCAGGCAGTGCCTGCCGGCCCTCAACCAACTGGAAGATGCCGCCCATAAGTTTTTCGTGGCCGTACGGGCTTGGTTTACCGCCGGTGAGGGAACAGAACGGGAACAAAACCCGTCGGCCAAGCGCATCAAGCCGGGTCGCTCCCTGGATAGATGGCGCCATGAGGTGCTCCCGCCGGCGCTGGAGCTGGAAAAGCGCAGCATACAACTGGAACTCTCCCTGAAAGAGCTGGGGCAGGCGGCACAGCCCCATATGAAGGAGAACCAGTCCTACTGCCGTGAGCTGGATCTGCTCTCCGCCCGCTTTGGAGAGTTGGGGCAACTGGTGCGTCATCTGGGCGAGGTGGGGGAAGCTGAAACCGCCTATTGGGTGGAAAGCGACCGTCGGGGTCAGAGGCTGAAAGTGACCGCCACCCCGCTAGATGTGGCCCCTTTTCTCGCCGAATGGCTCTCCCATGTGGATTCGGTGGTGCTCACTTCGGCCACCCTGGCAATAGCCAAAAGCTTCACCTATATGGCCGCCTCTCTTGGACTCAAAGAGAGCGGCCACGATGTTCATGAAGTGCTGATCGATTCGCCTTTTGACTATCGCCGGCAGGTGTTGCTCTCGGTGCCGCTCGACATTCCCGACCCCAATCATCCCTCATATCCGGACGCTCTGGCCGCCGGGGTGAGTGAACTGCTCAAGGCCAGCCGCGGCCGGGCTTTCGTCCTTTTCACTTCATATGCTCTGCTGCGCCGGGTAGCGGCGGCCATTGCGCCATTGTGCCGGGAAGAGGGTTGGCCCCTCTATATCCAGGGCGAGAACTCCCGCCATCATATGCTCGAAGGTTTCAAGGCGGGGAACAGCGTCCTTTTGGGCACGGACAGCTTCTGGGAAGGAGTCGACGTGCCCGGAGAGGCCTTGTCCAGCGTGATCCTCACCCGCCTGCCGTTCCGGGTGCCGGACAATCCCTATTATGAAGCCTTTGCCGAAGCCTTGAAGAAAAAAGGCGGCGACCCCTTCTATGAATATGCCATGCCGGAAGCCGTGCTGAAGCTGAAGCAGGGATTCGGCCGCCTGGTGCGCACCCGCACCGACAAGGGCACGGTGATCATCTGCGACAACCGCATTTTAAAGCGCAGCTACGGCGCCTACTTTCGGCAGTCCTTGCCGGAATGCTCCTCATTTCAGGGATCGTTGGCCGAGGTCTGTCTCAGGGTAAAAGAGTGGCTCCAGTCATGACCGGTCTTCCCCCCGCATAGCCTGTTATGAGGAATTGAGCTTGGGAAGCGGGGGAAGACAAATGGTCATATATTTGCGCCGGGAGGCTGCCCTGCCGCTCGTTTTGCTGCTCTTGGGCCTGATCATCCTGGGATTGGCCACCGCCGGGCGACCGGCCGTGCAGACGGTCAGCTCCATGTTGGCCGAACGGCTGGTGCCCATATATAAAGTGGATACCCCGAAAAAGCAGATCGCTTTTTCCTTCGATGCCACCTGGGGCGCCGATCAGACGGACCGGTTGCTTGAGCTCCTGCGGGAGCATCAGGTGAGGACCACCTTTTTCCTGGCCGGCAATTGGGTGGAAGAATATCCCGACATGGTGCGCAAAATTGCCGCCGAGGGTCATGAGATCGGCAACCACAGCTATGCCCACGCCCACATGAACAGCCTTACCCCTGAGCAGATCAAAAACGACATCAGCAAGAACCATGTCTTGATCAAAGGGGTGTGCGGCTATGAACCCCGCTTGTTCAGGCCGCCTTTCGGCGAGTATAGCAACAAAGTGATCACCGCCGCCGGCGAGCTGGGTTATCAGGTGGTGCAGTGGTCCATCGATTCCCTGGACTGGAAAGATGTGAGCGCCGATTTCATCTACAACCGGGTGATGGCGGCAGAGGCCGGTGATATCGTCCTCTTTCATAATGCCGGCAAGCATACTCCGGAGGCGGTGGCCCGCCTTCTGCCCGCTTTGATCGCCAAAGGCTACAGCATTGTTCCCGTCGGCGAGTTGGTTTACAAAGAGAATTATTTGATCGAGAAGCATTCGGGCGTGCAGAGACCTCTGCCCCCGGGCGAGGGGAGGTAGTGAGCTTCATGACCATCATCGTGATCAAACCCTGGCAAGCAAGGCTGCTCCTGGGCCTGGCCTTCGCCACTTTTGTGGCGGCCGGCTATCATCTGTCCATGCAAAACGTGGTGCCGGTCACCGGTGGCCCTCCCCCGGTGAACGCCCCGCTGTTTGAAGTGGCCGGAGCGGCCGGCATGGTTGCCCTGACGGTCAATGTGGACTGGGGCGAAGAAGAGATCCCTGCCCTCCTGGAGGTGCTCGACAAGCATCAGGCCAAAGCCACCTTTTTTCTCACCGGCACCTGGGCACGGAAAAATGCCAAACTGGTGGCGGAGATCGCCCGCCGCGGCCATGAAATAGCCAACCACGGCACTTCTCATGTGCATCCCCGCCGCCTTTCCAATCAGGAGTTGATGGCGCATATCCTGGACAATCACGAAGAGCTGCAGAAGCTCTCCGGCGGTCGGGTGGCCCGGCTATATGCCCCGCCATATGGCGAGTGGGATCGGCGTATCGTGGAGCAAGCCGCCAAGCTGGGTTTTCGCACCGTGCTCTGGACCATCGATACCAGAGACTGGCAGGATCCGCCGGCCGCCACCATCGTCAACCGGGTGATCCCCAAAGCCGTGGCGGGCACCATCATCCTGATGCATCCCAAACCCAACACGGTAGCCGCCCTGCCCTCTATTCTGACCGGACTGGAGGTGAAAGGCTTACGGGCGGTCACTTTGTCGGAGATGCTCGCTGCCGTGCAGGCGGCTTACCCTCAGGAGAACATATCCTGAATGATCTGCCAGCTGCCGGGATCTTCCTGACCCAGACGCCACAGGGAGATGCCGGCCAGTCCATATTTGTTGACCAAGCCTAGCTTGTAGCTCAGGCTCTGCCGGCTTTCAAACCAAACCTGGCGGCCGTCGCCGTAGTGGAAATAGGGCACTTTGGCCGTGGCATCCCACTGTATCTGAGCGCCGTAATTCTTCGCCGTGGTGATGGCCTGAGTGTAGGTGACCGCCCGGGCTTGTCCCTGGCGCGGCCAGTCGTAACCATAACCGGCCACTCCCAAAACGATCTTCTCCGGCGGCACCCCTTCATTCAGAGCAAAACGCACCACGCTTTCCACCCAGGGGAGGGAAGCCACCGGTCCCGGGGCGCCGCCGCGCCAATGCTCATCATAAGTCATCAGCATCATCAGATCGAGGTAGGGATGAAGAGCGCTGTAATCATAAGCTCCCGACCAAGAATTGGTGACAGATTCGCGATCTTTAGCAGGAACAGCCATAGTAACCTCGAAACCCGCAGGATGAAGGGTATTGTAAAGCTCTTTCAGGAAAGCCTGGAGATTGTAGCGGTCGGACGGCATAACCATCTCAAAATCGATATGCACTCCTGTAAACTGCCAGCTTTTCAGGGTGGCGAGGATGTTTTGCACCAGTTTCCGCCTGGCGTCGGGATTGCTCAGCATGCTGTTCACCAGGGTGGCGTTGAAATTCTGCAGCCCCTTGCTGTTCAGAGCGAAATTATGGATCAGGGCATAGGTGGAAAGGCCGCGCTCCCCGGCCAGCTTAAGAGCCTGACCGGTCTCGGCAGTGCCGAAGCTCGCCACCAGGCCGCCGGACGCGGTGATCTCCCAGGTCCACGGAGAGATGGCCGTTAAGACATGGGAATAATTTTCTAGGGACGGCCTGGAGGGAAGTCGTTGATCGACTACATAATAACCTAATACGACCCGGCGGCGGGCGGCAGTGGCCGGATTTTCCACTACCGGAGGGCTGTCCGCCGGCATCAACGTAAAGGTGGTGACATAGCCTGTCTCGCCCGAGATCAGGCGCACTTTATACCAACTGCCTTCACGATGCAAAATATCGACATAATCGCCCCGCTGCAACGTGGCAACAATGTCGCGGCTGTCCGTCGACTTATATACCATAACGGTGTTGCCGGTAACCACTCCGGAGGTAGGTACCTGAGCTGTTTCAGCAGTCTTTGGGGACTCTGCCGGCGGCGAGGATGGAGAGGAACCTATGCCGCTCAGCAAGCTAGACAGATATAAAAATATAGATATTAAGGTTACGAGAATGCTCTGGGTCACCTGCCGCCTCCTTGAGCATATAGTTGCACGACTGTTTGCCGCCTGTCGGCAAAACGCCGGCTTGGAGGGCGTCTACCTCTCGGGTCCACTTCGTCGCCAAACCTTTCGATCCTTTGCACAGTTAAAGGCAGAGCCGGCTTTAGCTGGCACTTTTGCCGGTTTCAGGCTGAAACCGGCTCCGACCGGCCTCTGCTTTGGGGATAGACAGATGGTTGAAGGAGCGGAAAGTTGTATCAAAAAACACGGCTGGATAATGGTATAGAAATTGTGACCGAGCAGATTCCCTATGTGCGCTCGGTCACCGTTGGTTTTTGGTTCAAGGCCGGGTCACGCCACGAACCGCCGGAACTCAACGGTGCCTCCCACCTGATAGAACACATGATTTTCAAAGGCACGAAGGAAAGATCGGCCAAAGAGATCGCCGAGGAGATCGATGCCGCCGGCGGCCAGCTCAATGCCTTCACCGACAAGGAATATACCTGCTATTATGCTAGAGTGCTGGATTGCCATTTTGAATTAGCCGTGGAAATATTAGCCGACATGATTTTGCACTCCACTTTCCATGAAGAAGAACTGAAAAAAGAAAAAGGGGTGGTCCTGGAAGAGATCCATCTTTACGAGGACACTCCTGATGAGGTGGTGCACGACCTGTTTGCCGCCGCGGCGCTGGAAGGCCACCCCCTGGCGCAGGGTATACTGGGCACTGCCGAGAACATCAAGGCTATTGAGCGAGAGGAATTGCTGAATTACATGCACAAGTGTTATACGGCTGGCAATATGGTGGTGGCGGTGGCCGGCAACGTCACCCATGAGCGGGTGACGGCCGCGGTGGCCGCCAATTTCGCCGAAATGAAAGCCGCTCCCAACCACCTGTCTACCGCCGATTTCCCCTGCCAGATGCACCAGGCCAAGGTGATCAAGAGTAAAGACACCGAGCAGGTACATGTCTGTCTGGGAAGCTTGAGCATGGGACGGAAAAGCAACGCCAAATATGCCCTCTATGTGCTGGACATGGCTTTGGGCGGCAGCATGAGCTCGCGTCTCTTCCAGAAACTGCGGGAGGAGCGCGGCCTGGTTTATGCTACATATTCCTACCACACCCTGTTTCAGGATAACGGGCTTTTCACCGTCTATGCCGGCACCGGACCCCAACACGCTCCCATGGTAGTGGAGCTGATGCAGCAGGAGCTGGCCAGGGTGGCAGAGGAAGGCATCCGCCAGGAAGAGCTGGACAGGGCGAAAGAACAGCTGAAAGGCTCATTTATGCTGAGCATGGAAAGCACGTCCAATCGCATGAACTACCTGGCGAAATGCGCTTTGTCGGGAGACGAGATTCTCAACCCGGATCAATGGCTGAAGCATATCGATCGGGTGCAGATCGCAGATGTGCATGAGGTGGCCGCCATGCTGCTGCGGCCGGAATGCCAGGTGCTGGCAGCCGTCGGTCCAATAAACCAAAATGAGATTTAAATGCTGTTTAGTCGGACCAACAATTATCACATCTGGAAGGGAAGAGCTGGAGCAACAATGAATGGGCCGATACAAGTGAAAGTGAAGAGAATGAGGGCGGAAGCCGCCTCTTTTGTGCCGGGATATGCCACCGGCGGCTCGGCCGGCTGGGATCTGCAGGCCGCCATCAGCGCTCCGCTGGTGATTGCGCCCGGCGAGACGGTGATGATTCCCACGGGGATAGCCCTGGAGATACCCCGATCGAACCTGGCCGGTCTGGTCTTCGCCCGCAGCGGGCTCGCGGCCAAGCATGGCCTCTGCCTTGCCAACGGCGTCGGGGTGATCGACTCGGACTACCGGGGAGAGATCTTCTGCGCCATGGTCAACATTGGGAAAAAAGAGTATACAATCAAGCCGGGCGATCGCCTGGCACAGCTGGTTTTTGTTCCTGTGGAGCGGGCCGAGCCGGTCTTCGTCGCCGCACTGGAGGAGACCGAGCGGGGTGCGGGCGGATTTGGTTCCACCGGCATATGAGTGAATGCGCATAGCCGGCCCTTCCTGCACATACGGTAAAGGAGAAAAGTAGCCAACGGGCAGGATGTGAGAGGCGATGCGCTATTCGGACCTGATCGGTAAGGAATTGATCGACGTGGCGGAAGGCACCCGCCTTGGACTGGTGAGCCAGAGCGACCTCCTGATCGATGTCGAGCGGGGGGTGGTGAAAGCCATTCTCCTGCCGAGGAGAGGCGGCCTTTTTTCCGCCCGGGAATTGGCCATTCCCTGGTGCGCTATTCGCAAGATCGGGATAGATTTTATAATAATAGACAGCTCCACCGCCACCGAAGCCGAGGGAGAGGTGAGAGTGTCCCGCAAGGAGAGAGAGCCGCTGCCGGCCCCGGCCGCGGCACTGAGCCGGGCTCAGGCACCGGCGGAGGTGCCGGCGGTGTCACAGTTACCGGCAGTGGCACAGATGCCGGCTCAGACTCCGTTCCCGGCACCCCTCAGGCCGGTGGAGGATCCGCAAAAGCTGAATGATGAAGATCCGCAACAGGTGCTGAAGCGGTTGGCGGCCGGGGGCTCGGCGGCACCGGAGCGCCGGCCGCGGCGGGCCGGTCACATACATCCGGTATGACATTTTTTGGCCGCAGAGCTGCTACTTCCGGCTAAGCGGCACATGGACAAGCCATCAAAGCAAATAAGGCAGTAATGTGGGAGGATGACGATGACCATTCGGGTATTGGTTTCGGGAGCCGGCGGCCGCATGGGTCGGGAGGTGGTGAAAGCGGTACACTCGGCAGACGATATGGAACTGGTGGGGGCGGTGGATCCTTTCTTTGCCGGTCAGGATGCCGGAGAGCTGGCCGGTCTCGGCCGGTTGGATATAGCCGTGGCCGGGGAGACGGAAAGCGCCATCCAGGCGAGCCGGCCGGAGGTGGTGATCGATTTCACCTGGGCGGAGGCGGTGAGGAACAATGCCCGCCTCGTCATCAAGGCCGGCGTGCATCTGGTGATCGGCACCACCGGCCTGAACGCGGAATTCCTGGAGGAACTGGACAAGCTTGCCCGCAGTGCCGGTACCGGGGTGATTCACGCTCCCAATTTCAGCATCGGCGCCGTGCTCATGATGCGCTTTGCCAAAGAAGCCGCCCGTTTTTATCCCGGGGTGGAAATAATAGAGCTGCATCATGACAAGAAGAGAGACGCCCCCTCTGGCACCGCCATTAAGACGGCCCAGATGATCATGGAGACCTGGCAAAGAAAAGAGGAGAAGGAAGTCCAGGACGAGATCAAGCTGGACGGCGCCAGGGGAGGGGATCTGGGCGGCATACATATTCACAGTGTCAGGCTGCCCGGACTGGTGGCTCATCAGGAGGTGCTCTTCGGCCGGGCGGGCGAACTCCTAAAGATCAGGCATGATTCCCTGGACCGCGCCTCCTTTATGCCCGGCGTCCTTCTGGCCGCCCGCCGGGTAAAAGAATACAAAGGCCTGGTATACGGTTTGGAGCATTTGCTATTCCAATAATGTCGGACTGCGGCCGGCGCGGCTCATCCCCGGACAGGCACCGCTTCGTCTCGCCGTCATATATTACTACCATCCTGGGAGCCAAAGACGAATCGGCCTTGGAGATTGGTAGAGAAGAGGTCGGAGCAGTCGGTCCTTGATCGGAGGAGTCTTTTTGTCCCGCACGCTCGAAGGTTTGACGGTAGCGCTCATAGGCGGCGACGAACGGGAAATCGTGCTCTGCGCCGAGTTGCAGCGCCTGGGAGCCCGGGTGTTGGCCGTCGGCTTCCCGGAAAGCCGCCTGCCCGGAGCGGTGCACTGCCGGCTCTTGCCGGCGGCAGAGGAAGCCAGGGCCGCTGTCGTGCCTTTGAGCGGCACCGACGACCGGGGGGTTATCAAGACCTGCCTCTGTAAGCCGGGCAGCCTGGTATTGACGGAGGAAGCGTTCCGGGCCATGGCCGGCAAGGTGCTCCTGATCGGCAGCGCCAAACCGGCGATCAGGCAACTTGCCGGCTATTATAACGTCCGTCTCATTGAAACGGCGGAAAACGATGAGATAGCCATCCTCAATTCCATTCCCACTGCCGAGGGGGCCATCGCCAAAGCCATGGCGGAGTTACCCATCACCTTGCACGGCAGCAACTGCATCGTCACCGGCTTCGGCCGGTGCGGCATCACCCTGGCCAGAATGCTGGCCGGCATCGGCGCCGCCGTCACTGTGGCGGCCCGCAATCCGGCCCAGCTGGCCAGGGCAAAAGAGATGGGGCTGGCGACGGCGGAGCTGAAATATCTGGCAGAGGCGGTCGGGACGGCGGATTGTCTTTTCAATACCATTCCCGATCTGGTCATCACGGCACAGGTGATAGCCGCGCTACCTCCCTCGGCCCTGATCATCGATATCGCCTCCGCCCCCGGCGGCACGGACTTTCAGGCCGCCAAAATGCGGGGCATCAAGGCTTTTCACGAACTCGGCATTCCCGGCAAGGTGGCGCCTCTCACCGCCGGCCGCATTCTCGCCGACGTCATCCCGCGCCTCATTCTTGCCGCCTGTTCCTAAATTTGTCGGGGCTCCCTAAAAAAATGGGGTGGCAGCGTTGAATTTGCACGGTAAAGTGATAGGATGGGGAGTAACCGGATCCTTCTGTAGCTTTGAGGAGGTGTACCCGTCAATCAGGCTGATGATCGCCGAGGGGGCCAGGGTGATCCCGGTCTTCTCCGCCGCCGCGGCGACAACGGACACCAGATTCGGCACCAGCGAAGAGATCCTGGCCGAAGTTTTGAAAATCACGGGCGAAAAACCATTGCAGACCATGGTCGAGGTCGAACCCGCAGGGCAAAAACAGTTATTTGATTGCTTCCTTATTGCGCCCTGTACAGGCAACACTATAGCCAAACTGGCCAATGCCATCACCGATACGCCGGTGCTGATGGCGGCCAAAGGTACTTTGCGCAACAATAAACCTGTGGTGGTGGCGGTTTCCACCAACGACGCCCTGGGAGCCAATGCCGGCAACATTGGTAAATTGCTTAACACCAAGAATATTTTTATGGTACCATTCGGACAGGATAACCCGATGGCCAAGCCCAAATCTTGTGTAGCCGACTTCAGTCTCATACCGGAAACAGTGGCGGCTGCTCTGGAAGGACGGCAAGTGCAGCCCATACTGCAGAAGCGGGAGTGGCGCACGGTGCGCTAGAGATGAGTCTACAGAAGGCCATAGCCAAATCGACGGAGGGAATGACCATGCGCAAAATCAACATTGCTATTTTAGGAGCTACAGGAGCAGTAGGTGAAGAATTCTTGAGGCTTTTGGCTGAGCGCCGCTTCCCCTATGCCAGCATTAAACTCCTGGCTTCGCCGCGCAGTGCCGGACGCCAGGTGAAGGTGGGGGAAGAGGTGTATACGGTGGAGGCTGTCAGTCATGACAGCTTCAAGGGTGTGGATGTAGCCTTTTTCAGCGCCGGCGGCGATGTGAGCCTGGAATATGCGCCGGCAGCCGTGCGGGCCGGGGCGGTGGTGATCGACAACACCAGCGCCTATCGGCTCGATCCGGAAGTGCCGCTGGTGGTGCCGGAGGTTAATGCCGAAGATATTGCCAAACACAAGGGCATCATCGCCAATCCCAACTGTTCCACCATCATCATGGTAGTGGCCTTGAGTCCCCTGCACCAGGCGGCCGGCATCAAAAGAGTGGTGGTCTCCACTTATCAGGCGGTCTCAGGCGCCGGCATCGAAGCCATCGACGAGCTGAACGAGCAGGTGAAGGCGCATCTGGAAGGCAGGGAGATCACGGCGCGGGTGCTGCCCTTTGCCTCTGCCGCCAAGCATTATCAGATCGCCTTCAATGTCATTCCTCACATCGACGTCTTCCAGGAATTGGACTACACCAAAGAGGAATGGAAGATGGTTAAAGAGACCCAAAAGATCCTGCATGTTCCGGATATGAAGGTGACGGCCACCACGGTGCGGGTGCCGGTTTACCGCAGCCATTCGGAGAGCATCAACATCGAATTTGAGCGGGAGATGACCCCGGAGTTGGCCAGGGAAGTGCTCGGCAAAGCTCCGGGAGTGGTAGTGATGGACGACCCGGCCAATATGGTATATCCGATGCCGCTCGACGCTTCCGGCAAGGATCCGGTCTATGTCGGGCGCATCAGGAAAGACGACACCGTACCGTATGGTCTGAACATCTGGGTGGTAGGCGATCAGATCCGCAAGGGAGCGGCACTGAACGGCCTCCAGATTGCCGAGTATATGCTTGCTGCCAACCTGCTTTGATTTTTCTATTAGTAGGTGATGGGTGAACCGATGAAAGTGATCGTACAGAAATTCGGCGGCACCTCTGTGGCTACCGGTCAGATCAGAGAACGGGTGGTCCACCACATCATGCGGGCGATGTCGGAAGGATATCGCCCGGTGGTGGTGGTCTCGGCCATGGGCCGGGACGGCGATCCCTATGCCACGGACACCTTGATCAAACTGGCACTGTCCGTCGGGGGACCGCCGGCGGGCCGCGAGCTCGATCTGATCATGTCCTGCGGAGAAGTGATCTCCGCCGTGGTGATGGCGCAAACCCTGAAAAGCAAGGGACAGCCGGCCGTAGCCCTGACCGGCGGTCAGGCCGGCATCATCACCGATGAATATTTCGGCGGAGCCGGCATCTTAAGGGTGGATCCCAAAAGGATTTGGCGCGAGCTGGAAGAAGGAAAAGTACCGGTGATCGCCGGCTTTCAGGGCGTCAATGAAAGTGGGGACATCACCACGCTGGGAAGGGGGGCGAGCGACACCACCGCCGCCGTGCTGGGTGTGGCCTTGGGTGCCGAGTTGGTGGAAATTTATACCGACGTGGACGGCATCAAAACTGCCGATCCACGCCTGGTCCCCAATGCCGTCACCTTGAGCCACGTCACCTATTCCGAAGTGGTGGAGATGGCCCATCTGGGGGCCAAAGTGATCCATCCCAGGGCGGTCGAGATCGCCAGGGAAGGTCGCCTGCCGCTCAAAGTGCGCTCCACCCTGGAGGATGGTCCCGGCACCTTGATCACCGATAGGCGCCCAGGCGGAGGGATCGACAAATTGAAAAGCGACAGACCGGTGGTGGGGGTGGCTCATGTGCCGGGCAGAACCCAGGTGCGCATCGATCTGACCGGCTGCATCGGCCCGGTCACGGTGGCCGGGGTCTTCCGCGCTTTAGGCGATGCCGGCATCAGCATCGACATGATCAGCGTCACCCCGGAACAGATCCTCTTCATCATCGCCGCCGACGCCGCCGAACAGGCGGAAAAAGTCCTCCGGGGCTTGGGATTGGCTCCCGTGATCACCAAGGGATTCACCAAGGTATCCATTGTCGGGGCCGGCATGCACGGCGTACCGGGCATCATGGGGCGGGTGGCCACGGCTCTCACCAAAGCTGGGGTGGCTATCTATCAGACCACCGACTCCCATGCCAATATATCTTGCCTGGTAAAAGAGGAAGGTGCCGCCAAAGCGGTGGCGGCGTTGCATGATGAATTCGGCTTGCAGGCGATGCCGGCCCAGTGAAAAGAGACTATTTTCAGGAGGTATGAACATGAACGTATTCGGCCGGGTAGTGACGGCTATGGTCACCCCGATGAAGGATGATTATCAGGTAGATTATGAACAGGCGGAGCGCCTGGCCTCCTATTTGATCGAAAACGGCAGTGACGGAGTGCTGGTGTGCGGCACTACCGGCGAATCGCCGACTGTAGACGATAAAGAGAAGCTCACCTTATTCCGTGTGGTCAAGCAAGCTGTCGGCCGGCGCGGTCTGGTGATGGCCGGCACGGGCACCTACAACACCCAGCACAGCATCGAGCTGTCGCGGGAAGCCGAGCGCCTCGGGGTGGACGGCCTGCTTTTGGTGGTGCCCTATTACAACAAGCCGCCGCAAGAGGGGTTATACAGACACTTCAAAGCCATCGCCGAGAGTGTGGACCTGCCCTGCATGATTTATAACATACCGCCCAGAGTGGTGGTGAATCTCCTGCCGGAGACGCTCGCCCGCCTGGCAAATGATGTGCCCAATATCGTGGCGGTAAAAGAAGCCAGTCAAAACATGGATCAGGTAGCTTTGATCCGCCGGCTCACCCCGCCCAATTTCGCTATTTATTCCGGCGACGACAGTCTCACCTTGCCCATACTGTCCCTCGGGGGCGCAGGAGTGGTCAGCGTAGCCAGCCACCTGGTTGGCAAGGACATTGCCCGCATGATCGAGTTGTTCTATGCCGGCCGGGTTGAGGAAGCCGAAGCTTTGCACCGCCGCCTGGGTCCGCTTTTCAAAGCCTTGTTTATCACCACCAATCCCATTCCGGTCAAATGGGCCATGAGCCTGGTCGGCATAGATTGCGGTCCGGTCAGATTGCCCCTGGTGCCGCTCTCCGAGGCAGAGAAGGATGCTGTCGGTAAAGCGTGGGCAGATTATAAACAAAACTCCTGAAGGCTACCTGCGAGCCAAAGCGGCCGGAAGAAAGTAAGGAAATAATCATCAAAATACTTAACATTATCATCCTGGTGCACCACCAGCCGGCAAACGGCAACTCGGGTGCTTTTAGAGGTGGTCTTTATTCGTGGCTTCCGACAGCGGCATGCTGACGCTGATCCCCCTGGGCGGCGTAGGCGAAATCGGCAAAAATATGTGGGTGGTAGGATACAACAATGATCTGGTGGTGCTGGATTGCGGCGCCATGTTTCCGGAAGATGAGATGCTGGGAGTCGATCTGGTTATCCCGGATATCACCTATCTGATGGAGAATGCCGGGCGGATCCGGGCCATTGTGCTCTCCCATGGGCATGAAGACCATATCGGCGCTTTGCCCTATGTGCTGCGGCATATCCGGGTGCCGATTTACGGCACCAGGCTGACCCTGGGTCTATTGGAAGGCAAACTGGAAGAGCATGGCCTGAGCAAAGACGCCGAGTGCCACGAGATCAAAGCCGGCGATGAGATAACCATCGGCGCCATGCGGCTGGAATTCATTCACGTCAATCACAGTCTGGCCGATGTGGTGGCGGTGGCCATACATACCCCGGTAGGTACGCTCTTATATGCCACCGATTTTAAGTTCGATTATACCCCCATCGACGGCAAAGTGACCGATTTGCAGAAATTGGCCCGCCTGGGCGACGAAGGGGTGTTGTGCCTATTGTCCGACAGCACCAACGCCGAGCGCCCGGGCTACACTTTTTCCGAACGCAAAGTTGGGGAAACGTTCATGGAAACCTTTGCCAAGGCCGAAGGACGCATCATTGTTGCCACCTTCGCCTCCAACATCCATCGCATCCAACAGGTTATCGACGCCAGCGTGCGTTTCGGGCGCAAGGTCTGCGTGCTCGGCCGCAGCATGGTGAACACCGTATCCATCGCCGTCCGCCTGGGATACCTGCGCATACCAGATAACCTCCTGATAGAGGTGACCGATCTGGACGATTATGCGCCGGACCGCATTGTGGTCATCACTACCGGCAGTCAGGGTGAGCCGATGGCCGCCTTGACCCGCATGGCCATGGCCGAACACCGGCTGATGGAAATTATGCCGGGCGATACGGTGATCATCAGCGCCTCTCCCATCCCGGGCAATGAGCGTTCCATAGGCCGGATCATCAACCACCTGTTCAAACAGGGTGCCGATGTCATCTATCATGCCTTCTCCGGCGTGCATGTCTCCGGCCATGCCAGCCAGGAAGAGCTGAAACTGATGCTTTCTCTCGTCCGGCCGAAATATTTCGTTCCGGTGCACGGAGAATACCGCATGCTGGTCCACCATGCCCGCCTGGCCGAATCCCTGGGGATCACCTCCGACCGTATCTTTCTTTTGGACGTGGGCGACCGGCTGCAGATGGATGCCAATTCCTGCCGGCGGGTGGCCAAAGTGGCGGCGGGAGCGGTGATGGTGGACGGCCTGGGCGTGGGCGATGTCGGCTCGGTAGTGCTGCGCGATCGCCAGCAGCTGGCCAAGGACGGCATCCTGGTGGCGGTTTTGGTCATCGACAAGGAGACCAGGGAAATCCTGGCCGGACCGGAGATCGTCTCAAGGGGCTTCGTTTATGTGCGGGAAGCGGAACTGCTTTTGGAAGAGGCCAAGAAGCTGATAAAATCCGCCCTGGCCGACGGCGGCGACACCTTCGAGGATTGGTTCCATATCAAGAACGAAGTACGTGAGACCCTGGCCGACTTCTTCTGGGAGCAGATACACCGCCGGCCGGTGATTCTGCCGGTAGTTTTGGAAGTGTGACCGGCGGCGATTTAATTCCCTCCCCCGGTGGGATAATATCTTCCGACCGGAGGAGGATTTATTTTGCCCTTTGATTCCGAACCGCAACAGCATATCGACATCAGCGAAGACGAACCCAGGGAGCCGGAAATAGGCGGCGATGAGCCGGAGCAAGCCCAACTGGCCCTCCTGCAGCAGCTGGGGCAAACCCAGGCCCCGCCCCAGCTGGAGTCGCGCCTGCATCTCATTTCGGTTATCGGGCAGATAGAGGGCCATTTCCTGCTCCCGCCCAAGACCAAGACCACCAAGTATGAGCACGTTATTCCCCAGTTGGTGGCCATCGAGCAAAACCCGAATATCGACGGGGTGCTGATTGTGCTCAACACTGTGGGCGGCGACATCGAAGCCGGCCTGGCTATTGCCGAAATGGTCAGGACCTTGTCGAAGCCCACCGTCACCCTGGTCCTGGGCGGCGGTCACTCCATCGGAGCGCCGATTGCCGTAGCCGCCAGGTATTCTTTCATCGCTGAGACCGCCACCATCACCATACATCCCATCCGCCTCACAGGTCTGGTGATCGGCGTGCCGCAGACCTATGAATACCTGGAAAAAATGCAGGACCGGGTGATCCGCTTCCTGGTGGCCAACTCAAAGATCGGCGAAGCCAGGCTGCGGGAGCTGATGTTCCGCACCGGCGAGTTGGTGCGCGATGTGGGTACGGTTTTGGTAGGTGCCGAGGCGGTACAAGTCGGCTTGATCGACGAAGTTGGCGGTCTGAAGCAAGCCGTGCAGAAGCTGGAAAGCCTGGTGGCGGAAGCGAAAAAGGGGGCGGCCGGCCTCTATCGCCCGGCTGAGCCCAAGGTTTATAACACCGGTCTGCCGGCACCTGCGACACCCTTCCGGGAAGAGGTCCTGGAATGATATTTCATACCATCATACCGCCTGAATACCTATACGAGCAGTTTTGCGCCGTAGCCCCGGCTTTGCAGACTATAGATATCGGCGGCCTCAAGATGCAGGTGGAGCAGGGCAGCGCCGGATGGGGCAGAATTGTGCGCCTGTTTTCCACCAATCCGAACGACTACCTGAACCCCCGTTTTGCGCCCGGTTCCTGGATAGATCTGCGCCTGCTCTCCGGCAAAGGCCAAGGTTTCCAAAATCATTAGAGGTTGCTGAGCAAGCGGACACCCGATGGTGGCAAGTCCCGGTGTGCCGTGCATAAAATACTGCGTAGCCCAAAAACAAGGAGCGAATGGCCGGTGCACCACACGCAGACTCATGCCGGGCAACCCATTGAGGTAGCCGTGTTTGGATCGGGAAATACGCGCATCTGCTATGGGTGAGAGCGTGGGCGATCTCTGGAAGAGATCACCGGTTCTCTGGCCAAAAGATTGACGCGCCAATTCGGACCACTTGTCACCTGTAAATTTATCGATGTGACCAGCAGTGATCTGGACAAATATCCGGCGGTAAAAAAGTTGATCGAGGAGAGAAGAGCTCACTATCCGATTATTGCCATCAACGGCAAGGTGCGCTATGTGGGCACCTTCAGCCATACCTTCATATTGCGGGACATCGCCGTGTTGACCGGCACGAAAAGACGGTAGTAACTGTGGGGTAGTGGAACAGAGGGTTGTAAGAAATAGCTTGGGGCAGTTCGTTTTCCAAACAGAGCAGGGGCTGCCGGTGGCAAGCCGCAGACCCTGCTCATCATTTTTCACAATTTCGGCAACACCGTTTTGGGGAAAGGCTTCCAGACCAGCACTTCTTCCTTTTCGGCTCCTTCTTCTTTTTTAACCTCCTCCACTTTCTGTGCAGTGGTTTCCTGTTGGGCGCTCTCGACCTCTACCACTGCCTCTTCAGGAGGAACACTGTCTTCATTGGGCGCTTCAGCCAAAGCCGGCATGCTACTTTTATCTTCCTCTGCAGGTGAGATGGGCTCTGCAGGTGATGGTGGAGAGTCTTCTTCAGTTTGCTCTTCCACCTCTTGCACTTCCACCTCTGCTACATCGGGAATTGGAGTTGCCGGCTCCATTACCGGAGGTGGGGGTGCGGGCTCCAAGGTTTCCTCACCGGCTGTCACCGGAGCAGCAGCTGCGCTGTCGGCTTTTTCCGGTGCGGTCGCTTCATCTTCAGCTGTCGCCATCTCATCTTTTTCTTCTGTCAAAACCTGTGGTTCCCCGCTATGTTCATCAACCGACAGTTCTGCTTCAGCTGGTGCCGGTTCTGCGACGGCATCGCCGGCTTGGTCTTGATCTATATCGGCGGAATCTTGTTCACCTGCCTGAACTATAAGCGATTCCTCTTCCGGCGAAATATCTTTGACCTGTTCATCTACCCCAAGTTCTTCAGTTGCCGTCTCCTGAACCTCTGTTTCCATAGCCGGTATTTCCATAGCCGGTGTTTCAGCCGGTGGTGTTGCCGCCTCCATTTTTTCCACCTCCGATGCTGCCGGTATTTTTACCGGCACTGCCAAGGGCGCCGATACCTCGGTGTTCACAGCCAAAGGCTGTATAGGTGTTGTCTCATGAGCTGTCGCTTCGACCGCTACCGGCAGCTCGCTCTCGGCTTCAGCTTCACCAGGCGGCACCACCGTCCATCCGGCTGCCGGTTCGGCAGTTGGCTCGGCAGCAGTCTCCGCCTCTGTCTCTATGACCGTCTCTGCAGCCTGCTCTAAAATTCTCTCCGCCGCCTCTACCCTCTGTCCGGTGCCGGACGGGTGTTCAGCCTCTTCCGCTTTGGTTGGCTTCGTAGGTCCGGCCGCTGCTTCTTCGCTGTCCAGTCGAGCCGCCTGTTTTTTGATTTCCGCCCAATTGGGCTCCGGACCGTCATAACGTTGCCTTTGGATTTCATAAGTGCCGGAGCGCTCCCCCAGATGAGGTTTCATGGAGGTGCCTGCCGCTCTCCGCCCTTTCTTTTCATCCAGGGCATCGGCTTTCACCACTTCATCGGCCGTCTCGTTTTCCTCTATCTCCCCACCGCTCCCGTTAATGCTGCTCCCGTCAATGCCGCTCCCGTTCCCACCGCTCCCGACTTTCGGCTCCGCCTTCTTTTCCGTGGCTTTGGCCTCGATCATTACTCCGATCTTGATTTCATGATTCAGGTACTCATCGTCCCTGGAAAACTCGTGGCTGTCCTTTATATCCACCACACGGGCCACAAAGGGTCCTGTCACTCCGGCCGGGGCGGCGATCTCCGTATGAAATGGGACTTCCAGACCTTGCCCCCGCACTTTTACCGAACCAAAACTCATGTAGTATAAATAAACTTTCAGACTACCTTTGACGATTATTTTGTCATGGCGCAGGCTGGCCTCGCATTGACCGGCCTCAGTGCGAATTTCCACCACATGAGTGGCCCCACGCAGCGGTCCGCCGCCCTGCAGGACTATCTCGATTTGCCTGGACCAGATGGGCTCTGCTGTCTGCTCCATGGCCATGCTCCTCCTTATGATAACGCTGGGTAGACTACTTCCTGTCCATTACTATTCAGGAAAAGCGCCTCTCATGCCCAAGAGCGCGGCAATCGCCGCCCTCTGCCGCTCCGACCACATAATGGTAATTGCTACCATTCATAGGAGATAATGTAAATTCAGAGAATCTTTTCTATACGGCCTATATTCATCTGGTCCCTAAGAGAAAGGAGCGTCGAAATAGCGATGACTGGAAAAAGGTCGATACTGTTCTTTGCTTTAATTCTGGCCCTGGCCGGCATGGTCGCCGCCGAGGCCGGCAGCTGGAGTTACTTCCCGGGCGACGGCACATACTGGGGTTGGCCAAAGCTCCCCACCCAGCCGAATCCGCCGGCCGCGAATCCTGAGCCGGGGAACAAAACCGGAGATAAAGGTGACGATCCGGCACCGACCCCCATCAGCGGCTTAACCGAGGAGGAGGAGCTTTCCTTCCGCCTGGTCAATGCCGAACGCCAAGCCAGAGGACTAGTCCCGCTTGAGATTAACATGGAACTGGTCCGCTTGGCCAGGTTGCGGGTGAATGCCATGGTTGGCCTCTCCTGGGAAGTGATCAGAACTCACGTCATTCCTCCATATGGTTCGCCGCTGGACATGCTGGTATCTGCTGGTATTAATTACCGGTTCTGGGGAGAAAACATCGGCATCATGTCCACGGTGAAGAAAAACCATGAGGCTTTCATGGACAGTCCCGACCACAGAAGCAACATTATATGCTCGGCATACAGGGAAATGGGAGTAGCCGTGCTCAATAAGAACGGTAAAACCTATGTCTCCCAGATTTTCCTGAGACGACGGGACTAAAGCTGCTCAATCGCAGCAAACAAACTCAATCGCTGCAAAAATAGCAGCCGCCAAAAATCCGGAGGCGGAGGGGATCACCTCCGCCTCGGCTTTTTGGCCTGGTACTCTCAGTCGATCTGCGGCGGGAACGGCGGCCAGAACTCCCCGCGCTCGCACAGATCGGCCCATTCCGGACAACCAATCGGCGACACCTGCACACATTCGGGCGGCTGCGGGCAGAAGCGAGCTCTCTCGATCTCCAACTGAACGGTAAAGGTCACCTTAACCACGATGAACAGACCAACTTCGCACTCAATGAAGTCCTCACGATTAGGTTCCGCCGTCTCGCGCACCCGACAGTTCAGGCAGCGGACGAGATGGAAAAACCGCAGGTTCATGCCCACACGGGCGCCACGCAACCTGATCCGCTTTTTGAATCGGAAGGTGCGGCACACGACATGATCGTATCCCTCGGCGTCCGTGTACACCACTTCCTGATCCCATTCCAGAGTGAACTCCACTTCGCCGTCGCGGGGTATGCTGGGATCGGGGACGATCCGCACATCCTTAACCTCGCAGGATACCACGTTGGCCGGTGCCGGCTCCAACCCCATAAAGCGGAATGTGGGGCATTCACACACCGTGCACTCGTCATACACTTTCTCCGTCACAATGCACTCGGGACGATACTCCTCAATCTCCGAGCCCCCGATGGGCGGCAGCTGGCTGGACCGCGCATTGCGCTGCCAGTAATTCAGGCCGATGCTGCTGCTTTTAGCCATGGGTTGCCTTTCCCTCCTTTATGGATTGCCCCCTGCCGGAGTCGTTGGAACCCACGGCACGGGCTGCTCACAGTCGCTAGTATTCTATGGCGTATGAAGCCGAATGGTGCTTGATTCCTAGTACTGCATACCTACGGAAGAGCAGGAAAGAATATTAAAAAAGAACGGAAGGAGCGCACCGGCACCATATGGCTTATATAAAAAAATTCGGCAGCCTGCTCATCGCCCTGATTCTCACCCTTGTCGTCGTACCCGGCCTTTTGAGCCTGTGGCCGGCTCCGGGCAGTGAGAGCCGGGAGGACGGCCAGGTGGAAGAGACCATCACCCTATGGCCGGGAAGCCAAGGCACCACTGTAAGAAACCTGCAAACCCGCCTGAAGGCCTGGGGTTATTACACCGGCCCCATAGACGGCGTCTACGGTCCCCAGACCACCCAGGCCGTGCGCCTGTTCCAAAGCCGCAACGGGCTGAAGGTGGACGGTGTGGCCGGTCCGGCCACCCTGAATGCCGTGGGTTTGCCTTCGGGCACTACCACCACCGCCCAGGCGACAGCCACGACCGTCAGCTACAATCGCAGCGAAGACCTGAACCTGCTTTCCCGGGTGGTGGCGGCGGAAGCGGAGGGCGAACCACATACCGGGCAGGTGGCTGTGGCCTCCGTTATTTTGAACCGGGTTCGCCACCCATCATTTCCCAACACCTTAAGCGGGGTCATCTTCCAGCCTCATGCCTTTGAGTCGGTGAGCAACGGGCTGATCTGGCGCCGTACCCCAAGCCAGCAGGCGATTAACGCCGCCCGCCAGGCTTTGGACGGTTGGGATCCCACCTATGGCTGTCTCTTCTTCTGGAATCCGGCCAAAGCGGTCAGTTCCTGGATATGGAGCAGGCCCATCGTCACCCGCATCGGCAACCATGTTTTCGCCAAATAGAGATTCAATATTAAGGGGGCTCCCGGTATCATGGAGAAAAAGCAGCCGAAACTGTTAGTGGCCGGCCTTCTGGTCGCCGTCATGGCGGGAATCTGGGGCATGGCGCAGTACAGGGAAAGACTGGCCACAGAGCGCCAACTCGCCGCCCAATACCAGGAAAGATTCTTTGAGGCGGTGGGGCATGTGGAAAATGTGGAAGTGCTTCTGACCAAGGGTCTTTTGGTGGCAGCTACCGGTAGTAACCAAAGTGAGATGGCTATGTCCATATTTTCCGATATCTGGCGTCAAGCCTTCTCCGCTCAGGCCCATATCACCCAGTTGCCGGTGCTGCAGGGCACTCTCATGCGCACCAGCAAATTTCTAACCCAGGTAGGTGATTTCGGCTTTGCCGCCGGTAAGAAGATCGCTGCCGGAATGGGGTTAACCGACAAGGAGCGCCAGGATCTCTTCGAATTCCGTAAGGAAGCGGCCCTGCTCAACCAGGCGCTTAAGGAAATCCAGGCCAAAGTGGCCGGCGGGCAAATGCCCTGGGAAGAGCTGCAGCAAGGCACCAACACGCTGTTGCGCCGGAAATCCAAGGAGATCGCCGACAACGATATGGTGCGCCTGGAGAAGCAGGCCATCGAATTTCCCACCATCATTTATGACGGCCCGTTTTCCGATCATATCCTCCAGCAAAAACCGAAAGGATTGACCGGAGAGCCTATCGGTGAGGGAGAGGCGGAACATATAGCCGTAAAATTCATGGCCGCGGCCGGTTTGGGCGAAGAGTTGGTGGCGGAAGTGATCGGGGAGGTGGAAGGCGACATTCCGGCCTATCAGGTCAAGGTCCGGCGCCCCGGGCGTAATGAGGAGTTAGCCCGGTTGGATATCAGCCGCAAGGGCGGGCATGTGGTCTGGATGATGGCCATGCGCCAGGTGGGGGAGCAGAAGCTAGATCTGGAAGAAGCGGCAAAAGCGGCAAAAGAATTCCTGGTCTCGCAAGGGTTCGCCCATATTGTCCCCACCTATGCTTCTCTGGCCGACGGGCAAGCGGTCATCCCCTTCGCTCCGCTTTCCGACAACGCCATCATCTATCCCGATCTGATCAAGGTTTCGGTGGCCGTGGATGACGGCAGCATCATCGGCTATGAAGCCATGGGCTACCTGATGCAGCATCATGAACGCCGCCTGCCCACGCCCAAGATAACGGCCGATCAGGCTTTGGCGGTGGTCGAAGAGGTATTAACTCCCATCGCCCCGCCCCAGTTGGCTTTGATCCCCTTGCCCACCTTGGATGAGGTGCTCACCTATGAGATCAAGGGGCGGATGGCCGACGCTTTTCTGGCCGTCTATGTCAACGCTTTGACGGGTAAGATAGAAGAAGTGCTGCAGATCCTGCACACCCCGGAGGGCTACTTGGCCATGTAGCTCCTTCCGCCGGGAAAATGAGAATTGCCCTCCATTATAGCAGGAAGATGAGCGGCCGGCGTGAAAGATAAGGCAGAATAAACACCGGCTGCCGGCGTGGAGGGCTTTTATTTTGGATTATTTATCAGCTTTCCTACTGGGTGCACTGCAAGGTCTCACTGAGTTTTTGCCTGTTTCCAGTTCCGGACATTTGGTCATCGGCCACCACCTGTTAGGTTTAGCCAACAATCTGACTTTCGACATTGCCGTACATTTGGGCACATTGCTGGCCATCCTGATCGCCATGCGCCGGGAAGTCGGTATCATCCTGCAAGGTCTGACCACCAGCAAGAGCGCCGAGGCCTCTGCCGGCCGGCGCCTGATGCTTATGGTCGTGATCGGTACCATTCCCGCCGCCGTGATCGGTCTCCTCTTAAAAGATGCCATCAGCGCTTTGTTCGAAACTTTAATATGCACCGGCCTGATGCTGGTGGTCACCGGTACCTTATTGTTTGTCGCCGAGAGGCTTTCCGGTGGGCAGAGAATGCTCAATTCCATCTCCGTCACCGATGCTTTGCTGATAGGCGTCGCCCAGGCGTTCGCCCTCATGCCCGGTCTTTCCCGCTCGGGAACCACGTTAAGCAGCGGGCTCTTGCGGGGACTGGAAAAGGAAACCGCCGCCAGGTATGCCTTTTTGCTGGCCATCCCGGCCATTGCCGGCGCCGCCGTTCTGGAGTTGCCGGTCATATTGACCGGTGAAATCGGTATGCCTCTGAGCGTCCTCCTTTTCGGCGTGGTCATTTCCGCCATCACCGGCTACCTGGCCATCCGGCTCTTATTGCATCTGGTGCAGCGCGGCCGGCTGATCTTTTTTTCCTATTACACTTGGCTGGTCGGGTTGTTTACCATTATATACAGTCTGTTGAATATGTGAGATGCGATGTCTCTCAAGAGGCACATAAATCAGCCTCCCGGCCGGGCCGGGCGACATTTCCGTCGGCGTGCTCCGGTGCCTTGGTGGGTTTATCTCGGAGCAGCTCTTCTTTTGGTGATCGTGTTGTTGGCGGGGCTGAGTGTCTACCGCTGGCTTTCCGTACGCCTGATCAGAACCGTGACCGCCGTGGAGATCACCAGCGGCGAGCGCTGGCAAGGTGAAGCGGTGGCGGTGAGAGTGGAGACCACGGTGAAGAGCCAAAGCGCTGGCCGGTTGCGCCGGCGGGTGGCGGAAGGGGAGAGGGTGCGAGCCGGTGAGCTGGTCTGCGAGGTTGTGGGGGAAGACGGCAAGGTTTTCGAGGCTTTGGCCGCCCCCGCCGCCGGGCTGGTCAGCTACCGCTTCGACGGTCTGGAATTCCTGCACCCGGCCATGCGACCTGATGAGGTCTGGGAAGCGGTTCGGCAGCCGGTTGTCAGGGAACTGGCCGACAACGAGAAAACCAAAGAGGATCAGGCTGTTTTCCGCCTGGTGGACAATCACACTATTTATTTTTACGCCTCCCTGAAAGGCACCGGGCAGCTGAAACCGGGGATGAATCTGGCTATGCGCCTGGCGGAGCGCTCGCTGCAGCTGACGGTGATGGAAGTGGTGCCGACATCGTCCGGGCAAAAGGTGCTGTTGAAAACTTCGGCATTCCTGCCCGCTTTTTTGCACCTCCGCTATCTGGATCTGGATTTGACCATCCAGGAGACCAGCGGGTTATCCCTCCCGGCCCGCTGCCTGACTAAAGCCGGCAGCTCGGAAGGTGTCTACCTCCTGGTGGACGGCCGTCCGGTCTTCTATAAAGTGCAGGTGCTGAAACGCAGTGAAGATACGGTCATTGTGAGCGATATTCCCCCCGGGGCGCGGGTGGTGCTGAAGCCGGAAAAAATACGGCGCTACCTGTTGCCGTGGTAGTTTGCTGCCTGGGGGTTGGGGGTGGAGGAAGGAGCCAGACCGCCCGTGCCGAAACTAGGAATGGCAGAAAAGGGGCAATAAGAGATGTCGGCAGAGCATGAAATCTTGACGAAGAACATTGCTTCCGTCAGGCAGACGATCGCCGAGGCTTGTGAAAGGGTCGGTCGCCGGCCTGAAGAAGTGCACATCGTGGCGGTAAGCAAAACAGTAGATATAGCCCGCATCAAGGTGGCCTGGGAGTGCGGTCTGAGCGAGTTCGGCGAAAACAGAGTGCAAGAGGCGGCCCAAAAGATACCCTACCTGCCGAAAGAGATTAAGTGGCACCTGGTGGGGAGTCTCCAGACCAATAAAGTGAAAAAAGCTTTGTCGCTCTTCTCTTTAATACACTCTGTGGACAGGCCTGCGCTGGTCGAAGCTTTAGCCCGTGCCACCGGTACCACCGATCAGCGGCTACCGGTACTGATGCAGGTGAACGTGACGGGCGAGTCAACCAAACACGGGATCCCCATAGCGGAAGCCCGCCGGCTGGCAAGATTTATCATCCAGGTCGGCCTGGAACTTGAGGGTTTGATGACCATTGCTCCGCTGACCGATAATCCGGAAGAGACCAGGCCGGTCTTTCGCACTTTACGGCAGCTGAGAGATGATCTGCGGCAACTTGGTCTGCCGCATGCCCCACTAAACATATTGTCAATGGGCATGAGCGGCGATTATACCGTCGCCGTAGAGGAAGGGGCCACTCATGTGAGGATCGGCACCGCCATATTCGGCATGCGGCAGATGAATCCGGCATAGAGAGGGGGGTATCAATGGGCGAGCGTTTCCTGGATAAAGTGTTGCACTTTATGGGAATTCGTAACGATGAGGAAGAAGAGGAGGAAGTAGCTGCAGCGGCGGAAGAAAAGGAGCCGGTCAAATCCCGTTCCGGCTTAGATGAGGAAACCCCGTCTCCCCGCAGCGGGCGGCTGGTCAGCTTTCCGCCTCGGGAGAGCACCACTCGCCGCCACCAGACGACAGCCGGGCCGGTCACCAGAACCACTGCAGACCACCTGCAGGCACGCTGGCGCATCTCTATCCTGGAACCGGTCAGGTTTGAAGATGTGCAGGAAATCTGTGATCATCTGAAGCAGCGCCGTCCTGTGCTTATTTCCGTGGAAGGAGTGGACAAGGAGCTGTCCAAGCGCATCATCGATTTCGTCAGCGGCACCACTTATGCCATAGACGGCCAGGTGCAAAGGGTAAGCGAGGGTATCTTTCTTTTCGCCCCGCCGAATGTCGCCATTGATGCCGATTTACAGCACAACTGGGAGGAAGATGAATTGTGAGCCTATCTGCAGCAACTGCAGTGATCGGCGCCGGTACCATGGGCACCGCGCTGATGAGCGGGTGGATCAAGTCGGGCCTTTTGCGTCCTGAAAATATTGTGGCGGTGGATGTCGATCCCCAGCGGCGCCGGGTGGTCCAGGAGCAATTGGGCGTCACCGTGACCGACTCTCTGGCGGAGGCGATCCCCGGAGCCGAGATAGTGGTGATCGCCGTGAAACCTTACACGGTCGGCGCCTTGCTGCCTGAGCTGAAGAAGGTCCTGCCTGCCGGTTCCCTGGTAATTTCCATTGCCGCCGGCATACCACTCTCCAAGCTGGAAACCGGCTTGGGTGAGGATGCCGCCGTGATCAGGGCTATGCCCAACACGCCCTGCACCATAATGGAGGCGGCTACCGGGCTGAGTGCCGGAAAAAAGGTGACGGTCGCCCAGAAAGAGACGGCCTTGCGCCTGTTCCGTGCCGTCGGCATAGCGCACCTGGTACCTGAAACGCTGCTGGATGCGGTGACCGGTCTATCCGGATCGGGTCCGGCATATGTTTTTTTGTTTATAGAAGGGCTGATCAGCGGTGGCATTCAAGCTGGCTTGCCGGCGGCCGTGGCCCGCGACCTGGCGGCCCAGACTGTTTTGGGAGCGGCGCGCCTGGTTCTGGCCGCGGAAGGGAAACATGTGGCGCAACTGCGGGATGAGGTGACCACCCCGGCAGGAACTACCGCCGCCGGTTTGCTGGCCCTGGAAGAACAGGCCTTCCGTGCCGCCCTCACCAAGGCGGTGCTGGCGGCCTCAGCCAGAGCCAAGGAGTTGAAAAACCAATTTGTATAGATCGTTAGGACTATCAGGATTGATTCACTTGGCCGGAGAGTTATATAGCTTGCTGATCTTGATCAGGGTGATACTCTCCTGGGTACCGATGCGCTCCTGGCGCCCCCATCCGGCAGTGCTCTGGCTTTATCGCCTCACAGAGCCGGTGCTGGCCCCGGCCCGGCGCATCATTCCGCCCATCGGCGGTATCGACTTCTCGCCTCTGCTGGTGTTCTGGCTGCTTCCTAAAGTGACTGATATTATCGCCAGCCTATTCGCCGCCATGGGGCTTTAATAGGAACTTGATTGATAGATATAACCCTTTCGGAAACTCGGGATGACCGAGATATGGAAGGGCCAACCCGGGTGACGAAACCTGCGGGTAACCGTAGGCGAAGGATGAACCAGGTTCGGGGGCTGGAGCCAAAGACACACTGATGCTTACGCCGAACCCGACAGGCTTCTAAGTGACGATCCACCAAGCTGCGTTTGAGTGAACGTTCAACGGATGTCCGTCGCCTTGAGGTAGGCATCCAAATGAGGGATACCCCCCACGTCGATTTTGATAGGCGGTTTCCGAATAACTACAGATATTGCTAGGAGGAGCCTAGTGGAGATAGATCGCCGTCGTCTCACCGCTCATCTGGTTGATGATGAGGAGAGGCTACTTGCCGGCCGCCTCTTGGACGTAGTGGAGAAAGCTCTGGCCAAAAGCGAACCGCAGGCCACCGATTTTTATGATCCTAAAAGCCTGCAGATCGCCACAGGCTTGCTTGGCGCCATACCTCAGGTGTCCTATAAAGCCTATGGCGGCTATGCCCAAGCCGAACGGCAACGCCTGTTGATATATCCCCATTATTACATGACGGAGTTTCTGTCGCCCCCGCTTGGTGCGGTGGAAATCGCCCCGGTCGAACCGGCCGATAATCCGAAACCGGCGCATCATGATTACCTGGGCGCCGTGCTGGGCATAGGCTTGAAAAGGGAAAAGGTAGGGGATTTGTTCCTTACCTCCGCCGGCTGCCAGGTAATATTGGCTCAGGAAGTGCTGCCGGCGGTGCTCTCGCATCTGAACAAGGTCAATCGCTACCCTGTGATAGTGCAGGAGATCGATCTGGAGCAGCTGGCCGTGCAGCCGGCACGGGTAAAAGAGATGCAGACCACGGTAGCCTCTCTGCGGCTCGATGCCGTGGCTGCCTATGGTTTCGGCACATCCCGCACCAAAATGGCCAGAGAAATAAAGGCCGGGCAAGTCAAGCTGAACTGGCGCCAGACCTTTGATCCGGCGGCGCCAGTAAAGGCTGGTGACGTGATCTCTATGCGCGGCAGGGGACGGGTCAACATTGACGAAGTAAGGGGAGAAACGCGTAAAGGCCGTACTGTTCTGCTGTTGACTCGTATGTATTAGCCTGATTATTCGTCAGCGGGAGGAATCGTCGTCTTGCTTAAGCCAAGAGACATATTGCATACCGAATTCCGCCGCGTCCTGCGCGGTTATAATCCTGTTCAGGTGGATGAGTTCCTCCGCCGGGTGGTTGTGGAATATGAAGCACTGGCCCAGGAAAACATGGCCTTAAAACAAGCCGGAGCCAAAGTCGCCACCCAGCCGGACCAGGCAGCGACGGCCCAAGCTGAGGAAATATTGGCCAAAGCTCGCCGGGAGGCCGAGGAAATCATCGCCGAAGCCCGGAAAAAGATGGAGGCGGAAAAACAGCAACTGCTGGCCTGGCATAAAGAAGCGGCCGCCTGCATGCAACAAGTTGCCGCTTTAGTGGAAGAATGCCGCACTCTGTTCAACCGGGGATTGGATAGCACCGCCGCCTTGGATGCCATGCTGAAAAACTGGCTGGAGGCGGCTCCGCAAAAAGACGGCAGCCCAAAATAGCGCATTTCTGCTGTCCCGGTCGTCCGGCAATTATCAGGAAGCAGCCGCTATGTAATCCAGGATCCCTTGCGTGATGGCTTCAGCCAGGAGGCTGCGATAGCTGTCCTGGCTGAGAAGCCGCTCCTCCTCCTCGTTGCTGATATAACCCACCTCCACAATGACCGCCGGGACGAGCGTTTCCCGGGTGAGGAAATGGTCTTCCGCTACGGGCTGTTTCAGTCCGCAGCCGCAGGCCTCCCTCAGCCTGTCTTGAATGAACTGGGCCAGTTTTTGCCCTTGTTCGGAACCAGGCTGGTAATAGGTGCGCGGGCCGCGCACCGATCTCAGATGGAAGCTGTTGACGTGTATAGATACCAATAAATCGGCCCCCTGCCTGGTGGTGAACTCCACCCTGGCCCTGAGGTCGTTGCTCTGACTGCCGGCCAACCTGGAGTCCGAGGTGCGGGTCATATGGGCCGTCACGCCTTGTTGTTCCAATAAGGCGGCCACTTTGGCGGCGATGTCCAGGGTGATCGTTTTCTCCTGCAGCCCGCCGCGGCCGACGGCGCCAGGATCGATCCCTCCATGTCCAGGATCAAGCATGGTGGACAAAATGGGCCAAGCCGATGGAAGGTGCATATAGGCCAAAAGCATGGGTACCAGTGCGATCCATAAAATCACCGCCTGCGGACGGCGTGTCGCTTTCTTGCGGCTGCCGGCGAAAGGGGGAGAATAGTTGCGCCGTTTTTTCTTATGCACTCTCCAGAAAACCATCCGCAACTGGTATCACCTTTTTATATCTATTAAGACCGGGGGAAGGTATACACCCAAAATGGGTAGAATTAAAGGACTGTGAGAAGATAAGGCATATAAACGGCTGTTTTCGCTTGGGAGGTAAAGAGGTGCCCACTTATGAGTTTCGTTGCCGCAAGTGCCGGCATGAATTCTCGGCCAAATCGAGCATGAAAGATAAAGTCAACATCGTCTGTCCCACATGCGGGGGAAAAGAGCTGGAGGAATTGTTCGGCAACTATCGCTTCCATGTAGGCGGTAAAGCGACGGCAGATAAAGCCATGCCGCCTGGTTGCCGCGAATGCCCGGCCTCCGCCCCCACCTGAGGGATCAACCGCTGACCGGAAGCCGGGCGCTTCCGCTAATGCACCTTCTGCCCCTCTTTTTCGCCGGCGGCAAAGAGGGGCATTATTTTATCCAGGCTCTGAGGTGCCTGATACATTTGCTCAAAAAGCGGCGGGCGGGCGAGTATCACTTTTATATCGGCTAAAGTGAAATCATGGGGTTGCACTCCTCTGCCGCTGCCGGTGACGATCAGTTCCTCCCATTCCACCGGCACCGAAACGGGAGCATGGGGCAAGGGGCGCGGCACATAAGGCGCCACTATGGTTTTTCCGGGCAGATTCTGCAAATGGTCGATATACACTTTGCCGTCTCTTTTGGCCACCAGGCGTTCATTGGTGGCTTTCTGCGGATACGCTTTGACGATCAGCTCGCCTAAGTACCCCACAAAGCGGCTGGTCAGGCGATAAGGATAGCGCGGCCAAAGTGGGATATATATATGAATCCCGCTCGCTCCCGACAATTTCGGGTATCCCTTCAGGCCCAACTCCTGCAACAGCACGCGCACCAGCCCGGCAATTTCCACGACATCGCCGAATTCCGCCCCTGTGGCCGGATCCAAATCAACCACCGCATAGCTCGGATAATCCGGATGATCAGTGGTCGACATCCAGGGGTGCAATTCGATGGCCGCCTGATTGGCCAGCCAGACCAAAGTGGCTTCATCCTCGGCCAGAAGATACCTGATCTCCCGGCTGTCATCGGAAACAACCCTGTAGGTTTTAAGCCAGTCCGGAGCATATGAAGGGGTGTCTTTTTGGTAGAACATACCTTCCTCGATGCCGTCGGGATATCGTGTCAGGGTGAGGGGACGCTTATATAGATGAGGAAGAAGGCGCGGAGCGATTTGCCAGTAGTAGGCGATTAAATCGGCTTTGGTGAGGCCCGCCTCCGGCCAAAGCACCTTATTCAAGCGGCTCAGCTCAAGCCTCTTCCCGCCCACCAAAACTGTATGCCTGTCTGCTTTCATTTTCATGGCTGCAGCACTCCTTCTTGCCGGACCAGAGGATGATCGGCTTCCAGGCGACACTCGTGGGGTTCTTTGTCTGTGCGCCAACCCTTGAATACCGGGTGACGGAGAAGGCCGCCGCCGGTCCAGGTTAAAAACTGTACACTGCAGACCAGATTTGGCTGCACCCAGACGGCATCTTTGGCGTGTTCCCGGGGCACATGAAGGAGGAGGGGACCGGCCCCCGACTTGAGCCGGAGCGACAGAAGGATCCTGAGCAGGGAACGGCGCTCGGCGGTGCTGAAGCCGGTGCCTACATGACCGATGTAGATCAACTCACCGCCGGCGGTATATTGCCCAAGAAGCAAACTTTGCAGCGTGCCGTCTGCCGACTCGGCTCTCCCTTGGCCGATAAAGCCGCCGACCACACAGTCGATCTCCCTGACATTTCTGACCTTTATCCAGTGGGTGCTGCGTTTTCCGGGAATATAGGGACTATCCAACCTTTTGGCCACCAGACCTTCCCAACCATCCCTCGCCAGCATCTGCCAGAAGGTTTTGCCGCTTCCGATCAGGCCGGGAGTTTTGATCAGACAGGGATTTTCCTCAAAGAGACCATGCAGCATCTCCCTCCTTTCCCGAAGAGGACGGGCCAGCATGGGCGCACCATTAAGATACAATAGATCGAAGGCGGCGAAAGTGGCCGGGTATTGAGCAGCCAGCTTGGCAATGTGTCCCGGGATGCTTGTCATATTGCGGTTTCTCACCAGATCGAAATCAGGCAGGCCGCCTGCGCCGATGACAATCAATTCTCCGTCGATGATCCAATCCGTCCCTTTGATCAGACCTGTCAAACAGGATAGTTCGGGAAATCTGGGGAGCAATTCTTTGCCGTTGCGGCTCAGCAAACGCAAGCCGCCGTCTCTGAACCAGGCCTGGCAGCGCAAGCCGTCCCATTTCGGCTCGTTGAGGAAATCCTCCGTATCCGGCAACTCGCCCGTCACCGCCAACATGGGCGGGATAAAATCCGGCATGGTACCTGAGGCATTACTTGGCCTTGCCATTTGTGCTTATGGCTCCGGCAGCCACGGCAGTCCGCCGCTTTGGAGCCGACCGGGGCGCCGCTTTTTTCTTCTTTTGCTCTGCCGTCGCTTTAATGCTGGCTTCCAGGGCAGCCATGAGATCCACCACCTTACCGGCAGCCGGAGCAATAGCAGGAGCTTCGTGTATTTGCTTCCCTGATGCTTTGTTCCTGATCAACTCCAGGAGAGCGGTGCGATACTGATCGGTATACTTCTCCGGCTCAAAGGCAGCGGTCAGGTTTTCTATCAGGCGCAGGGCCATCTCTTTCTCCGCGCCGGATAAAACCGGCTCCTCGGCAATACCCTCGAGTTGGGCCACCGGTCTGATCTCATCGGCATAATGCATGGTCGCCAAGGCTAAGGCTTTCCCGAAGACCCGCAAGGCGCACAGGCTTTCCCTGTGCCGTAAGGCTACCTTGGCCACCGCTGCTTTACCTGATTGCTGCATGGCCAGCCGCAGCAGCGCATAAGGCTTCTGGGCCCCTTCTGCCGGCTCCAGGTAATAACTTTTCTCGAAATAAATCGGATCTATTTCCTCCAGATTGATGAAATCCATTATCTCGATGGTTTTCGTGGTCGGCAAAGGTAATTCTGCCAGATCCGCCTCTTCTATTACCACAAAACGTCCGCTTTCATATTCATAGCCACGCACAATCTCTTCCTGAGGCACCTCTGTCTGACAGTGGGGACACTGTTTCAGGTAGCGTATGGGAGTAAAACACTGGCGGTGCAATTGGTGAAACGATACGCTTTTGTTTTGCGTAGCGGCATATAGCTTGACGGGTATATTGACCAAACCGAAGCTGACGGCGCCTTTCCAAATGCTGCGCAAAAGGCTCACCCCGCCGTTTAGTCTGCCCTCGGGGTGAAAAAGTAATCAACAAAGCGCAAGCCCCACCTCTTCGGCGGGGTTTGCGGTGCTTTCCATATGCTGCTGGTGGGCGCTACGGGACTCGAACCTGTGGCCTCTTCCTTGTAAGGGAAGCGCTCTAACCAACTGAGCTAAGCGCCCATGTTTCCTTTCCGGCAAAAAGCTTGGAACAAAGCTAATTCTACCCCACCCATCACCGACTGTCAACCATAAGCGGCAGGAAACCGATTCGTCCATAGACTAAAGTCGTTGCTTTCTCGCTAGTTCCTTGCAAATTACTAACTTAATGTTGAAGTGACACTCAGTATAGGTTAATATAGTAAATAGTTATAGGGAACCAGGTTCTGGGAGAAAAGTAAAACCATGCCTGGTTTCCATATTATCTATATGGAGGGTGTGTATATGAAGCTGTTTAGCAAAGTGTTGGTATTGACGTTAGTTGTAGTGTTTCAGTTGTCACTTGTAGCCATGGCTCAGACACCGAACCTATCGCTGACCGTGCCCAAAGTGTCCGCAGCCCCGACCATTGACGGCGTGATCAACGACATAGCTTGGGTGGAAGCCAGCCAAGTCGGAGCGAAGGTAGTTGTGGATCTGGCTCATACCGGCGACAAGCTCACTCAGTTCCCCCGGGTAGCTTATGTGGCTTATGATGATACGGCTCTCTATGTTGCATTCATAAACTATTCTCCTAATCCTGCCGCCCTAGTCACTGGCAACGCTGTATCCAGCAATGACGAGGTAGAGCTTTTCCTCCTCCCACCCGGCAAAATCTATAACAACAATGACTTCCAGATCATCGTGGATAATGCCGGGGAGGCGAAGAACGGCCATCTGGTCAATTATGTAGTGAACAAGACCGCCATCCAGTGGATTGTGGAGCTGGCTCTGCCTTGGGCCAACTATGGTGTGGAGCCGCCCCAACCCGGCGATGAGTGGAGCATTAACCTGAACGGTCACCAGGTCGCCGACGGCGATCAGTGGCTGTGCTGGAATCCCACCTATGGTGGCTTCCATAATCCCAGCCGCTTCGCCACTTTGATCTTCGGTGAATAAGGTCTGTCTAGCAACCGCGACAGTTACTATCATTCTCTGTTGCCTTATCCTGAGCCCCGGGGCACCGTCCAGGGGCTCATTTACTTCTACCGGCATGGTATATAGAGAAATTCCTACATAATAGCGATCACGTTACCGTTCTGAACTATCAAATATACCCATTCAGTGTCGCAATCCTTTTTAGCACAGATGATAGGAATTACAGCATAGGGACCCCTTTTATAATGTCAACTATTAAAATAAAAAAGGAGGAATTAAATGACCAATAATAGCAAGAGAAAATATTGGTTAATTAATATACTGTCAGTAATACTTGTCTGTCCTGTTGTACAGGTCTCCTCGGGAGCGGAAGTGCATCTGACGGCGTGGATATATAACAATACCGGTTGGCTGAATTTTCACCGGCAAGCATTTGCCGACTATGAGGCGCTAAACCCGCACATAAAGATAGATATGGTTCCCGGCACCGCCGATACTTTGGTTGTAGCTTTAGCCGGCGGGGTACAGGTGGATTTTATCTACGAAGCCAGCGGTAGGTATACCGCTCCTGCCGCAGCCGGATTATATGCCGATCTTAATCACTTTATCGGTAAAGATGAGACGTTCAATATGTCAAATTATTTCACTAACGCTGTGGAAGGCTATATTAGAGAGTCGGCACTGTTCGGCATGCCGCAGACTGTCTCTCCGGCTATACTATTTTATAACAAAAACTTTACGGCGCAAGCAGGAGTAGTCATTCCTCATAATTGGACCTGGGATGATTTGATCGCCATAGCCAAAAAGATGACCCGCCAAAGCGCCGGCAGCAATACCGAGCAGTACGGCTATGCATATGAAAACTGGACTCATTATAACCGCTGGCCTATATATGTGTGGCTAAACGGTGGCGATGTATTCTCAGCGGATTTGCGCCAGGTGATCGTAGAGCAGCCGGCCGCTGTCGAAGGCCTCCAATTCATGAAAGATTTGGCTTCCGTGCATGGCATTGCCGTATTACCGGGGCATCCGTCGCTTCCCGACAACAATTACACCAAGCAGTTCGAAGTAGGGCGCGCTGCCATGCTACCTTCCACCCGTTTTTACAATCCACCTGCCAATATGGAATATGCCTTAGCGCATATGCCCAAGTTAACACAGCAAGCCACCTCCTTGATTTCCAACTATTACAGTATCATCGCCACCAGCAAACACGCCGATGAGAGTTGGAAGCTGATACGTTATCTGCTTGAGATCTCCACCAAACCCGGCACAATCGATCGTTTCACCCAAGCATTACCCAGCTATATACCCAATGCCCGTGAATTGATCATCAATCATCCCCGGGCAGCCAATGAGTTGCTTTGGGTAGAGGCCATGGATTATGCCCGCATGCCTTATTCACCACCGATCTCTTCCTGGCAGGACATCAATAACAAGTATCTGACGCCGTTTGGCCGTGGTGATATCAGCGCCCGGGCGGCAGCCGAAGGTATTGCCCGCGAAGCTAATGCCTTGCTCAACGAATATTATGCGGCCAAAGGAAAATAAAACGGGTGAAAATTCTATTGAAAGGTCCGTAGTCAGATGGGCAGAAATGGAAGACAAAGTCATGACCATGGCCGTGTCCGGCGATCCACCTGATGTGATATATGGTGATGACGAACGCATTTTCGGTTTTGCCGAATTAAATCTGCTGGCGTCACTAGAAGGTTTAGCCGCCCGTGACGGCATAAACTGGCGCGTCTATCCACAGCAAGTGCTGGACGGCCTGCGAGTAGATGAAAATAAAAAGCGGTAAAGTTTAAGAAAGGTACGTTTTATGGCGGCTCATGACCCTAGTGGAA
>DULU01000117.1 GCA_012840225.1 Bacillota bacterium
GAGCGGGGGGCCGGCTATGTCGCCACCGATCCGGCAAAAATAGCCGACCGGTTGAGAGCATGGTTGAGAGAGAAAGAAGAGAATGGGTCAATTGTGGATCTGCCGGTCGATGTGGGGCGAGGGTTATCACGGGAAGAACAATTCGGTCATCTGGATGAGTTCATCAGTTCTTTGCTTTGATTTGATCACCCCGGAAAATTTTAATGACGACAGCCGTCAAAAGATAAAACTGCCGACATCTCATTCCTATCGACGGCAGATGGCAGCAGGAGGCAGAGTATTTTGTCAGCGCTAGGCCGGCGGCCCCTCATTATGCTGTTGGATGGTTCTAACACTCATACCCTCCAGATAGCTCGTGAGTTAAAATCCTGTTTATCGGTGGATATACTGGGAGTCGGATCAAGTCCCCGCGCTTTCCTCCTGCGTTCCAAATATCCTTCGCTGCGTGCCGTAACGAAAAGCGACAGCATCGAAGGCTATGTAGAGGAGTTGCTCCATCTGATTCGCAGATACCGGCCGGATTTTATCCTTCCTGTCGGCTATTCTTCAGTAGCTGCCGTTGATATAGTGCGTTCGCTCATGCCTGCCTGCGCCACATGGCTGCCATCAACAGAAGTGCTGAAAACCTGCTTAGACAAAGCGAAGGTGCTGGAGGTAGCCCGCAGAATAGGCATAGATACGCCAGCCGAGTACGGGCATATCCTGATTGGCAGTTCCGGATCAAATGGTGCAAATTTAGATATGGCTTCGCTCGCCACGGTTCGCTTTCCCTTGTTTCTCAAAGGCTCCTTGGAAGCAGGAGTGAATTTGACCGCTAAAATTGACACCGCTGATGATCTTCTGCCCAAATACGAAGAGCTAAAGTCTCGCACTACCGATGGACGGGTGCTGGTGCAGGAGTACATTGACGGTGATAAGTCCACGATAGGCTGTGCTTTTCTCATCCATGACCACAATGTCGTGCTGAGCTTTGGTCATGAGGAGCTCAGATCCGTTCCCAGGACCGGCGGAAGTGCTACCAGAATCAGGACCTATTTGGATCCGGTCTTATTGCAGGATTCGGCAAGGTTATTACATGCGCTGGGATTTGACAGAGGGGTGGCATTAGTTGAATATAAAAAACGCCGACCGGGCTCCTATGCCTTGATGGAGATCAATCCTAAATTTTGGGCCTCATACACCTTGGCTAGCAGATGTAATTACCACTTTGCTGCCGAAATGGTCGGTTTGCATTTGGGGCTGCCGATAAAAAAGCGCCGACAGAAGCGGGCACTTGAGATGGTGTTTCCGCTGCGGGAGGCCGGCTATGTGCTTGGAAATCGCGACAGTGAGTCACTGATTGCCTCTGCCAAAGCCATGCTTTGGCCCCCGGCCAAATGGGACATGAGCCTTTACGATCTATGGCTGGCGGTGACACCCCTATCAAGGTTCATAAAAATTGCCACAAATAACCGACTTTCTCGCCGACATCGGTAAATAAAAGCGCTTTGGGTGGGGTTACCCGGACAATGATAGCCGACATATTAAACCGCTTCCAAATCACCATGCTAAAAAAAGGCCCGGCTCAAGGAGTTTTAAAGCTCATTGGCGGTGCCACTTTTGCCCAACTTTTGATGGTCTTGGCGTCACCGGTATTAAGCCGGCTCTACTCGCCCACAGAGATGGGTATTTATTCAGTATTATCCGCCATTCTGGCGGTAGTGAGCATTATCGCGTCTTTCCGGTACGAACTCGCCATTCCTTTACCTAAGGCGGACGACGAAGCTTCGACAGTGGCCGTATTGTCATCATGTGTTGTAATGGCGACGGCATTTTTCACCACGGTAACGGTGGCCCTGTGGGGAAGGCCTATTGCTTTCCTTTTGGGAATACCGGCATATGCGCATTACTTATGGTTTATTCCCATAGGTGTGGCCATAATCGGCTTGTACCAAGTGGCGAGCTACTGGGCGATACGGGCGAAGGGTTTCAGTGTTATCGCTAAAACCCAGTGCGTGCAGATTATTGCCCGGCTGATAGTACAATTGGCCGGTGCCGCCTTCGGTCCAATCACCCTGTTAATAGGTTTTATCACCGGACAAGGCTTGGGGTCATATAAGCTCATCCGGAACACGGCAATAAAGGGAGGCTTCACAACCCGTGGGGTTACACGCCGGGAGATCATCAGCACCGCCAAGCGCTACGCCAAATTTCCGCTATACTCCACTTGGAGCGCTCTATTCAACACCTCCGGTATGCAATTGCCGCCTATGCTCTTCAGTGCCCTGTTCTCTCCGGCCATAGCCGGGATCTACTCCTTGACCCACAGAGTTATCGCTTTGCCGGTGTCTTTAGTCGGCCATGCCATTGCCCAGGTTTTTCTGGCCCATGCGCCTCAAGCTCATCGCGAGGGACGATTGGGAGACTTGGTGGCCGGGATACAAGGCAAGCTGGCGCTGGTGGCCATGCCGTTCGTGTTCTTTATGGTGTTGTTGGGACCGCGGCTATTCGGCTTCGTATTTGGTGAGGAGTGGGCAAGAGCCGGTGTTTTCGCCCAGTGGATGGCCCCTTGGATTTACTTCTTCTTTGTTACCTCGCCTATCAGCCATATTACTACGGTCCTTGAAAAGCAGGCCCAGGGGATGGCTTTGGAAGCCTTGCTGGTGATCGTGCGGGTGATTACGCTTATCGCCGGTACGAAATTGGGCAGCGTTGAGTACACTGTGGCTCTTTTTTCCATAGGCAGCGCCGGTTGCCGGATAGTTTTCTTGGCATGGATGTGTCGGGTTATCCGGGCTTCGCTATGGGACGTGGTAGTCAGTCCCAACCTGCGCGCGCTTGCTTACACGGTTATATGCCTCATGCCGCTCTTTCTATTGCAGGTTCTTGGTGGAGCCGACTCCGGTTTGTTATGGCCGGCATTAATGCTTTCCGGACTGGCGACTGCGGCTATGCTGGTGAAGACGGTCGGCAAAGGTCTCCTGTTTTAAGCCTATGGGATAGGGTGGTGGCGTTATGTTGACAATTAAGATACCGCCGTTATATATGAATGAGCACCGCTATATTATTGACGTGATATTCGGCGAATTTTTAGGTTTGGCGGTGGATGTCGAGGTTGAAGATAGAGAAGACGTTCTGATCACCGCCGGCGACGAACGCCAACTATACCTATGCGATGTATTTTTCGCCATGCCTCAAGCTCGCTGGCTAAGGGAGGCCTCTTTGCCGGCATTGCCGCTGGCTGAATTTGATGTCCATACCCTACCATTTCCTGTTAAAACTGTGCATGAGAAGGTGCCTATCATTTATGGCCAGCAAATGGATAACTCCCGTTATGTAAAGTACACTGAAGACCAAATCGAACTAGGGGTGGATATCCTCGGATCCAGTTTCTTTATGCTGACTCGTTATGAGGAATGTGTAAAGAAGGCCCAGGACGCCTATCAACGGTTTCCGGCTACGGCCTCTTTGTCGTACACGGCGGGATTTATAGATCGGCCGATCGTAAACGAATATGTGGAAATACTCTGGGGTTGCCTGTGTTATCTTTGGCCTGGATTGGTGCGTAGACGGCGCCGGTTTCGCATACAGCCGACTCACGATGTAGATGACCCCTTTTTTTATCGGAACATGAATTTGTATAGGTTAGCGAGACACCTGGCCGGGAAGGCTTGGCGGGAGGGAAAGTATACAGAGCTTTGGTCTATATTCCGGCGTTGGCTTCATGTGCAAAGGGGAGACCTTTCCTATGATCCCTTCAATACCTTTGAGCTGATCATGGATATTAGCGAATTGATGGGAGTGGAAAGCACTTTTTTCTTCATGACGGATCATCTTGACGAAAAATTCGACGGTGATTATCGCATTACCGATCCGGCCGTTCGAACCTACCTTGGCAAAATAAAAAGACGCGGTCATAAAGTGGGACTGCACTGTAGTTACAGTAGTTATTTATCTCCCGACCAAGTGAAGAAAGAATATGCACTGCTTAGGCAAGTTTGCGCACAAGAAGGCATAACGCAGGAGTTGTGGGGGAGCAGGCAGCATTTTCTGCGCTGGGAAACGCCAACAACATTCCGGATTTTGGCGGACGTAGGGGTGGATTACGATACGACACTAACTTTTGCCGATCATGCCGGTTTTCGTTGTGGTGTCTGCTATGAATATCCGGTATATGACTTGGCGGCCGGACAGCCCCTTAAGCTGAGGGAACGACCACTCATCGTTATGGAATGTACGGTCATTGACGGTCATTATATGGGGCTGGGTGCGGGTGATGCCGCACTGGAGTACATAACTATGCTGAAAGACCACTGCAAGCTTTTTGAGGGTGAGTTTGTGTTATTGTGGCATAACACCAGACTGATAGATCCCGCTGAATTGTGGCTGTATAAAAGTATAATGACAAATAGCCTTTAGCTTGCCTTCCAGCCCCGATGAGCTCCTCTATTTGATTACGGCCGGCACTTTACTCTATCTATGAACTACCCCTTCGCCTCCCCAATCTCTTTCCAAAATGCCTCCGGGGTAACGGCTGCCTCCTTCAGTTTGATCAGCTCTGAGTCCAGATTATAAGCTTTAAACAGCTGCAGCGAATCGGGGGTGAGGGGCTGGGAGTGCTCCTGCCTCGTGACCCGAAAGTAGGCATCGGCGTCGTGAATGATCAAAATGTCCCTCACTATGGCCGCCAGGGTGGAGAGTTCCAGGTGCTTCTGGGCCTTTTCCACAAAGTCCGGCGGGATGATGTTGTCCAGCTTGGCCAGGGTATCGATACCCATGCCGTGCAACTCCCGCACGATCTCCTCGGCGTCCCGCCTCGTGGCAAACCGGGGGCTGAGGGGCAGAGGGATGAGCTCCTTGAACCTGGTGAGCAGGTACTCCCTCAAGGAAGTGGTGTTGATGGGGATGTCGAGTATGCCCTTGGCCGTCTGCGCCTTGATCGAGGCCACGTATTCGTCGATAGCCTTGGCAATGGCATCGAACTCCCGGTCGCTCAGCTCTAAAACTGCGGCTAACATGGCGAAGCGCCGCTGCAGATCGGGCGGCAGGGTGCCCTCAAACTTGTAGTTGCGGTCGTGCTCGATCTCGGCCCAAGCATGCTGCAGCAGGGTACGTACCTGGATCTCAAAGGGCAAGTTGAGCAGATCGTAATCTTTCGGCTCTTTCAGCTGCTGCTTACGCAGGTAGGCCAGAAAGTGGGTGGAGCGGTAGCCGAAGCTGTTGCCCCGCTGGGCCGATTTATCTTCCACCTCGGCGATATGAAATATCTTCTGCACCGTGCGGCAGACGGCGTTGGCCTCGCTTTGCACGAAGGTGATCACCCTGATACCCGACATATCGTGGATTTGCTCTCTGGGTCTTAAGAAGCCGCGGGTGAGGGCTTTTTTCTCATAACTCTCCACCGACTTGGTGCGCCAAAGGATGCTGTGGTAGGGAATGTGGGCCTCCTCCAGGGCTTCCTCGATCAGGCCGGCCGCCGTCTGACCCAACCGATCATAAAGGGCTTTATTTTGCCTGTACCAGGAGATGGCTTCCGAAATGGAGAGCGGGGTGGAGATTTTCTGTTCCGCCATATCCATCATTACCTCCCTACCCTCATCATTCCATATGGGAGGGGTGAGTCCCTTGTGGGGACTCGGCGGTAAAAAAGAACGGCTGTGGGGGGATTTGCTAGGCCGGGCCGGGATGGCGGAGAATAGGGGGAAGCGATCGTTTTGGCTCATAATGCAGGATATGCGCTCAGGTGGTAAAGGTATACTCCATGGGCCATATTTGCTCGATAACAGGGATGTGACGGGCAACACAGAACCTTATTCTTTAAAAGGGGATGATAATAGCATCTAACCTTTCATCTCTATTATTACATAAAATTATAAATATAGCGTTTTAGCTACCTTATGGACAGATGCCAGTATCTGCCTACGATTATTTACGCAATCTGTCCTGATTCAGGCAGGACATTTGTCACTCGATGTAAAAGAAAGGGGGGACAACAAAAGGAGGCGTCTCAGCTGAGCGAAGCTCATACTCCCCCTGTTCAGGTGATCATCGCCGACGATCATGAGGTAGTCCGTATCGGCTTGCGGGCGCTGATTGCCCGTATGCCGGGCATTACCGTGATCGGGGAAGCAGAATCAGGCAAAGAAGCGATGCAGTTGGTGGAAGAATTAACCGGATTTGATCGCTCATCCATCGTTGTCGAAGGTCAGAATGGCGAACATAGGGATAAAGATCACCCTCTGGTAATCGTAGTGATGGACGTACGCATGCCGGACGGCTCCGGCATCGATGCCTGCCGGGTCATTAGGGAACGCTACCCGGCTTTAAAAGTGATAATGCTCACATCTTATGTGGACGATGAGGCGATGTTCGCCTCTTTCTCCGCCGGAGCTTCGGGATATATATTGAAGCATATCGGTGGCGAGGAGCTGATCCGGGCTATTAAGACGGTGGCTGAAGGCGGAGCTTATTTAGATCC